>JBAQGL010000203.1:0-6807 GCA_049287785.1 Candidatus Dormiibacterota bacterium | reverse complement strand
GTGGAGATGAACGACTCGGTGTGGCGCGGCGCCGGGTTCGAAGCCCTCGCGACGCGCAGGTTCGATCCCGGAGAGAGCGATATCGGCAGCATCGCGGAGATACGCCGTCTGTTCGCGCCAATCCTCGAGGGCCACGCGGTGCATGCGAACAACTCGAGGTGGATCAGCTTCACCACCGTGCGCAATCAGTGCTGGCATCACGGCAATGTCGTGATCCTTGGTGACGCCGCGCACACCGCGCACTTCTCGATCGGATCGGGCACCAAGCTCGCCATGGAGGACGCGCTCGCACTCGCCGCATGCCTGCACGAGAGCGAGAGCGTCGCGGAGGCGCTCGAGGCATACGAGGCGGAGCGCAAGCCGGTGGTGGTGTCGACTCAGCGGGCCGCGCAGGCGAGCCTCGAATGGTTCGAGAACCTCGGACAGTACGTCCACCAGGATCCGATGCAGTTCGCGTTCAACATCCTGACGCGGAGCCGCCGGGTCACCTACGACAACCTGCGCCTGCGCGACCCGGAATTCGTCTGCGAGGTCGACGCGTGGTTCGCGAGCCAGGTTGACGCACAACCACCGCGCGCCGACGCTGCGACGACACCGCCGATGTTCCAGCCCTTTCGGCTGCGCGACCTCGAGCTGAAGAATCGGGTGGTGGTGTCGGCGATGGATATGTACTCGGCGGTTGACGGCGTACCCAATGACTTCCATCTCGTGAACACCGGAAGCAAGGCGCTGGGAGGCGCCGGCCTGGTGATGACCGAGATGGTGTGCGTGTCCGCAACGGGCAGGATCACGCCGGGATGCGCGGGGATGTACGCGCCCGAACATGAGCCTGCGTGGAGGCGCATCGTCGACTTCGTGCACGAGCGGACGAGCGCACGCATCGGTCTGCAGCTCGGACACTCGGGGCGCAAGGGGTCGACGCGGCTGATGTGGGAAGGCATGGATGAACCGCTTCCGGAGGCCAACTGGGAGGTCGTCGCACCCTCGCCGGTTCGCTATTCGCCCGCCAATCAGGTGCCGCACGAGCTCACCACCGACGAGATGGCTCGTATCCGCGACCAGTTCGTCCACGCGGCCGAGGCCGGAGAGCGCGCCGGGTTCGATCTCCTCGAGCTGCACTGCGCGCATGGATACCTCCTGTCCAGCTTCATCTCGCCGGTCTCGAATCAGCGGTCGGATGCGTACGGTGGATCCCTGGAGCACCGCCTCCGCTATCCGCTCGAGGTCTTCGACGCGATGCGCGAAGTGTGGCCGGCTCGCAAGCCGATGACCGTGCGCATCTCCGCCACGGACTGGTATCCCGGGGGCAACGACGCCGACGACGCCGTGGCGATCGCACGGGCATTTGCAGCGCACGGAGCCGATGCCATCGACGTCTCGACCGGTCAGGTCATCAAGGACGAGCAACCCGCATTCGGGCGTTCGTACCAGACGCCCTACGCGGATCGCATTCGCAACGAGCTGGGCATCGCAACCATCGCGGTCGGTGTCATCTCGTCGTATGACGACGTCAACTCACTGATCCTCGCCGGCCGAGCCGATCTCTGCGCACTTGCACGTGCCCACCTGTACGACCCGCAGTGGACGCTCCATGCGGCGGCCGACCAGGGATATCACGGGCCGGGCGCGGAGTGGCCGGACCCATTCAAAGCAGGGAGTCGCAAGCCACAGGGAGGTCGGAGCGACGGCCCGAAGCCCAGGCTGCAGCTCATCCGTGAGGGTACCGCGCAGACACGCCACAGCCGCTGGCGGCCGCGCTGAGCCGCGACCCAGGTCTCGCTCACGACCCGGCGACACGTGAGCGAGCGGTCATCGCGGCGGCGAGGCTGTCGAAGAACCATTTGCGCTCGTGGATCAGGAAGAAGAGATGGCCGCCTCTGAAGGTCACGAGTAGCGATCCGGCGATGCCGCGTCGCATCGCCTCCGCCTCACGAAGCGGGGCGATCCTGTCCTTGCGCCCGTGCAGGATGGTGGTTGGCACATGGATCTCGCCAAGGCGGTCGATGCAGTCGAAGGATCGCGATGCCTCTCGCTGCCGGGAAAAGGCGTACCGCGGCTGGGGGTACTTCCCGCGGAACACCAGGCCGCTGAGCACGCCGAGCATCTCCATGCGCGACATGGAGCCGTCGAGCCTCGCCGACGCCCTGGTGCTCACCAGCACGAGCCGTGCGACACGGTCGGGGTGCTCGAGCGCCAGGTCCAACGCGATTTTGCCGCCCATCGATATCCCGATAACCGTCGCGCGATTCATGCCGACGGCATCCATGAGCGTATCGGTGTCGTTGGCCATCATCGGGATCGTGTAGGGTGCGTCCGGCTTGTCGGTGCGTCCGGCACCGCGGTTGTCAAAAGCGAGCACATGGTGGGTCTGCGCACAGAAGTCGGTGAGCCACCCCCACTGCGAGATGTCGCTCGCGAGCCCGCCGATCAAGACGAGCGGTTCGCCCGATCCATGCAGCTCGTAGTACATGTCGATGTCGCCGGCGCGTGTGACCGGCACGGTCAGCGTGACCCCGTACTGCTGTGGCCTGTATGCGCCGCGCGCGCCGCCGGTGGCGTCACGCCTCCAGCACCACCGCGAGCCCTTGACCCACGCCGATGCAGATGGCCGCGAGGCCGAACCCGCCACCCCGCCGGCGCAACTCGTGCGCGAGTGAGCCGATGATCCGCGCCCCGGAGCACCCGATGGGATGACCGATCGCGATCGCGCCACCGTTCGGGTTCACCTTCTCAGGGTCGAGCTCCGGCCACTCGCGCAGGCACGCCAGCGACTGCGCCGCGAATGCCTCGTTCAGCTCGACAACGGCAAGGTCCTTCCATCCGATGCCGGCGCGCGCAAGGGCCCCGTGGGCGGCGGCGACCGGCCCGATGCCGTAGAGGGGCGGCTCCACCGCACTGACTCCGCGCGACACGATGCGAGCGACCGGCTGGCGGCCAGCGCGTCGCGCTCCCTCAGCATCGCCGAGCAATACCGCGGCGGCGCCGTCGTTGAGCGGCGAGGCGTTCCCCGCGGTCACGGTGCCGTCCGGCCGGAACGCTGGTCGCAGCCTGGCGAGGGCCTCGAGCGACGCATCGGGGCGAACGCACTCGTCCCGGTCGAGGTCGATACCGTCGACGGGGACAACCTCACCGGCATATCTCCCCGTATCCCACGCCGCGGCCGCCAGGCGATGGCTGCGCAACGCATACGCGTCCTGCTCGTCGCGGCTGATGGCGTATTTCGCGGCGAGCAGTTCCGCGCCTTCGCCGAGCGAGATCGTCCAGTCCGACGGCATGTGGTGATTGACCATGCGCCAGCCGAGTGTCGTCGACCAGAGAGTCTCGTTGGTGCGCGCATATCCGAGATCCGGCTTGAGCAGCACCCAGGGCGCGCGGCTCATCGACTCGACTCCGCCGGCGATGCAGATTGAGTGGTCGCCGACGGCGATCGCGCGGCTCGCGGCGACCACCGCCTCGAGCCCAGATCCGCAAAGCCGGTTGACGGTGGTGCCGGGGACGCTCGGCGGCACGCCCGCAAGCAGCAGCGCCATGCGCGCAACGTTGCGGTTGTCCTCGCCGGCGGCGTTGGCGTCCCCAAACACGACGTCGCCGATGGCCGATGGGTCGAGGGATGGGCTGCGCTCGACGAGTCCGGCGATCACTCCGGCTGCAAGGTCATCCGGGCGCACGCCGGCGAGTGCGCCCCCGTGCCGGCCGATAGGGGTGCGCACCGCGTCCAGGATGAAGACCTCCTCGCTCATGTGCCCTTGGTCGCCTTGAGACGGCGCAGCACCGTGAGCTCTTCCGCAGTCGGCGGTTCGGTGGTCGCCAGCTCTGCTGAAACCGCCAGCGGCCAGCCCGAAGCCGCCCGCGCATCCTCAGCGGTCGATCCGTTGTGGACGCTCACGAGCGTGAGCTCGCATGTCTCCGGGTCGGGAGTCAGGATGCCACGGTCGGTGATGACCACCCGCGGCCCCGTGCCGCGGAGACCGAGACGGCGGCGGTCACCAGGTCCCTGGCCGAAGCCGATCGAGGTGATGAAGTCAAGGCGATCGACGAACGTCCGCGGCGTCTGGCGCAGCACCACGACGACCTCGCGGCACGACGCGGCAATCTCGGGAGCACCGCCCGCGCCGGGAAGCCGCACCGTGGGGTGGCGATAGTCGGCGCCGATCACTGTGGTGTTGATATTGGCGTAGCGGTCGATCTGCGCGCCGCTGAGGAAGCCGACGTCGATCCGGCCGGGTTGCAACCAGTAGTTGAAGACCTCCGGCACGCTCACCACGGCAACTGCGGTCTCCGCGAGGATGCCGTCGCCGATTGACAGCGGCAGGCGATCCGGTTTCGCGCCGAGCGTTCCCGACTCGTAGATGAGCACAACGTCGGGCGCGCTGGTCTCGCGGGCGAGGTTCGCAGCAGTGCTCGGCAGGCCGATGCCGACAAAGCATACGGTGCCGTTGTGCAGCTGCCGTGCGGCCGCGACGGTCATCATCTCGTCGGGGGTGTAAGCGACTGTCACGCCGCAGGTGCCCGGCGAACCACGTTCTCGTCCATCCACCGGAGGAACGTCTCGCGGTGCTTGCTGATCGCGTCCCACTCGCTGTAAAAGGCGTTGTCCCGCAACGAGTATCCCTGTGCGTAGGAAGGGTGCGCCCCGCCCGGAGCCAACGCCACGTAGGTGGTGGCGAATGATGGGAGCACGACCTCCCTCGGCTGCGGATCGAGGCTGTCGACGATCTCCTCGACGGTGATCAACGACTGTTTCGCGGCGAGCACGGCTTCCTTTTGCACGCCGAGGATGCCCCACATCTGCACATTGCCCTCGCGGTCCGCGCGCTGCGCGTGAATGATGGTTACATCGGGTGACAGCGCAGACACCGCGGTGAGCACCTCGCCGGTGAAGGGGCACGTGATCGGACGGATGGTGTCGGTCTGGGCGGCGAGGTCGGTGCCCACATAGCCGCGCATCACGGCAAACGGCACGCCGCTCGCACCGGCGACGTATCGGTTGGCCATCCCCGCGTGACTGTGTTCCTCGAGGTCAAGCGGATGCGGCCATGCGTTCTCGACCGCGTCGCGGAACCGGTGCAGCGAGCCGACGCCCGGGTTGCCGCCCCACGAGAAGATCAATTTGGTGGCACACCCCATCCCGATCAGCTGGTCGTAGATGAGGTCCGGGGTCATTCGCACCAGGGTGAGATTGCGACGTCCCTGGCGGATGATCTCGTGGCCGGCGGCGAAGGGGATGAGATGCGTGAACCCCTCCATCACCAGCATGTCCCCATCGTGGACGACCGCGGCGATGCCGTCGTGCAGGGAGACGATCTCAGCCATGCTCACAGATCAACGTGTTCGCGTAGCGCACGCTCGTAGGGCAACCATAGCTTTCTCGGTGCCGCAAACAGTAGTCTGGGGTGCCGCCGACGACATGGGGTATGAATGGGCGACACGCTGACCCCCGCCACAACGACCGCACGTGACTTCACCAGGCAGGTGATCGACCGGCTCGAGAACTGCTCCGACGCACGGCTGCGTGCGCTGGTCGCCGGGCTCATCCGGCATCTGCACGAGTTCGCCATCGAGGAGTCACTCACCGATGTGGAATGGATGGCGGGCATCCGCTTCCTCACCGATGCCGGACACATCACCACCGATCAGCGCCAGGAGTTCATCCTGCTCTCGGACACGCTCGGGCTGTCGATGCTGGTCGACCTCATCAACCATGGCGCCGCAAGCACCGCGACAGAGTCGACGGTGCAAGGCCCGTTCTACGTCGAAGGTGCACCGTGGCGGTCCAACGGCGATGCGATCACCGACGATCTCGGTGATCAACCCCTGCTGGTCACCGGTCACGTCCGGGACACATCAGGCGGCCCTCTGCCCGGCGCGACCGTCGACGTGTGGCACAACGCGACCAATCGACTGTATGCGGTGCAGGACGAGGCCCAGGCCGCGGAGAACTTGCGCGGCCGGTTTCGGACCGACGGCGACGGCGCCTTCGCGTTTCGAACGGTCCGACCGGTGGACTACCCGATCCCCGACGACGGTCCGGTCGGCAGGATGCTGCAGGCAACGGGACGGCACCCGTGGCGCCCGGCGCACATCCACTTCATGGTGTCGGCGGACGGGCACCTCCCGGTCACGACGCACGTGTTCGATTCGGAGAGCCGGTACCTCGAATCCGACGCCGTCTTCGGCGTCAAGCCGTCGCTGGTGCGCACGTTTGCGGTGCACGACCCGAGCGATGCAGCGGAGGGTTCGGGTATGAGCGGACGCTGGTACACCACGGACATCGACATCGTTCTGGAACCCAACCCGGCCGGCTAACCTGGGGGTACCGCCCTCTCCTCCAGTTGCTGCTGCACTCTGCGCATCCCGCGCAGCCAGCGCTCGGGATCATCGGTCTTGCGCTGGATCCAGGTATGCGCGATCGGATCGGAGAGCACCAGGAAGCGCTCATCGCGGATCGCATCCACCACCGACTGCGCGACCTCCTCGGGCTCCTTGATGGGACCCGCCACCGCGGCGGCAAAACGGGGATCGGCGCGCTCCAGCATGGGGGTCCGCACACCGAGCGGCGCGATCAACGAGACGCGAATGCCGCGGTGGTGATACGTGATCGACAGCCATTCGGCGAGACCGACGACGGCGTGCTTGGTGGTGGCGTACGTGACGTTGCCGTGGCTGGTGAGGATGCCGGCGATCGACGCGGTGTGCACGAGGTAGCCGGTCCCTCGTTCGAGCATGCCGGGGAGCACAGCCCGCACCGCGTACACGTGCGCCATGACGTTCACCGCCCACTGCGCATTCCAGACCTCGGGCTCGGTG
>JBAQGL010000202.1:0-4945 GCA_049287785.1 Candidatus Dormiibacterota bacterium | reverse complement strand
GCACGGGGGGAAGCGCCGACCTGCTGACCGGCGCCGCGCAAGACGTTCCCAGAACGCAAGACGACGAGGAGTCAGACCGGGCAGCTGAGCGGCGAGGGGACCCCGTGCCGACAGGACCCGCCGCACTCGCGTCCGCTCCCAAGCGAAGGACGCTTCAGACGCCGATCCTGTGCTTTGTAGGCCCGCCCGGCGTCGGCAAGACATCGCTCGGAAGAAGCATCGCACGGGCTCTCGACCGCAAGTTCGTGCGAATGAGCCTCGGCGGCATTCGCGACGAGGCTGAGATCCGTGGTCATCGGCGGACGTATATCGGGGCGTTGCCCGGACGGATCATCCAGTCGATGCGGACGGCGGGGACGCGGAATGCGGTGATCATGCTCGACGAGATCGACAAGGTTGGTGCTGATTTCCGTGGTGATCCGTCGGCGGCGTTGCTCGAGGTGCTGGATCCGGAGCAGAACTGGGAATTCAGCGACCACTACCTCGAGGTTCCGTATGACCTCTCGCAGGTGCTGTTCATCACCACGGCGAACATTGTCGACACGATCAGCCCGCCGCTCCGCGATCGCATGGAGATCATCCGCATCACGGGATACACGGAGCAGGAGAAGGTGCAGATCGCCGAACGGCATCTGGTCCCGCGCCAGCTCGATCAACATTCGCTCGACGCGAGTGAGCTGCAGATTCCGCGCGAGACCATCATCGCGATGCTGCACGGGTACACGCGGGAGGCCGGCGTCCGCCAGCTTGATCGCACCATCGCCGAAGTCGCTCGCAAGGTGCCGCGGAAGCTCGCCGCAGGGGAGACGCCGCCGGTGGTCATCACCCCCGAGGACCTCTCAGATCTGCTCGGTCCGCGACGCCACGACTACGGCGAAGCGCATGAGCAGGACGAGGTCGGTGCGGTGACCGGGGTGGTGGTCAGCGAGGTCGGCGGCGACATCGTGACCGTCGAGGCGCTCGCAATCGAGACCAAGCCCGAGCTCGTGCTGACCGGTCAGCTCGGCAGCGTGATGGAGGAGTCCGCCCGCGCAGCACTGTCGTGGGCGAAGGTCCACGCGGTCGAGTACGGCGCTCCTCGAGATTTCTTCGACACGCATGCGATCCACGTCCACGTCCCCGCAGGCGCCATTCCCAAGGATGGACCCTCTGCGGGTGTGACCATGGCGACTGCGATGGTGTCGGTGGCGTCGGGGCGCCGCGTGCGCCGCGACCTCGCCATGACGGGCGAGGTGACCCTGCGAGGCAAGGTGCTTCCCATCGGTGGCGTCAAGGACAAGCTGCTCGCTGCGCACCGTTCGGGGTTGAAGACCTTCATCCTGCCGGCGAAGAACGTCCGCGACCTGTACGAGATCGAGAAGGAAATCCTCGACGCCATCGAGGTCGTGCCGGTGGACAACGTGGGCGAGGTTCTCGACCGCGCGCTCGTCGAGTCGGACGCGCCACGGCGGCGTGAGCGGCACGGTGCAGGGTTCGTGCTGCCGATCACGGCATCCGACGTCCTGGGCCCGATCAACGCCAACCCCGCGTAGTCTTTCGGTCGTGACCGATACCCTGCGCGACCTCGTCGAGCTTGCCATCGTCGTCGACCCGACGTTCGATCAGAACTGCTACGTGCTGCGCAGGCGCGATACCGCCGACGCGCTCGTCGTCGACCCGGGATTGCAGTACCCGCAGACACTCGACGCTCTGGAAAAACGCGGATTGCGCTGCGATCGCATCCTCCTCACCCATGGGCATCCCGACCACGTCAGCGGCGTGCCCGCGCTGAAGGCCGCGTTCGGTTGTGAGGCCGCGATCCATCCCGATGATCGTGAGCAGCTCGAGGCGGTTCATTACCTTCCCGGTGTTCCGGATGATCTGCCCGATATCGTGTGTGAGCAGGACCTGAGCGACCACGAAGTGCTTCGCTGGAATGGCCTCGACATCGAGGTTGTGCACACGCCGGGGCACACCCGCGGGTCGGTGTGCTTCAGGATTGGAACCGACCTTCTCTCCGGCGACACGCTGTTCCATCGCGCCGTGGGTCGCTGCGATCTTCCCGGTGGATCCTGGCCGGCGCTCATGTTTTCGATCGAGAACCGCATCTATACACTGCCTCCGGAGACGGTCGTCTACCCCGGCCACGGGCAGCGCACCACCGTCGATGAGGAGATGCGCGCCAACCCCTTTGTGGTGCATCCGCGTTACCGCTGACGGGGGAACGCTGTGCTACGGTGCTTGGGAGGGGTGTCGAGAATGAGCTTCGTTATGCGTACAACACTGGTGGCCGGCGCCTGCGCCGCCGTCGCGGTCGCGACTGCCGGATGCGGCGATGTCGCGAATATCGCGGCATCGTCGTCCGACCCGACGTCGGGACTGCTGGCGCCCTCAGCTTCGGCGTCGGACTGTGCGAATCCGCAGTTGAGCTCGTCAACCTCACCGGTCACCCAATTGGCGCTCACCGTCGGTGGGATCCCGTCCGGCGGCCCCGTGCTGCACCAGATCACCGATGGCGAGATGAACAACACGCCGAACAGCGACCAGCGGGGCTTTGCCAATGTGGGCAACACATATCGGATCGAGGATGACGTTGTTCTCGACCCTTCCGCGCTCACCGCGAGCGCGGATTATCCGCAGTTGCGCGATGCCGCGAAGAAGCAGTTCGTGTCAGCCACGACCGCAACATCGCTCGGTCGCCTCGGCTGCCAGGCGGATGAGTTCATCGGCAAGACCCTGACTGGCTACAGCCAGGTGGGCGTCGCGTTTCAGGACGGCGATGTCATCGCGGTCGTGCTCGTGGTCAACTCCGCTGCGCCGGTGGATCCGGCGTTCGCCGCGGCGGTCGCTCTCGCCCAGGATCAGAAGATTGCGGGCGCGGCGGCCTGAGGTCAGTCGGTCCGGCCGAGACGCTCGAGCAACTCGTGCACGATCGCTCCGGTGACGCCCCAGATGGTCCGGTCGGCCACCTCGTAGTAGTGAATCTGACCGCGCAGACCATTGCGGTCGATCTCGCGAACCGTGTGCGGCGCCACCATGAGGTCCGCCAGGTCGACATGAAACCACTCGGCGATCTCGAAATCATCGGACCTCAGCTCGATTGGGCCGCGCTGCAGGCCCACCACCGGCGTCAGCCACCGTGCCGAGACCACCGTCGAGAAGGGGGTCAGCACGCCGAGAATCTCAACGCTGTCCGCCCCGATTCCCAACTCCTCACCGGCTTCGCGGAGCGCCGTCGCCACCACGTCGGCGTCAGCGGTCTCGGCTCCTCCACCGGGAAACGCGATCTGGCCGGGGTGCTGGCGAAGCTCCTCCGATCGGAGCACGAAGAGCAGGGGGACGCCTCGTGTCGCCGGGTCGCACAGGAGCAACACCGATGCCGGTCGCAGGCCGTATGGCGCCATCGGCACACCCGCCGGATCGCGAACCGCCAGTCGCAGCCGATCGACGAGGTCCGGTGCGTCGGTATCCAAGCTCATGGCGCCGACAAGGCCGTAGGCTTGAATCGATGAGCATCGACCTCCCCCGCGAAAGCAAGCCTCGCCGGCGTTGCGCGAAATGCGGCGGCGACCTGCGCTTCTCGCATCGCGAGTACGCGGGCAAGGGGATGTCGGCCGCCGTGCTTCGGTGTGCCGGCTGCGGTGACGTGATTCATGACACCGCGCGTGAAAGCGCGCCGGTGACGCAACGCCACACCTCGAAACGTCATCGCGACCTCGATGCGGGCCCCCCGGCGAATCCCGTCCTCGACCCGGAAATCGCTGCGCGGCTGCTCGACTCCTCGCGCGACTCCGGCTGAGTCATCGTCCTGCGGCCGCAGAGGCTCGCGCCGCCGGGACGAACCGCTCGAACCACTGCACGATGTCATCGCTGACGCGGTCACGATCGACGTCGACGGAAATCCCGTGGCCGCTGCGCGGCAGCATCTCGAGCTGCACCGCCTTGCTGTTGACGAGACGCCGCGCGATCTCTCGAGCGCAACGGGGATCGATGGATCGATCGCGCTCGCCGTGCACAACCAGCACCGGTGCGCGCACCTCGGCCAGCTCCTTTCGCACCACCGCGCAGACACGGCGGAGCTCGTCGATGCTTCGGGTCGGACGGATGCCGTAGCTGTGCAGCTCCTCGACCGCGTCGGGATTCCAGAGGTCAACGTCGGCGCCTGCACGATGCCAGCGCACCACGTGCTTGATCAGCGGCAGCAATGGCGGCAGCGGCCCGCTCAGCCAGATCGGCGCCGCAAGAGTCGCGACAGCGCGGACGCGCAGATCGTGTGCCGCGAGGTGCAGCGCCAGCGTGCCGCCCATCGATTGACCGGCAACCACGACGTCATCACACCGCGAGGAAAGCTCATCGAAGGCCGAGGCGACGGCGGCCGCCCAGTCCTGCCATCGGGTTCGCTCCAGATCCTGGGGTGTCGTGCCGTGGCCGGGAAGCATCGGCGCGTAGCACTGAAAGCCGCCGGCCGCCAGCACCTCGCCGAGGCGGCGCAACTCGGGCGGCGTACTGGCGAAGCCGTGGATGAGGAGCGCTCCCCGCGGTCCATCACCGAGCCGCCATGGGCGGATGACCTCGGGGTCGAAGGGTGCAAGGGTGCGCGCGGTCACGCCTCCGAGTATATGGACCGCGCTGCTCACGCTCGGTGCTACCGTCGCCCGCGATGGGTGCGGAGGTGCTGCGGCAGGCACTCGAGACGGTGGTGTCGGACCGCTCTCTCGACGTCCCCACCGCGCGCGCGGCGATGGACACCATGATGCAGGGGGAGGCGTCGCCGGTCCTGGTGGGAGCGCTGGTGGCCGCGCTGCGCACCAAGGGCGAGTCGGTTGATGAGCTCACCGGGATGGTCGAGTCGATGCGCGCGCACGCCACGCCGGTGACGCTGCCCGTCGAGGCCGTCGACACGTGCGGCACCGGGGGCGACGGCGCCGGGACCTTCAACATCTCGACCGCCGCGGCGCTGGTGGCC
>JBAQGL010000201.1:0-2247 GCA_049287785.1 Candidatus Dormiibacterota bacterium | reverse complement strand
ATTTGATGGCGCCGAGAATGCTCTGATGATGATCGGTGACCGCACCGATCCGCCCCGAAGCGACGAGCTCGGACAGTCGCTCCGCCGGGTGCACGACATTGATGTCGATGAGTCCGGGTCTCCGTATCGGACTTGGATGGCTGGGGCGAATCAGCGCAGCGGGAGTGCCGGCTGGGATGCGCCGAAAGCTCAGGTCATCGACAGGAGCGAAGGGCGGGTCCGAACGAAAATGGACTCCCGCGCTGCTCACCATCATCACCGTCGCCTCCTCGAGTGGAGACGGCAGTGGCGTCAATGGAGGAAGACCCATCTCGGCAATGGGCAATGGTGGAAGCGGGGCCGTCACCTCGTTGACGAGATCGATATAGCGGATTCCGGCAGCTTTCATGGCGATCGTCCTACGGTGGGTTCGTGGGCGATTGGCGGTTGAATAGGCCTCACTACCCGGGTAGTAAGGCTAGCATGGCATACTCACCGACGCGGAGTTTGCCAGCGCGAAAGCGCTCGCCTCAGGATAGCGTCCGGGACTTTGGCGCGGTTCGCTGTCTGGCAGGCATGTATGGGGGAGTGCACCACGCGCACGGGCCGCTGTTCTGTGATGGCACCCGGACGCTGATCGTGCTTGGCGGGACCAAACATTCCCGACGATCAGCCCCGGGGATCAAGCTCAAGCTGGGCGGGCATCACGACATCGTGCCGCATGCGAGATCTCGATGAGGCTGCATAGAAGGGCGCCAGCGGTGGCGCCCCCTCCATGGCGTGAGAGAACCCAATCAATCTCCTGCACCAGAACCGCGCCGGGCTTTGCACGGACTACTGAGCGGGAAGACGAGTGGCGGACCGATCAATTTGACATCAGTGCATGTACTCGCCACCGTTCACATCCAAAGACTGGCCGGTGACGGCCCGGGACAGGTCCGAGGCAAAGAAGACGGCCGCTCGAGCAACGTCATCTGAGGTTGGAATCGTCCGTAGAGCCAACCGGTGGGCAATGCCTTCGTAGAGCTCGCTCGGCGCACGCCCGGACTCGGCAGCCTCGCGTTTCAGCCTGCCTTCGAGGCGAGGACCCCAGATGTAGCCCGGCACGATGCTGTTGACGCGGATTCCTTGTGGGCCGACCTCTCCAGCGAGGTGCCGAGCGGCCGTTTCGAGTGCGCCTTTGGATGAAGCGTATTCGCCCTGCGGCCGCAAATCGGGGTTGAACTGCCGAATCAGCTGCGTGTTGACAAAGATGATCGACCCACTTCCCTGCGCCTTCATCGCAGGAAGGACAGCGCGGCACGCGTTCATCGTCCCGAAGACGTTCACCTCGAAAACCGTTCGCCAGTCGTCCGAAGCCGTGCTCTCGATGAGCCGGTTCGACCCGTATTGCACAGCGTTGTTGACCAACACATCGATGCTGCCAAACGCCTCTGCCGCGGCGGTTGCCAGGCGGATGCACTGGTCCGGTTGTGTGATGTCGGTTTGGATCCCAATCGCCGTCGAGCAGGCGCCTTCTAGTCGCTTGGCCAACGACGTCACGCTGGCGCTCGATCGAGACGCCAGGACGAGGTTCGCCCCATGTGCGGCGAACTCGAGCGCAAGCGCTTCCCCCACGCCCGGCCCGATGCCGACAATGACCGCCGTCTTTCCTGCCAACAACAAACTAATGCTCCTAGGCTAGCGAGGTTCGCCTCGACGAGGCGCCTCTGGCGCCGGACTCACCAGCTCCAAATCCACAATCCGTTCGGCGATCCGCCACCGCCCATCGATAGACCGAACCAGCGTGTCGATGTACCGACCCATCGAGTAGAGCTGGAGCCTTCCTGCGTATTCATCGACGCGGATCAGGTAGCTGGTAGCTGTTGCGGATTCACCATCAAGCTGGATGCGGGTCTGCGTCACGACATGCTTGTGCCAGGCGGCCGGCGGGCGGCTCTGCACACGGATGAACTTAAGCAACTCCTCTCTTCCGGCATGTCGGCCCACATGCGTGAGAGGCGGCGACCCGGACTCATCACCCGGACTCCGCGTGGCAGTCGAGCGAACCTCAATCGCCCCATCAGCCGTGAAACAGTCGAGCCATTCGTCGGCGAGCCCGTAGTCGATGGCGTGTGAATAGCGGTTGATGGTGTCGGCGATATCCCGCTCGGCCTCCAGGGCACTCAGACGCGAAGAGATTTGAACGAAGGGGTCATTCATGATCACTGGTCAGACCGTACGGCAACGCGCGACTCAAGCGGCTGGTGGGTCCCACCGAAACGGCTG
>JBAQGL010000200.1:0-7657 GCA_049287785.1 Candidatus Dormiibacterota bacterium | reverse complement strand
AAATAAGGACTAGTCTGGGGGACCAGGGGTCGCAGGTTCGAGTCCTGTCTCCCCGACATCGGCGCCGAATTTGATCTCAGTGCACACCGCTCGATCCTGGTTGAAGGCTCCGCGAGCAACAGCGGAGCAGCGGCGGAAACACTCCGTTTGTTGTTCGCTTGACTTCGCGTCACGCCCCGATGAAAGGCGTTAGCTGGTGGGGAACGCCTCTGAAACCTTGCCGGGCAAGCCATCGGTGCAGAAGTCGGCGGCGCGCGGTGCCTCTGCGGCTCGAAGCTGCCCTACGCCGTCGAGCATCGGTGTGAGCTCGGGTGGTGTTTCCGCGATCGTCGCGACCACGACGTCGACAGCGAACGGCAGCCACTGCGTGCCGGCGTGCTCTCGAAGGATCGCGATCGCGGTCGTGGCATCCATCGCCCGGCGGTAATGACGCGCATGCGCCATTGCGTCGTACGCATCACAGACCGCGAGGATCGCTGCCTCCAAGGGGATCTCGTCTCCGAGCAGGCGATCTGGATACCCCGCCCCGTCGATGCGTTCGTGATGGGCACGCACGAATGGCGCGGCCCGTGCGAGCAGCGGGCTGGCGGCGAGGATCTCTCCTCCGACCGCCGGATGCACCTGCATGCGCAGGGTCTCTGCACTGGTCAGTGGTCCCGGCTTGGTGATGATGGCGTCGGGCACGTCCAGCTTGCCGATATCGTGGAGGAGCGCTGCGAGCCCGAGGTGGCGCAGCTTTGACCCGCGCAGACCAGCGCGCTCGCCCGATCGGATGGCCAACTCGGCCACGCGCACGACGTGATCTCGGGTGATCGCGTCCTTGGTGGCGAGTGAGGCGACGAAGCGATGAACGATCGGCGACAACCCGAGTTCAAGCGCGATCACCGGATCGCGAGTCACGATCGGGGCGATCACGTAGCTGATGGAACCGTCGGGTCGATACCCGACGATTAGGGCCGCAGCAACGACCAGGACTCCCCCGACGTCGAGTGCATGGGCGGCCCACCAGGCGGCCGAGAAGGGCGGATCACCGAGCCAGACGAGCCCTGAGAGTCCGAGCAGCGCGACACCGATCGCTGCCATGAGGCAAGCGCTCCGGCGTCCGAGCCAGTACAGCCTGAGCTCGCGGAGAGATATCAGTAATGCCGCTGCCACGGTGGGAAGTGTCACGACGAGGGCAACGACGCTGCCGCCGGCACTCGCGGCGACGGCATTCGGCGCGACTACGAACCAGGTGGCGACTGCGGCGGAGGCGACCACCCAAGCCCCGGTCCAGATGCGGACATGACGCGCCGCCCAGACGGAGAACCGTAAACGAGGTACGAGCAGCGGCGATGCCGCCGCCATTGCCATCGGGTTGGCAACCAGGACTGCAGTGGTGAGTACATGGGTCGGGCCGAAAAGCACCCCCGGGGACGTGAGCCCGTGCACAAGCGCGAGAACCGACTGGACGCAAATCGCCGCTCCCAGAATGGCGACCTCCGCAAGATCGTCCCGCCAGCCGATCAGCAGTGTTACGAGCCCGCCGGACCAGCACAGGCTAGCTCCGGGGACGACGATCCAGAACAGGCCGAGCGGCGAGACCCAGGACGGTCGTGCCAGCGGTGGCCACCGCACCCCGGCGATGAGCAACGCGGCGCCGAGGCCGATGACCGTGAGCCAGAGAACGACACCGGGACGGTTTGCGAGCTGTGCAGCTCGCCAACTCCTGAACTCCGACTTCGCGCGCCCCGGCACGGCGGTTGTTTCAGGTTCCATCGAGCAGTCACGATAGTCTTGGCGCCCGAATTGAACGGCGAGGTCACGAGTCTCTCACTGGTCCGTGGACGCGCCGTGGCAGTCCCATGCGATCCGAACGGCCGGGTACGCGTTGGCATCCGAGTGGGGGAAGCTCCACTTTTGCGCTGGTGGCACAAGCACTGTCCTCCGAGGTAACCACACGCTGATCGTCCGTCCCGCGGTCCTCGGTGAGCTCGAGGCTTTGTGCGGTCGCTCGTGTTACTTGGAAAATTGCGTCGTCGGCCGAGGGAGGAGGGTGCCATTGACACGGATGTCGACCCTCTCGTTGTAGAAGGCGATGAGCCCGGCGATCGGGAGGAGTTGCTGCGTCGGGAAGTCGTAGGTCCACGCCACCTCGTGCCGCGTCGCTTCGCCTGTGCGAAGTGACCAGTAACCACTGGTTCGTCCCTTGTACGGGCAGGCAGTGACGGTGTCTGTTGCTATCAGGTGCTCGAAGTGCACCTCGGTTCGATTCAGGTAGTACCGCGTAGGCAGACCAGTCTCGAAAACCATGACCGGTGATGACGACTCAGCGAGAACCGTCCCGCCGGCTTCCACGCGCACGTGACGGGTCGACCGCAGCGCATCGACACGGGTGTATGGGTTGCGGGGGTGGACGAAGACCTCCTCATCCTCCTCGAACCATGCGTCAAGGGCGTCCCAGTCGAAACGAGCGGTGCCCGCCAGGCTGCTCGGTGCATCCGGAGTGAGAATCCGCACCGAGCGCGGACGATTCGTTCCGCCGACCCGCAGCCCGTGGAGTTGTGCGGCCCCATTTCGCCCCCGCGCCGTCGCCTTCTCATCGACGAGCAGGAGCGGGTTCACGTCCGCAACCGGTATGTAGTACTGGGGATAGTTGGGCGACTCCCATACGTATTGCGCTCGAATGGAATCGAGCACCACCTCGCCCGCGAGGACGGCGCGAATCCGCCGAGGTACCGGCTCGATGTGGTCGATGGGAACGATCACCTGCGGGTAGTCACGCATCAGATCCCGCTCGGTGTTCAGCATGGCGCGGTGTGGAACCTCCGGCTCAGGTCGCGGGAGGCGCGATCGCCGCCAACAACCCCTCGAAGTCCTCCGCGCATGGGCCGCAAGCACGCAGGTGCGCGGCGATCCCCGGGTATCGTGACGCCGTGGCCGGGTCGGCGGCCACCAACTCGACGTAGACGTGCATCCATCGCATCGCCTCCTCGCATCCCACATCCCGGGGATCGGTCTGCAGGAAGCGGTCCAGAGCCGACTGGCCGTTCACGGTCGCCTCGAAGTGCTGTTGTCCAGATACCCATTAGCGACGAGCGCTGCCCGTAACTTACGTCGGGCGTCGAACAGAGCCTTGTAAATGGCGTTTCGGTTCGAGCCGAGCTCGGCGGCGAGCGCGTCGACGGGGACTTCATTGAGCACGATCGAGACGAAGATCCGACGTTGCCGGTCGGTCAGGACCGTGTCGATCAGCCGGTGCAAGGCGGCCACCAGCTCTCGCCATTCAGTCTCTTGGGCGGGGTCGAGGGCGAGCCGATCCGGAAGCCGCTCCCAGTGCGCTGCGTCAATCGGCACGGTCGGGTTGCGCCAGAAGTGACGTCCGATCTTCGTCGAGACCTCGAACATCACGAACTTGAACGCCCAGGTGGTGAAGCGGCTATCGCCTCGAAACTGCCCGATCTTCGCGATGATGGCCATCAGCGCGTCGTTTGCGGCCTGGTGCGCGATGTCATCGAGCTCGGGTCCACTGATCTTCAGCTGGCCGCTGCGCCGCCGTACTTCGCTGCGAGCGATGTGCAACAGCAGAGCATGGAGTCGGATCTGGGCAGCATCACTCTCGCGGGCGCTGCCGCCGAGCGAGCGGAGCCACTCGGCAGAATCCGGATCGAGCTCTGCATCTAACGTCGCGCATCCGCCGCGTGCGGTCGGCTCCGCTGGCTCCATGAGCCGATTCTAGTGAGCCGGCGACTCATCCGCTTCGGCGCTCGGTTGACGGAGTAGCTCCACGGCCGCCCCGGCGGACTGACGCGCACGAGGTAAGACTTGTAGCCGACGCCGCCACCAACCACGCATGAATATCTCGTTGGAGGGCAAGACCGCGCTGGTCACCGGAGCGGGACGAGGAATCGGGCGTGCAATTGCACTGCAGCTCGCTGGTGCCGGCGTCACGGTGGCCCTGGTCGCGCGGTCCCGAGACGAGCTCGACGAGACAGCTCATCAGGTGCGCGCGCTCGGTCGAGCTGCACTTGTTACCCCGGCGGATCTCGGCAAGTTGGACGAACTGCAGCGAGCCGTGCGACGCACACACGACGAACTCGGAGCGGTGGACATCCTTGTCAACAACGCTGCGGTTGTCTGGCCGCTCGGTGCGAGCGTCACGGTCGAGCCAAACGAGTGGGCGGCGGCGATCGCGATCAACCTCGTGGCCGTCGCAGCGCTGAGCTTCGCGCTGCTCCCGGCCATGCTCGACCGAGAGTGGGGACGCATCGTCAACGTGTCGAGCGCCATCGCCGAGCATCCCGGCGCCATGATCGGAGCCAACGCTTACGCGACCGGCAAGGCCGCCCTCGAAGCCCACACGGTCAACCTGGCCGCCGAACTAGCCGGAAGTGGCGTCACCGTCAACGCCTTCCGACCCGGATCGGTCGACACCGCCATGCCGGCGTGGATCCGGGGCCAGGATCCAGCACGAATTGGGGCGCGACTGCACGAGCGGTTCGCGCGCTCGTATGCCGAAGGCCTACTGATCGCCCCCGAACAGCCTGCCCGGTCTCTGCTCATGCACCTGCAGCGTGACGCGACAGGAGAGATCTGGGATGTGTCTGACACCACCTGACCACCAGATCGCACAGCAAGGAGACCCACACATGACTCTGCTGCATCCAGGCGACGCTTTCCCTTCTCTCACCGTGATGCCGGTCGGCGGGACCGCGCTCCAGCTTCCGGACGCGTTCGCTGGCCATTTCACTGCAGTGTTGTTCTACCGAGGATCCTGGTGCCCATACTGCAACGGCCAGCTGCGGGCCTTCGCGCGAGCCCACGACGGCCTTGCCGACGTGGACGCGAAGGTGATCGCCCTCTCGGTGGATGACGAGAGTACGACCCAAGCATTGATCGCAAAGCACGGTCTCAACTTCCCCGTCGGATACAGCGCCGACGCCGAGGCCATCGCAGCAGCGACCGGGGCGTTCGTCAACCCCGAACCCATATATCTGCAATCCACGGGGTTCGTGCTCGACCCCGGCGGACGCGTCGTCGTGAGCGTCTACTCGAGCGGCGCCATCGGGCGGCTCGTCCCCGAGGACGTCGTGGGCTTTATCCGCTACCTGCGCGACCATGCCGCTGCTGCATGAACACCGCTTCGGAAGAACAGTATGCCGTGGGATCTGAGATGCAGTACGCCCATAGACCTCTTTGTAGGCCGACGCGATTCCAGCGGATTCCATCAGACGCGCTCTAGTCGTCATTCCAACCATTGCCCGACGAAAGCACTCTAAATCGAACTCAGCACGCGGCGGGAAATAAGGACTGGTCTGGGGACCAGGGGTCGCAGGTTCGAGTCCTGTCTCCCCGACGGACGCGCAATTTGAGTTCACGCGATGGGTCGAGCGGTGCATGTGGCGCCCGCGGGCGAACGGGGTGTGGCGGTCCAGTCCCTCAGTTGAGGCCGGATGCCGAGCTTTCGCGTCTGCCCATTAGGCGAAGGCACCTTGGCCCCTCAGGAGGAGTGACTTCGGTTGTCGTTTAGAGATCTTCCAGCGAATGCGACCTGGCATCACCATGGCTCACGCGAGGGTTTCGAGGCGGTGTTTTTTAGCGCCGATGAAACCGGATACCACCTTGATGGGCATACGGTGGCGACTGAAGGCGGTCATCCATGGGTCGTTCGTTACGCGATCACACTCAACGAACGATGGCGTACCGCGGCGGCTCAGGTCTGGTCTTGGTCGCACCTGGGCAGTCGAACGGTAAGCCTCGACGCCGAGAAACCAGGTCAGTGGCAAGTCGATGGCGCAGTTGTACCTGACCTCAAGGGCTGCATCGATATCGACCTGGAGTCATCGTGTTGCACTAACACCTTTCCTGTCCATCGCCTGCGACTTGGCGTCGGTGGATCGGCCGACACGCCGGCGGCCTACGTTCGTGCGCTCGACTTGAGCGTGCAACGACTTGAGCAAAGGTATCGACGACTGGATGACGCGAGTTCGCGGCAGCGTTATGAGTACCAAGCTCCCGCGTTCGACTTCAGCGCACTCCTTATCTACGACGAGTCCGGGCTCCTTCTCGAATACCCCGGCATCGGGTCACGGGTGCTGTAATCGATGCTGGCTGCGCCCGCGATATGCGGTGACGGCGCCTCTCATCGGGGCCGAATCTCGAGTGTCGGTCCAGTCGGCTCGGTCAGCGAGGGCGGGTTCGCGAAGGGTGCAGCAGGCGCATGCGGGCTACCGAGAAGACGTCCCACTCGATTCGCCCAGCTCGCGGCGCCAAGAGTGCTTGGGCTCGTAGCCGAGCATCTTGCGGGCTTTGGCGATGGAGAGCAACGTTTCGTTGGGGTGTGCTCCTTCCCGGTACCGCACTCCAGGGAAGAACGTCGCCACCAATTCCCGGTTTGGCCGGGTGACAACTGTCTCAGCGTTGGCGATGATGAAAACCTCGGCCCCGATGAGCGGAGCCTCCAGCGCCAGTCGGATTGCCGTCGCGCCGTCACGGGCGTCGATATAGCCCCACAGGTTCCATTTGCGCGTCTCCGGCTCGGCGTCGAAACTCGGAAAGCCACGGTAGTCTCGCGGCTCCATCACGTTGGAGAACCGCAGGCCGATGATCTTGAGAGCGGGGTCCCAGCGGCAGAACTGGCGCGCCATCTCCTCACCCATCAACTTGGCAAGGGCATAGGCACTTTCCGGCATGGGTGCCATGTCCTCGTCCACCGGAATCGCGGGGGGTGGCGTGTCGAAGGGCAATCCCAGCACCGTCTCGCTCGACGCCCAAACCACGTTTCGGATTCCAAGCCGGCGCGCGGCGGCAAACACGTTGTACGTGGTCATGGTGTTAATCCGGAAGACGACGTGGTTGGGCACGAGTCCCGGAGCGGGAATTGCGGCGAGGTGTACGAGCGCATCGACCTGGTCGTACCGCTGGTCGACTTGGGCGAGGGCCTCGAGCGTTTCGCCGAAGTCCTCCAGATCCGCGCGTACCGAGAAAGAAGGTTCGAGTGACTCGTCAACCTCGCCGTTTTCGATCCGCCCGAGCCTGTCCCTCGGGAACACTCGATCCACATTCACGACGTCGTACCCGTGGCTGATGAGCTCGCTGACGCAGGCACGCCCGAGCTTGCCGCTTCCGCCAGTGACAACCACTCGACTCATCCGTCAGTCCTCCTTGGAGTGGAAACAAAAGGGTCGGTGGCCGGCTCGCCACACCGAGGCGCTGGCTAGGGCCTGAGACAGGTCTTCGCTATATCGACCGCTTATGCACGCAGCCGTGACGTCAGGTCCGTTTCAGAATCGATGGCGTTCAGGATGCGGCCTGCGATGAGCCGCAGCTGACGTGCCTGGGCGGTGGTGAGCACGTCGAAGACGAGACGGTTGACGGCCTCGACATGCCCCGGTGCCGCTTTGATGAGGACCGCTCTGCCGCTGTCGGTGAGTACGGCCAGGGTGTACCGGCCATCGGCCGGGTCCGGCCTGCGCGTCACCCACCGGCGGCCTTCGAGTCGGGTGACTGCGCGCGACAGGCGCGACAACGATCCGTTCGCGTAGATCGCCAGTTCGGACATCCGAAGGGTTTCCGCGTCTGCATCCGACAACGCAGCGAGGATGCCGTACTCGAAGTGGCTCAGGCCGGAGTCCTGCTGCAGTTGGTCGTCGAGTGCTGCCGGCAGCCAGATCAGCAT
>JBAQGL010000199.1:0-4464 GCA_049287785.1 Candidatus Dormiibacterota bacterium | reverse complement strand
GTCCAAGGGAAAGCCGAACCCGAAGGTCACGGTGGCGAGGGAGAACATGGGTCTGATCGCCACGCCGGACGGGACATGCGCGCGGGACAAGGTTCTGCACCAGGGCGGCATCACCTGCTGGGTTGCCGTCATCCCGGCACAGCCGGCAGACGCCGGACAGTTCGACAACAGCAATGGCGGCAGCGGGTTCATGCTCGGCTCGCTGGACTTCTACGGCTTCGTACCGCTACCGACCTCCGGCGACAACCGGATCGCGGCGTGGGCCTGGACCGGGCTCTCCGCCCTCAACAGCTCGGGCTGCAGCGCGTGTAGCGCCATTCACTTCAGCGGCGAACTCTTCACCGGCGTCGACCGGTATTACGGGCCTGAGAACCTCTCCAGTCCGCAGAAGGCCGGCCCCATACCGCTGGGCGATGAGTGCGGCGCGGCCGGTCTGAGCACGGATGCGTCCTGCCCCGAGGGCGGCATCGCCACCAACGGCGACTTCATGACCCAGGTCTCCCAGTCGGGGGGTCAGATCTATGGAGCCACGAACACCTTGCTCGCCCAGACGTACAAAGGAGCCAACGCGGAGTTCCATCAGTCCGCCGTGTACTGGGTGCTCGGCACCAGCTCGTTCGACAGCACGGGCAACTTCACGCTGACCAATCAGGGGTATGTCTCAGCGGCGCACGAGGACATGGAAATGCCGGCCGTCGCGGCGGAAGGAACCGGTGGTAACGGCAAGGCGATCATGTTCTTCACGGTGAACGGCAACGGTGGGCCGACCGGCGCCAACAACGGCGGCTTCTACCCGAGCACCGCGTTCGGCAGTCTGACCAGCACGTCCAACGGCCTGCTCAACTCGACGATCAACATCGCGGACATGGGCAAGTCGCCGCAGGACGGTTTCAGCGAGTACCAGGGCTACCCCGGCACGACCCGCCCGCGCTGGGGCGATTACAGCTGGGGGATCTTCCTGCCGAACTCCGGCGGGCGGATCTACTTCGCCAACGAGTACATCCAGTATCCGAACTGCACAGGGTCCGCGTTCACCCTGACGATCGGAACGTGCGGCGGGACCAGGGACGGCAACGCCAACTGGGGAACGTCGGTCAACTACGTGGTGCCGTAGCTCCGCGCAACAACCCGTAAGAGTTCGAGGGGAGCGGCCGTGCCGCTCCCCTCGATTACGTCTAGGCTGTCGCTACGACGCGCACCGTCGCCGGCATGGTGCCGCATACGCGAGTCCCAGAACCGGGTTCTGAGCGGATCTCCAAGGTTCCCCCGACTGCATCGATGCGGTCGCGCATGTTGACCAGACCGCTGCCCTTGCGCACCGTGCTCGCATCGAAACCCATTCCGTTGTCCGCGACCTCGAAAGCAAGCGTCCCAGCGTCCTCGCTGACGCGAATCAACGCCTCAGAGGCCTTCGCATACTTTTGAATGTTCTGCATCGCCTCGAGCACGCAGAAGTACACCGTCGCCTCGAGGTCCTCCCCGTATCGCCCCACTCCTTCCCCCTCCACCCGCACCGGCACGGTCGCCTTGTGCGCCTGCGATTCCAATGCCACCACAAGTCCCTTGTCGGCGAGCAACGGCGGGTAGATCCCTCTGGCCAGCTCGCGAAGCGTCTCGAGAGCCTCGTCGGCGTCGCCCTTGAGCTGCTGCAGGGTCGCCGCCGCCCTCGCAGGCTCTCGCCCGAGGAGCATCTCGACCAAGCCGAGCTTCACCTTCAGGGCGACCAGGTGTTGCTGCGCACCGTCGTGGAGGTTGCGTTCCAGGCGGCGCCGCTCCATGTCCTGGGCACTCACCAAGCGCTGACGTGAGGCTCGCAAGTCGTGGAGTCGCGCCTGCAGGTCCGCGCTCAACCCCACGTTCTTGAGCACGAGCCCCGCCTGGTGGGCCAGGTCGTCGACCAGCTTCCCCTCAATCGGTGTCAGTACCTCACCACGTCGCTTGCTCACGCTCAACGCCCCGAGCAGTTCCCCCTGGTGACGCACCTCAACCGCGTGGGTCGCCTCGGGCAACTCCGGGAGCGTTCCGTTGCTCATCGGCAGGGATAAACGCCGGTCATCCGGCAGATCCGGATAGGTCGCCGCCGGGCGCAGCTCCTCGTTCCCGCGCAGCCACACCGTCGCCGACGCCGCGCCCGTTCCCTCCTGGAGCACCTTCGCCATCCGTGGCAACACCTCGTCCGCGGCGTAGGTCTCTGCCACCCGTCCGGAGAACTCGCTGAGCACCTCGTAAGGTGTCGCCCGCTGCCCGTACACCAGGCGGTTGGTCACTCTCTGGATTCGCTCCCGTACCGGCTGGAAGCCGATCGCGACGATCGCTGTGGCGAGGATCGACAGCCCCAGGTTCGGCTTCCCGCCACTCCCCACGAGGGTCCCGATGCCGACGGCGATGCCCACGTACACGGCCGTGATCAACACAGCCAGCGTCCCGTAGATGAGTGCCCGGCTGATGATGACGTCGATGTCGTACAGGCGGTATTTGAGAACGGCCACCCCAATGCACACCGGCAGGGCGGTGAAGCCGATGACCTCGCAGATGACGGGAATCGGCGCCGTCCATGTCTGCTGGGTCGGTGAGGTGAGGCCACCGACCGCTATAGCAACAACGAGGACGACCACTCCCACGCCAAACCATTTGATCTGCTGGCGCACGTCCGCCCCCGACCGTCGGTAGCGGATTCCGAGCGAGACGAGGCCGGCGGCGGCCATGGCGAAGGTTGCCGTCTCGGCGAAGGTGCTCACCCCGCTCACGAGCGGGTGCGCGCCTGCGAAGCCAATCGGGTTGTGCAGCCGGCGGTGACCGTCGCCGATCGCGCCGGGGTCGAAAAGCGGGGGTATTCCAGCCAGAGCAGCCAGGACGACGTTCAGCCAGACAACACCCCGCCAACGCTTTGACAGGAGCCGACCATCAGGAAAGACGAGCAGCAGCGCGGTGAGCCCGAAGAAGGACGCGGGGCCAGCCGACGCAGCGATAAGGCCGAGCGGTGTGACCAGCGCCTGCGGAAGGTCATGGCCGTAGAGCCAGTGATCCAGGTAGTCGGAACCGAGCCCAGAGACGATGACGAGGACCAGCAGCGCTCCGAGCAGCCATCCGGCCGGGTTCCTCGGCCGTCGCAGCGTGAGCACGATCACCACCACGGCCAGCGGGATCCCCGCGATCGTGGGCGCCAGCGACGAAAACCGCGTCGAGTCGAAGCTCGGGACCGCGGCCGGGAACGTGAGGACCACGACCATGTCGAGGACGATGGCGGCGAGGGAAACGGCCGCGATCGCCAAGGCAGCCGGCTGCGCCAGCTTCAACACCTTGCTGTTCCAGCGTGCACCGAGCATGGCCGGATCGTAGCGGGGGATTGCCGACTCTCAAATACGGCGGGCACCCCCTGCGAAGGGGTGGCAGGCACCACTCTGAGACTAGGTTGCGGTTACCTGATCGAAACGACGGCTGCGAAGATCGCTGACTTCGGTCGTGGTTGATCGCCGACAGCACTGCCCCAGCTCACGACCAGCACGCCACCGTCCTGCTCCCCATCGATGCCCCGCGGCGTCGGGAGCGTGGAGATCCCGAAGGTGTCGCCGGGCCACACCGACCGGTCCCCGAATCTGTTGGAGATTCGCACCGGCGCCGACAGCCATCCGCGGGTGATCGAGAAAGCGCGCAGGTACTGCGCGTAGCCGCCCGCGGCATTGTCAGCGAGCCAGCCCACATATGCGATCCCCGGCGAGCCACCCGCGACCTCAACGATATGCGTGGCGTTGTCATTGTCAGGCGTCACCCGCTGGAGCGGAGACCACGTCTTGCCGTGGTCGGTCGAATACGCAAGCCACCCGACGTCTCGGCCTTGATGCTGGGTGTCCCAGGTCATGTAGAGGTTTCCCCCCGCGTCGATGCCGATCGCACCGTCGATCCACCACTCTGCCTTGGACATCGTCAGGCGATCGGGTCCGACCTGCACCGGCGCCGACCAGGTCCTCCCGCCATCGTCGGATGACGTGAAGTAGCTGTGCGCCGGTGTCATCGTGTAGGTCACGTCATTGGTGATGTGATACCCCTGGTACTCGAGGTCGATCCGGCCGTCCGGCTCGATCACGAGCGGCGCGCTGTCACCGCCACTGGCGGGAAAGCCGGGGCTCACCGGGATGATCGGCCCCCAGGTTCTGCCGCCGTCGGTGGACTTCTGGATGACGACATTGAGGTCGCCGGTTGCGAAGGCGCAGCTGCCGGTTGGACTGCATATGTATGTGACTGCAGCCGCGCTCGGCCCGTAGTCCCACGTGACGTAAACGGCTCCGTCGGGGGCGACCGCGATGAAGTCTCGATCACCCCAGTTCTTCCGGATCGGAGGCACGAGTGAGGTGACCTGAGAAAACGTCACTCCGTGGTTGAAGGACGCGGCGACGACTGGATACGTGTACCCCTTCCTCGTGATCATGAAGGACGCGTAGACGGTGCCATTCGGGGCGACTGCGA
>JBAQGL010000198.1:0-2534 GCA_049287785.1 Candidatus Dormiibacterota bacterium | reverse complement strand
GACCTGCCGATCAGCTACGCGTCGACGGTCGCCACGCTTTCGTTCACCACCACGTTCAGCGGCTGGGGCAACGCCCCGTCGGTGAGCGCCCCGGCGGGTGCAGTCGCATGGTCGACGCTGACGACAGCGGTTCCCGCAGGCGGGTACGGGAGTGGCGGGGTACCGGGATCGGCCCCAACCCCAACCCCGACGCCCGGCGCGATCTAGCTCGGACCGGCGACGTAGCGCTCGGCGAGCAGGTCTTCAAGGACGGCGCGCCCGATCTCGGATGCCTCGTGGTCCTTGATCTCTTGAGGATTGAGGTCCGGGAAGAAATGAGCGGTCTCCGCCGGGTCCTCATCGGTCAGCCAGCGGACGAATGCATGGCCGAATTCAGCTGCCTTCTCGTCGGTCAACTCGTCGATCTTTGCCATCTGCGCTCTCCTCGCTAGAAGCCGGCGGCGACGCGGGTGGCCGGTCGCAGAATTATCTCGCGTTGATCGCTGGTCACGATCGAGGCATGGCCGCCCCGGGGCAGGAGGGGAGAGACGCCCCAGCAGCGGCCATACCGGTCAGATCGTGGAGCTCGCGTGCGGCTCCGTCGTCCCGGAGGCAGGTACGACGAAGTGAGTGGGGTTGGGAATGCACTCCGCCGTCTCCGAGATCCTCAGCTTGAAGGAGGGCACCAATCGTGTCGGTCCGCAACCGCACACACATTCGGTTGGCGCCGCGGTTCCTCCGGCGATGCCCGGAAGGCGCACGCGACAGTCACCGGCGCGCAGAGTGATCGGATGGCATCGAACCGGTGGACCGCCGCTGACATCCCCGACCTCAACGGCAAGACCGTGGTGGTGACCGGCGCTTCGAGCGGCATCGGTGTGCCGACAGCCACGGAGCTCGCGAAGGCCGGCGCTCGCGTGGTCCTCGCGGTGCGAAACGTGGCCAAGGGCGAGGACGTTGCGCGCCGCGCCGGGGGTCAAACGGAGGTGCGGCAGCTGGAGCTCACCGACCTCGCATCGATTCGCGCTTTCGCGGCGGCGTGGAGCGGCCCGCTCGACGTGCTCATCAACAACGCCGGCATCATGATGGTGCCGTACGGAAAGACCGCAGACGGCTTCGAGCTCCAGATCGGCACGAACCACCTCGGTCACTTCGCGCTCACCAACCTGCTGTTGCCGCACATCACCGATCGAGTCGTGACCGTGTCCTCACAGCTCCATCGAGGCGGTCATGTCGACGTCGACGACCTCAACTGGGAGCGCCGGAAGTACGACTCAAGTCAGGCGTATGGCGACTCGAAGCAGGCCAACCTGCTCTTCACGTTCGAGCTGCAGCGACAACTCCACGCGTCGAGAAGTACCGTTCGCGCCGTCTCCGCTCACCCGGGGATCGCCAGCACCAATCTCGGGTCACATCTCCGCGGTTTCCGCGGCATGATGATGTACATCGGTATCACCGTGATCGCGCAGGACGCCGAGCACGGGGCGCTGCCGACGCTCTACGCGGCAACGCGGGACATCCCCGGCAACACATACGTCGGACCCGGCGGTCTCGGCCAGATGCGCGGTGCTCCCGTTGTGATGGCGTCCTCGAGGTCATCGCAGGATCCGGACCTGGCGAAGCGGCTCTGGGTGCGCAGTGCCGAGCTCACCGGCGTGGGCTCGCCGATGCTCGCCCCTGCCTGAATCGCACCGAGCCGTCCCTCAGGTTGCGTCAGCGGGGGCAGTTCGTATAGTCGACGCTCCGCTCCACCCAAGCCATGTGCGATCACCAGTTGAGGAGGCGACCGTGACCAGAGCAGCTCACCTTGTCGGGAGTCTCCCCGGCGATGACGCCGACGACGCGATGCGCCTCGCTCTCTCGAATCTCGGGCCGGCGCTGCAGACGCTCCCGGATGGCGAGACCGGCGACAGGCACAACTGGATCATCCACATCATCGAAGGGATGCGAACCCATCCCGACCTCGAGCTGAAGAAGGATGGCGGCTGGTCGGACTACGACGACATCCCGGTGTTCCGGGTCCGTCGGGGGCACACGCTGCACGGAGACTCGCTCGACTTCGGGCACGTCGCCAACTTCGAGGACAGCTGGCCGGCCTTCCAGCGACTGCGTAACGAACAGCAGGACCCGTCGCTGGCGTTCCAGGTGGGTATTCCCGGCGACTTCGACATGGCTCTCTTCACGCTCGGTCCCACCGGCCCTTTTCGCAACCGCGCCGCGTTCCGCCAGGCGACACTGCGCGAGATTCGCGAGATCCACCGCCGCGGCGGCAGCGACGTCGTATTTCAGATCGAGATTCCCGCGGAGCTCGCATTCGTGGCACGCATGCCGGCGCCCCTCCGCCCGGCGATGGCGAGATTCCTCGCCGGCGGGATCGCACGCCTCGCACGTCTGTCGCCACGTGGAGCGCGCTTCGGCATCCACCTGTGCCTCGGTGACATGAACCACCGAGCCCTGGCCACCATGCCCGACACGACCCCGGTGGTGCTCCTCGCCAATGCGATCATCAAGGCCTGGCCCGCGGGGCGACCCCTGGAGTTCGTCCACGCTCCCTT
>JBAQGL010000197.1:0-2279 GCA_049287785.1 Candidatus Dormiibacterota bacterium | reverse complement strand
GCATCCGGGTCACCGCGAACTTCCAGTGGATCCTCGTGTTCATCGAGTACTTGATCGTCCTGGCCTTTGCGCTCTGGGCGATCGGCAAGATCGTCGGCGGGCACGCTGCCGCCAACGCCGTCTCCGCCCAGTGGTACAACCCCCTGCAGTTGCACGACCTCAACGGTCTGGCGACCGGATCGGCGCTGGCTGTCTTCTTCTTCTGGGGCTGGGACACCGCCGCGAACGTCAACGAGGAGTCGAAGGACGCTGAGACATCGCCCGGACTTGCAGGCATCTACAGCATGTTCATCCTCCTGTTCATCTTCCTGATCGCGGACAGCGCGATTCAGGCCCTGATCACGCTGCCCCAGATCAACGATCCCAACAACCAGAACGACATCCTCTACTTCTTCGCGCAGCAGATCTCGGGAACACCGGTGGCATATCTGATGGTGCTGGCGGTCCTCTCTTCCACCATCGCCACTACGCAGACGACGTTGCTGCCGTCGAGCCGGCTGACGTATTCGATGGCGCGGGACGGGGTCTTCCCCAAGGCGTTCGGAACCGTCCACAAGAGTTGGAGGACTCCGTGGGTCGGGACGATCATCTCGTCAGGTCTCGCCATCGTGGTGATCGTGCTGTCGGTGGTGTTCGCGGACTCGGTCGGCAGCGTCTTCTCCAACCTGATCCTCGACATCGGGGTGCTCGTGGCCCTGTACTACGGCATCACCGGAATCGCCTGCTTCTGGGCATTTCGCAAGGTCCTGCTCACGAGCCCCACGCGGCTGATCTTCGCCGGCATCCTCCCGCTGTTGGGAGGGATCTACCTTCTGTTGGTCGCGTACTCTTTGATCGTCCCGAGTTCGCTGCCCTACGGGCAGTCGCCGGATTGGGGCACGAGCCTGCCGATTCTCATCACCGTCCTTCTCGGCGCCCCGCTGGTGGTCCTGGCCGCAGCCACATCGCGGTCGGGATTCTTCCACGAAAAGACGGTGTCGTACGTGCAGCACAAGGGCCGGCTCATGGCGTCGGTTGGCGGCGCAACACCGGTGGATCTCGAGGTCGCCGCAGTCGGCGTCGCTCCGGCTCCTCCGGAAGACCGTATCCCTTAGAGCCGGTCGAGCAACGAGTAATACGCGCCGACGAGTGGGAGAAACCAGGGGTGCCCCCGGTACAACGGGATCCGCGGAAAGCGGAGATCCGAAAATGCCGGCTGGGCACCCTTGGCGATCCACTCCGCGGCGAGGGTTCCCATCCAGCTGCCCAGCGCGACGCCACTACCGCAGTACCCCATCGCGTAGGTGATTCCCTCCGACCGCGTGAGGTGCGGCAGCTGGTCGAACGTGAAGCCGACGTTGCCCGTCCACGCATGGCTCACCCGTATGCCGGCAAGTTGCGGGTAGATCTCGATCATCGCCGCGTACAGGCGGTCGCGGGCTTTCTGCACGGTGACCGGCGCGAAGCTCGTCCTCCCGCCGAACACCATGCGGCCGTCGGGTGAGGTGCGCCAGTAATGCAGGAAATTGCGAGTGTCGCTCATCATCCGGCGCTGCGGGCTGATATCAGCGGCGCGTACGTCGCCGAGCGGTTCGGTGGCGATGATGTAGCTGCCGATCGGAATCACCCGGCGCCGGGCCCATGGTGCCGCGCCATCGGTGTATCCGTTGGTGGCGACGAGCACGTCACCGGCTGTGAGGTCGCCGCGCGTCGTGTGGACGAGCAAGCCTGCGCCGAGCGACTCGATGGCTGTGACCTGCGTGTGCGGATGGACGTCGGCGCCGGTTGCGAGCGCGAGGCGCGCCAGTCCCGCGAGATATCGGGCGGGATGGATGCTCGCCCCGTTGTCGGTGAGCATCGCGCCGTGGAAGCCCCGGGCCGGAGTTTCGCTCTCGAGCGCCGCCTCCTCGAGCATCACCGTGGCCTCACCGAGGCGCGTCCGCCGCTCCACCTCCTCACGCCGGAGGTGCGTCATGCGCGACCTGCGGTGGGCCAGGTGCAGCCAGCCGGACTGCGTGTACATCGCATCCGGAGCCGCTGTGGCAGCAGTTCGCTCGACGAAGGCGTATGCCTCCACGCTCGCGTCGTGGAGCGCGCGGCCGGCGGCACCATACTTGCGCTCGAGAAACGCGACGTCGCGCCGAACACCGCCGTGGATCATCCCCGCGTTGCGTCCGCTCGCGCCTTCGCCCAGGGCAAAAGCGTCAACCACGACCACGTGTTTCCCCAGGGCGCCGAGGCGCGCAGCCGCGGCCAGTCCCGTGAATCCCGCCCCCACCACGACGACATCGGCGGTTCCC
>JBAQGL010000196.1:0-6890 GCA_049287785.1 Candidatus Dormiibacterota bacterium | reverse complement strand
ACCACAGGACGTCCATCTGTTCGGTCCGACTCACCCTACGTCACATCAAACCCCCGAACCCGGTGGACGCCCCGGGGGAGCGTCATGGCCACCTTCGTCCGAAACCGCGTCCTCAATCAAATGGTGTGGTCAGCAGAAGAAGAGCGTCTGCGTGTGCAGCGACGCGAAACGCTCTGCGAGCTCGACGGTCTGCTCACGCAGCTGGAAGAGGTGAATCTTCGTGGTGGGCCGATCCCCACGCGGGTCCTCGTCGCGCTCCGGCGTCGTGGAGTCTCGTTCCGGCCACGGACCTCGGCAGCCGAGCTCATCGAGGCGGTATTCGTTGTGCAGGAACGCTTCATGCGTCAGCCTGACGGCGTGCATCGCGAGCTGGCGACGACAACGGCCGGCGAACTGAGCAGACGCCTGGCGTCCTGACCGCTACCCTGATCGGGTGGACGTCGAGGTCGCCCGCCGCGCGGCCGGGGAAGCCGCGGTGCCATTGGTCGAGGACGGTATGCGGGTCGGCCTCGGAACCGGGACGACGGCACGCTGGTTCATCCTCGGCCTCGCCGAGCGGGTCCGCAACGGCCTGACCATCCGCGCGGTGGCTACCTCCGTGGCGAGCGCCACGCTTGCGATCGAGAGGGGCATTCTCGTGGAAGAGCTTGGGCCAGACGGGCTCGACATCGCTGTGGACGGCGCCGACAGCGTCGACCCGGCGCTGAGCCTGATCAAGGGCCGGGGCGGGGCGATGTTGCGCGAGAAGATCGTCGCCGCGTCAGCGGCGCGGTACGTGGTTATTGTCGACGAAGGCAAATACATGCCCGCCCTGTGCGGGCAGATCCCAGTGGAAGTGATCCCGTTCGGGAGTGCCCGGACACTGCGCACCCTCGGAGCCCGAACGTCGATGGCATTCGCCTTTCGGACCGGCCCCGATGGACATCCGTACATCACCGATAACGGCAACCTCGTGGCCGACAGCGAATACACGGAGGTGACCGATCCAACGGGGCTGGCGGAGAAGATCCGCTCCGTCCCCGGGGTTGCCGGTGACGGGCTCTTCCTCGGGATGACGGATCTCGTGCTGATCGGGCACAGGGACGGGAGCGTCGAGCAATTGGCCGCTCCTGGAGATACAGTCGCCTCGGGCGGATAGCTCAGCTGGTTAGAGCGCCTCGCTTACACCGAGGAGGTCGCGGGTTCGATCCCTGCTCCGCCCACGTCCGGTCGCCGCCGCCGACCGGTCGCGATGTGTCCGTGACCCGTCACGCTCTCGAAAGGGTGCTGGGGCGACGATCACCGCGGTTGGTCGCGGTCGGACGTCTTTTGGGAGTTGTGCATTGTGAGACGGCGTTTGCTGAGCAAACCCTCCATCATCGGCATCATCGTCGTGCTGATCGCCGCCGGTGTGGGAGCGTTTTTCTTCACGCGTGGTGCTGCAGCAACCGTCTCGTACCGGACCGGCGTCGCAACCCTCGGCACGGTGACGCAGACGGTGTCGCTGTCCGGGAACCTCGCTCCCGACGGTGAGACCGATCTCGACTTCGCTGGCGCGGGAAAGGTGACCGCCGTGAATGTTCAGTCGGGACAGACGGTCGCCGCCGGCCAGGTGCTGGCGACCCAGGATCCCACGACCGTCGACTCGAGCCTGACCCAGGCGGAGGCGACGCTCGCGTCGGCGCGGGCGAATCTGACTCAAGCCGAGGCGGGCACATCCGCCTCCAACCTCGTGCAGGCGGAGGCGCAGGTCAGCAGCTCGTACGTCGCATATCAGAACGCGGTGACCAGCCTTGCCGATACCAAAGCGGTGAATGCACAGATGGTCGCGCAGTCCTACAGCGCATACACGAGCGCGCAGGCGGCGGTCACGGCCGCAGGTTGCACCGCCGGCAACACCACCCCGCCGTGTCCTCAGGACGAGGCCGCGATGACCCAGGCATATCAGGCGTGGCAGGCGGCCGAGGTGAAGAGCACCCAGGCAAATGACCAGGCGCAGGGTCAGGTCAACTCCGACAGGGTGCAGTGGCAGAACGCGAAGGCGTCGCTCGCAGCGCTCGGGAGCACGTCGACGACGACAGCAGCGCAGATTGCGGTGGCGCAAAGCCAGGTGCAGATCGATGAGGTCAACCTGAGCACCGCGCAGGCCGCGGTTGCGGCGGCCACCCTCAAGGCGCCGACGGGCGGCACCGTCGAAGAGGTCAATATCACCGACGGGCAGCAGATCTCGACGGGTGGCACGGGCGGCGCTTCGTCCGGCTCGAGCGGGACCGCGACCCACGCCATCGTCATCATCACGCCGGGCGTTTTTGAGGTCACCGGTTCGGTGAGCGACGCGCTGGTCAATGAGATCGCGGTCGGACAGGCCGCGCAGGTCGTGGCAGCTGGGTCGAGCACGGCGGCTGCCGGCAAGGTGACCTCGGTCGCCGAGGCCGCGACGGTCACGTCGGGCGTTGCGACCTTCCCGGTGACCGTGGTCCTGAGTGGCGCGAATCCCGCCTTGCGGCCGGGAATGTCCGCGTCGGTGAGCGTGATCATCAACCAGGTCGTTGGTGTCACCACCGTGCCCACCAGTGCGGTGCACACGACGGGCGCGGGCAGCACGGTCACGCTGTTCGTCAACGGCAAGCCGGTTCCGACCCTCGTGACCGTCGGCGCGTCTGACGCCACGCTCACGCAGATCCTCACCGGGGTCAAGGTCGGTGACCAGGTGGTCATCGCGACAATCACCAGCGCGATTCCGTCGTCGACCACCGGGACCGGTCGCAGCCTCACCGGCGGCGGCGGCGGCTTTGGCGGCGGAGGCTTCGGCGGCGGCGGTGGCGGCGGGATTCGCACCGGAGGCTGATGTGACTCCAGAGATCATTCGCCTCGTCGATGTGAGCAAGGTCTACGGCAGCGGAGACGCAACGGTGCACGCGGTCGACCACGTGTCGCTGTCGGTCAAGGAGGGGGATTTCCTTGCAGTGATGGGCCCTTCCGGGTCCGGCAAGTCGACGCTCATGCACATCCTCGGATGTCTGGACATCCCGACAAGCGGCGAGTATCGGTTCGCCGGCGAGGACGTGAGCCGCATGGATGAACGCGAGTTGGCGAGCATTCGCAATCGACGTATCGGCTTCGTCTTCCAGCAGTTCCACCTCCTCTCGTCGATGTCGGCGTGGCGCAACGTGGAGCTCCCCTTGCTCTACCGGACCGCCAGGGATCGCAAGCAGATGGCGATGAACGCGCTGGCTCTGGTGGGACTGACCGACCGCATCGCGCATCGGCCGAATGAGCTCTCTGGCGGCCAGCAGCAACGCGTCGCAATCGCGAGGGCGCTGGTCACCGATCCCACCATGATCCTTGCGGACGAGCCGACTGGCAACCTCGATTCCAAGGCGAGCCGGGAGGTCCTCGACATCCTGACCGGGCTCAACAAGTCGGGCCACACCATCGTCCTGATCACGCATGACCCGAATGTCGCGGGCATCGCTGAGCGCGTTGTCGAGATGGCGGACGGACGCGTTGCCGACCGGGTTGCCGCATGAGCCTGCTGCGCACATTCGACACCGGCATGCGTGGCCTGCTCGGTCACCGCCTGCGATCGATCCTCACCACGCTCGGCATCCTCTTCGGCGTCGCGGCGGTGATCTGCACCGTCGGCATCGGCACAGCGTCCGCTGATTCCGTGAACTCGCGAATCGCCGCGCTGGGCACCAACCTCCTGACGGTCTCACCCGGAAGCACGACGAGCTTCGGTGTGCGCGGGGGATCAGGATCGGCGAATACGCTGACCATGGAGGACGTCACGGGTCTCGAGGACAAACAGGATGCGCCTGACGTCGCGGCGGTTGCGCCGGTGGTCTCGGGATCAGCGACGCTCGTGAGCACGAGCACCAACTGGTCGACGACAGTGGACGGCAGCAGTCCCGGGTGGCTGACGACCAACGCACGGACTCTGTCGGCCGGGGTCTTCTTCACGCAGCGGCAGGTCAATCAGCACGCGCAGGTGGTGGTCCTCGGAGCCACGACCGCGCAGGACCTGGGAGTCACGGTCGGCTCGCAGGTGACCATCTCGGGGGCGCCGTTCGATGTCGTGGGCATCCTGGCGCCGACCGGAAGCACCGGGTTCATCAACAACGATGACCTCGCTGTCGTGCCAATCACCACGGCCCAGGATCAGATCACCGGCGGCAGCCCGGATTCCGTACAGCGAATCCTGCTGAGCGCGACCAGCAGCGCGACCATCGGCTCCGCCTACCTCGAGGCCGACCAACTGCTGCTGCAGACGCACCACATCACCAACACCGCGGCACCAGACTTCAACATCACGTCCGCCTCGACGCTCGCGAGCACCGCAGCCTCGGTGACCACGACCCTCACGATCCTGCTCGCCAGCGTGGCAGCGATCTCACTGCTCGTCGGAGGGATCGGCGTCATGAACATAATGCTGGTGTCCGTCACCGAGCGCACCCAGGAGATCGGGCTGCGCAAGGCGCTCGGTGCGACGCCGCGTGACCTGCTTCGCCAGTTCCTCATCGAGGCGGCGACGCTGAGCTTCGTCGGCGGAGTGCTGGGTGTCGGAGCGGGCCTGCTCGCCGGGTTCCTTGTGCCGCGCCTCGCGGGCATCGCGGTGACCATCACGGCAGCTCCGGTGATCGTCTCCGTCTGCGTTGCGGCCGGAGTTGGCCTGATCTTCGGCGTCTATCCCGCGGCGCGCGCGGCACGGCTCGCGCCCATCGCCGCACTGCGAGCCGAATGATGTTTGAACGCCGTCATCCTGTTGGGAGAAAGACCTTATGAACCGTGCCATCCTCGGCGCCGCCGGCGTCATGGCCAGCCTCGGCATCGCCGCATGCGCGAGCGCTGCCGCCAACGGAGGCACGACCCCCTCCGCGTCGCCGTCAACAGGCGGTCGAGGCGCCCTCACACGAAACGCGGCCTTCGGACAGCTGGTCCAGATCAGGGCGACGACACTGATCCTCAGCAGCAGCACCGGTGATGCGACGGTGACGTACGCTCCGACCACCACGATCACCCAGACCAGCACCGGGACTCTTGCGAACATCACCGCGGGCATGTGCATCACCGCCGCCGGAACCAAGGACGCGACCGGGACGCTGACCGCCACCACGGTCCTCCTCAGTGCACCGGTGAGCGGCTCGTGCGCCACCGCTGGATTTGGCGGCGGCGGCACGTTCTCGCCCCGTCCCGGTGCAACTCCTCGGCCGAGCTTCTCGCCTCCCGCCGGAATCGCCGGCCTCACTGCTGCGCGAGGCCTCGTCAAGTCGGTGACCGGAACCTCGGTCACGCTCACCGAGTCGACCGGCACAGTGGTGACCATCACGGTCCCGACCACGGTCAAGGTGACCACCTCAGCCGTGATAACGGCCAGTGCGCTCCAGACCGGTGAGTGCGTGACCGCCATCGGACCCAAGGACAGCGCCGGGACCGTTGCGGCACGTGCGCTGACGATCACGCCACCAACGGCCACGGGCTGTACAGCGGGCTTCGGCCGAGGCGGCTTCGGCGGCGGCGGGTTTGGTGGTGGCGGTGGCTTCGGAGGAGGCGGCGGCTTCGGCGGCGGCGGTGGCACAACGAGCGCTTAGCCTTGAGGACTGAATGCGCGTACTCGTAGCGGAGGACGATCGCGGGCTCCGAGAGGTTCTGGTCCAGGGCCTCGAGGAGGCCGGCTACTTCGTCGACGCCGTCGCGGCGGGCGACGAGGCGATCGAGCAGTTGCGCTTCTACGAGTACGACGTTGCCGTGATCGACTGGCGGATGCCCCGGGTCACCGGCCTCGAGGTGGTTGCCTGGGCTCGACGCCACAACCGGCCCACCGCGATGTTGATGCTGACCGCCCGGGACACGCCGTCAGACCGGATCGAGGGCCTCGACGCCGGAGCCGACGACTACCTGATCAAGCCCTTCGACTTCGGTGAGCTCGTCGCCCGGATACGCGCCCTCCAGCGGCGGCCACGCAGCGTCGACGGTCCGGCGATCACGCGCGGCGCGCTCACCCTCGACCCAGCCCGGCGTGAGATCGAGGTCCACGGGGCTCCGGTGAACCTCACGTCGACCGAGTTCAACATCCTCGAGCTGCTGCTCCGCAGGTCGCCGGCGGTTGTCGACCGCAAGGCCATCGCCGAGCACGCCTGGCGCGATGAGACCCAGCCGCTGGGATCCAACGCCATCGACGTCCAGATGAGCCGGCTGCGCGCCAAGCTCCCCAACACCGGAATACAGATCGTGACGGTTCGGGGCTCGGGGTACAGACTGGAGGATGCGTGAACCGGCGTCTCGAGCGGGTCAATGTCGCCTCGCTGCGGGTGGCGCTGATCGGCACAGGCGTGGTCGCGGTGATCTATGCGATCGTCGCTCTGCTGGTTGTGGTCTTTGTGACCAACGACCTGACGGCGCAAGTCGACAACCGTCTGGAGGCACAACTCGCGCACTATCAGGAGCAAAGCCAGGTCAGGTTGCCTCCTGCGAGCGTGAATGACTCCGGTTTCGGCGACTTCGGCGCCCCACTGCTCGCCTGGGCCGTTGATCCCGTGGGGGTCCACCCGTCCCAGACGACGATCGATCCGCCCGTCGGCCTTCCGTCCCAAGACGCCGCTGTCACCACGCCGACGACCGTCTCGCTTCACGGCGCCGACGTGCGCATCGCAGGCGGACCATGGGGCTCCTATCACCTGATCGTCGGCTACAACGTGAATTCGGTCACGCAGACCCGGTCATCTCTGGTCGTGATTGAGACGGTCGTCGGAGTCATCGTCCTGATGCTCGTCTTCTTCGGGACGCTATTCGTCGGTCGCCGGGTCGGCGCCCCGATCGAGCTGGCACGCCAGCGACAGCTCGATTTCACCGCCGACGCCTCTCACGAGCTGCGAACCCCCCTTGCCGTGATCGAGGCGCAGACCAGCCTC
>JBAQGL010000195.1:0-3704 GCA_049287785.1 Candidatus Dormiibacterota bacterium | reverse complement strand
TGTGCCACACCAGGACGGGGTCATCGACATCCGGCTCCTGGAGTCTCGGCGTGCCCTGCTGCGCAAGTTGCGTGAGCTCGGAGGTCAGTCGATCCGTGGCTGACGATCGCAATGTCTGAGCCACGATGGCGTCCACCGCGACACAGAGAACGACCATCAGCCCTGCGACCACCGCGGTGCTGATCAGCGCGATTCGCAGGGCACGGTTGTGCAGCCGTGTGCTCATGGTCCCTGCTCCACGAGCCGGTAGCCGACGCGGCGAACCGCCTCCACGCTGATCCCGGCTCCGACGATCTTGGCGCGCAGTCGAGTGACGTGTACGTCGATGCTGTTGGACGCGATCGGGTCGAGGGCATCGGTCCAGGCATGGTTGGCGATGCTGTCGCGGCTGACGACCGCCGGACTGCGTCGCACCAGCAGTTCGACGATCGCGTACTCCGTGGGCGTGAGCGCCAGAGCGCTGCCGTTGACAGCTGCGCTCCGCGTCGACGGGTCGATGGTGAGCGCGCCCGCACGAAGCCGCACGCCGAGTGTCGCGGCGGGGCGCCGCATCAGCGCACGGAGCCGCGCCAGCAACTCCTGGAAATCGAAGGGTTTCACCAGGTAGTCATCACACCCCGCATCGAGTCCCCGAATGCGATCGGCAGGCGTGTCGCGGGCGGTGAGCATGAGCACCGGAATAGCGAGATTTCGTGATCGGATGGCGATCACGACGTTGATGCCATCCATCGCCGGCATGCGCCAGTCCAGCACCGCGGCCGCGTATGTCCTGGTCAGCAGCAGGTCGAGCGCCTCGTCGCCGCGTGCGGCTTCATCGATGGTGTAACCGGCGGAGCGCAGTCCTCGCGAAAGAACCTCGCGAAGTTTCGCGTCGTCTTCAGCGAGAAGTACGTGCATCACGCACCGTTATACCTTCACCGTTCTGCAAGGGTGCGCGCGATAGGCTGCCGGAGTGAGGGCAGAGACGCCGCTGATCGATCGCACGCTGGCCATCGCTCGCATCGACTGGATGCCGGCACCGCGGCAACCATCGGTGGTGCGGGTGGCGATTGCCACGCTGACCGCCATCATCGGCTCACTGTGCGCCGACGCGATCGTCGTCGCCATCGGGACGCATATCTTTCCCGGCACCGCAGGATATGGGCACTTCAGGTTCAACGACTACGCCAAGCTCACCGTCATCGGAGTCGTGATCGGCGCCGCGGGCTGGCCGGTGCTGACTCATGTCAGCTCTGCGCCGCGCTGGCTCTATGGCTGGCTCACCGTGCTGATCAGCCTGGGTCTTTTCCTTCCCGATGCGTGGCTGCTCATTCGCGGCCAGCCGCTGAAGGAAGTCGCCGTCTTGATGGTCATGCACGTTGCGGTTGCTGCGGTCATCTACTGCAGCATGGTGCTGATCGCCCCGGCTCGCGGGATCCGCAGCCGGCGCTGATCGGATCAGGGCAACGCCCGCGGCAAGCTGGCGAGCCCGAGGGGCGATGTCTCCCAGCGAGCGGCCTGGGATGCCGTGAGCCTGCCGTCGCCGACCAGGCGCTGCAGGACATACGTCATTCGAGCCCTCGAGGCGGCGAGATGTCGAAATGGGTCGAGCGCACTGGGTGCCTGGACCATGCCGGCCAGGAGCGCAGCCTGCGCCCAGGTGAGCTCAGCGGGGGCAACCCCGAAATACCCGCGGCTCGCAGCGTCGATCCCGTAGTACCCGTGGCCGAAGTACACGGCGGAGAGATACATCGACAGGATCGCCGCTTTCGTGTAGTGGGTGTCGAGCTCCAGGGCGAGCGAGACGCGGCGGACGCGGCCCCAGAAGCCATCGGTCACCCTGGGATAGAGGACGTGGGCAAGCTGCATCTCGATCGTGCTGCCACCGAGGTCATGCCCGGTGAGGAATCCCCAGAACGCGCGCAGCAGCGCCACATCGTCGACGCCGTTGTTCGAGTAGAAGGTCGAGTCCTCGGAGGCGACCAGCGCCTGAGCGATCCGATCGGAGGGCGCGATCATGACCGCCGACGACCCGTGGGAGCGGTCGAGGACCATCACGGCGGCCGGCGCGCCTCCGATGTTGGGATTGGTGGCGACGTTCGCCGCAAAGGCCGTCGCGATACCGATGAGACCGACGAGCACCACGCGCGCTGCCCAGCGGATGCCTCGATGCGTCGCCGGAACGCTGTCTGGCTCAGCCGGCTCCTCGCTGTGCAGGGACGGCCCAGGGGGTGCCTCGAGCGTGACGGCAGGGGTGTCGGGATGTGTGACTACTGACATGCTTGACCGGGGCTCGGCGCGACGGCGCGCGCCATCCTCTCAATGAGAGAACGGCGACCCTTTCGGTCGCGTTTCGGTGCCGGCTACTCCTTGTCCACGCCGGCGGCCTGCCGCAGCTCCGCGTAGTGACGCCGCCAGATCAGCTTGTGTATCGGGATCCAGCGCGGGATGTCGCGGAGGCCGGGGATGAAGGGGACCAGAAAGAGCAGGGCCGTGAGGAGCAGCATCACACCGACAACGGCGAGATCGGTATTGGCCGCGCTGATGCCCAGGAAGCCGGTGTCGGAGTTGAATGGCGGGACCTGATACCACATCGTGTAGAGCCAGAGCCACGCCTGACCGGGGTATCGACCTGTCTCGTTCATAACGCCCCAGTCGCTGCCGATCAGCTTCTGCTGGGTGGCGAGGTTGGCGATGTAGCCCCCGTCATCGAGAAAGAGGAGCGGGATGGTGAAATCGGTCTGGTAGAAGTGATTGCTGCTCAGCAGCAGCGCGTCCAGGCCACCCGACCTGGCCAGCGTGAGCATGCGATCCATAAGGACCGACACGGGCCCGTAGTCCCCTGACGGTACGGTCACCGTTCCGTCGGTGGCGACGGTCGCGGTGCCGAGGCCGGTTGCGTATGCGGTCAGCCACTTCTGTTGCTGGTCGCTCGATGCCGATCGATACGTGGACAGTGCCGCCGCCAGGTCCGCGTCCCCCGCCGTTGCCTGGGTGAGCGGTTGGAGCACGAAGTCGTTGGGAGCATTGACCGGGACGTGCACCCCCGCCCATGTCTGTGGCGCCAGGGGACCCCAGGTCTGGACCGAACCGCTTCCCGAGTTGTACGGCGGCCCATACGCGGCCACGACCGTGGATCCGGACAGCTCACTCGATGCGGTGGTGAGGAAGTCCACAGGGTCCGCCTTGGACCAGCTCTGCAAAGTCACGGAGGGCACGTCCGGCGACGACAACAAGGCCGAGAGGAGAAGTACGACCCCAAGCACACCGAGTGTCGCGATGGTGACTTCCTTGAGCAGGTCGTACGGGATCATTCGCACCCCGCGGTAATAGGTCTGCTTGTCGACCTTGGACGCTTTCATGGCGTCACGGGCATCGGGTCATCGATTGGCCGCACAACGCCTTTCGCGCGCACCTGAATGATGTGCAGGACGACGAGCAGGGTCACGCCGATCGGGAAGAGCATCACGTGCAGGCCATACATCTGCCCGAAGTTGAGTGCGTTGAAGAGGCCGCCGAACCCAGTCGAGTTGATCGCGTCCTTGGCATTGATCGCGATCCACTGGGAGTCGAAGTTCTGCTGGATCACGTATCCGGTGAAAGCGGTGCCGATGCTGATCGCGAAGATCACCACGCCAACCATCCAGGTCTTGGCTCGTCCGTCGCGCCAACCCGCTCCCCAGAACTGGCCCCAAAGATGCAGGACCATGAAGATGAAGAACATC
>JBAQGL010000194.1:0-11644 GCA_049287785.1 Candidatus Dormiibacterota bacterium | reverse complement strand
GCGTGTAGAGCGGGTCCACCGGAATGCCGCTTCCAGTCTCGAACGGATCCTTGCGCTCCCCCCGAGCCCGCGCGGGCTCGAGAACGGTGTCCTGCCACTCGAGGAACGCCTCGATGAAGTCCGGTTCTCCCGCTTCCACCGTGACGGACGACGACGCATCCGGTTCGGCGGCCATCGCCGCAGCATATCGCTGTGTCACGAGCGCGCGAACTCGGCGGTCCGTGTCCGGAACCTGTGCAACACTCGCCCGCAATGGCACTTCCGGTGACCACGTTGCTCGTTGAGGATTCCGCCGCCGGGCTGGCAGCGGGTGGATGGCGATACACGCAGCGGCAGCTGTACTACGCGACCTGCTCTCGCGCAGAGACCACCCCCTCCGACGCCACCTCCAATGGCGAGATCGGCCTCGGCGTCCTGATGATCCTCATCGGGTTGATCTTCATCGGCATCAAGGTCGTCTTCGCGCTCTTCGTGACGCTCGGTGTGGCGCTCATCCTCACCGGAATCCTCGGGCGCATCCGCCGTCCGAGATTGACCGGGCGCCTGCTCGCGCTCTCATTTGACGAGTTCCGGAGTCGCTTCGGATCCCTGGAGCCGGACGGCTTGATCCCTCCGGATACCGCACCCGTCACGCCGGATGGCGCCGCCGGCTCGATCACGATCGTCACCGAATCGCCCGAGACTGCCGCACTGATCGCCGCCAACGCCGAGCGCGCCGAGCTTGGGGTGATCGAGGTGGCGGTGGCGAGTGACGGCTGGACACCTCGCCCCGGGACCGCCGTGATCGTGGTGCACGATGCCTCCCCCCGCGGCTGCGCGCTCGTTCAGGATCTCCGTGACCTGGGTGTCCCGGCCGTCGACGGTGGGTTGCGGCCGCGCGACGTCGACGGGCCGTCACAGCAGGTGATCGAAGGCGCCCCGGCGCGTCTGCCTCGCGATCTCAGCACGCTCCTGGATCGCGCCGAGCTCGACTGGCTGCTCGGCGGCCGGCGCGTCGAGGTCGCCACGCTGCCACCGGAGGTGGCGTTGGATCGGGTGCGTGCCGCGATCAGCCGGCTTGATCCTCTTCACGACGGTGCCCCTCAGCCAGCTCGCTGAGGATCTCGGGGGCCACCTCGGCACCGTTTGCGGCCGCAACCTTGCACGCGGTCAAAGCGCGGAGCGTCGCGGTTCGCCGGCCACCCTCGAGCAACGCCCGCTCACCGAGGACCGCGCCGGGTCCGACGTTGGCCACCGACGTTCCGTCAACGTCGACCGAGAGCACGCCATCCAGGAGCACGTACATATCGCTCCCCAGGTCGCCCTGGTTGACGAGCGTCGCTCCGGCCTTCACGGTCTGGATGCGCGGTTTGGCACCGCCGCGCATGATGCGCACCGAGAGCTCGCGTTCCAGCGCGGTCTCCACCTCGGTGACCAGCGCCGGTGAATCCTCGTCGCCCCATGGGGTATGGGCCCCAAAGGCGTGCTGATACCAGCTCTTGAAGTCCACCAGTCCCGACTTCTGGCTCAGGTTCTGTTCGCGGTCGTACACCCAGTGGCGCGGGAATGGGCTGGCGCCCGTCAGCTCGTGCGTCGACGATCCGTCGGCGGCGAGCGTGAGGGTCAGTGTTGTCCAGGCGAGCGGCGCGGCGATCTGGACGAACGGAGGTCGATTCACCCTCCGAGGCGCGGGGACTCCCGTCCGTCCCCCACACGTCTGGGAGAAGCGAACCCAGCCGTCGCCGACCACCGGCGCCGGCCGTTTGTCGGGAAACGCGACGGCAGCGAAGGTCACGCCACGGCCACCGAGGCTGATCGTTGTCGATCCGATCTCCCCGCCACCCGACTGCCCATGGCCGGCGATCTGGCCGTCGACGACATCGATCCACGCCCTCAGCTGGTTGGCGAAACGGAAGCGATCCGCCGCCTGCAGTGCCTCGAGCGACTCGATGTGATCCGGGGGCGGATCGTCGTAATGGGCGAGGCCCATCTCGAATGGGACCTTGGTGACCCCTTCGACAGCCTCGGATGGAATCCACGAGATCGAAGTGACCGCTGATTCGATGCGCATTTGATACCTCCGTGCCGCCGATCATCGGTCGGAGGATAGGCGTGGTCGAGGGTGCACGGACCACAGGCCGCGGTGAGGGACACCCCCACATACCGTGGTGGCAGCCCCATTTCGACTTTCGCTGCACTGACTACAGTGGGTCCATGCCACTGGATCCGTCCATCCGCGTCGTGCTGGCGGACGACAATCTCATCGTCCGCGAGGGGGTTCGCGCGCTGCTCTCCATCTCTGGAGACGTCGAGGTGGTCGCGGTTGCGGGCGACTACGACGAGCTCCTTGCGGGAGCGGCCGAGCATCTGCCCCAGGTGGTGGTCACCGATATCCGCATGCCACCCGACTTCACCGACGAGGGAATCCGGGCGGCGCGGATCGTCCGCAAGCGCCAGCCCGGAACCGGCGTCGTGATCCTCTCGCAGTACGACGAACCCGAATACGCGATCTCGCTGCTCAGGGAGGGTGCGGCCGGGTACGCGTATCTGCTCAAGGATCGGGTCGCCGAGGGCGATCAGCTTGCGCGAGCGGTTCGCGAGGTGAGCACCGGAGGATCGATGCTCGACCCGCGGATCGTCGATGCCCTCACCCGCCCGGTGAGCGACGCCGGTGGTTTGAGCGGCGATGAGGAGCGGTTGCTGCGCATGGTCGCGGAGGGCAAGCCGATCAAGGCGATCGCGGCATCCCTGCACACCACGCCCACGTCGGTTGGCGATGACATCGAGCAGCTGTTCCTCAAGCTCGCGCAACAGGCCAGTGCGGGCACGCAGGGCGCGCTCGAGCGCTTGCGCCTGCTGCACAAGGTGATCATCGACCGCGAGGAGCAGGGGGAAAGTCTCAGCCGGATGCTGCCGGGAGGGATCGCGCAGCAGATGCGCGAGAACGGCGTGCAGCCGGGGAGGACCGAGCGCCTCACCGTGACCGTGCTGATGTCCGACATCCGCGCCTACTCGACGATCGCCGAGGCGTCGGACCCGTCGGTGCTCGCCGGTCAGCTCAACGCGCATCGCGCGGCCATGAACCACGCGGTCCTCGCCGAGGGCGGCACCGTGATGCAGTTCGTCGGTGATGCGGTGATGGCGGTCTTCGGTGCGCCGTTTCCTCAGGCCGACCACGCGCAGCGCGCGCTGGCTGCTGCGCTCGCGATGCACGCCGCCCAGGGCGAGGTCAACGCGGGCTGGGAGGCGCAGGGGCTGCCGCCCTTCTTTCTCGGCATCGGCCTCTCCACCGGTGATGTCGCCGCAGCCCTGCTCGGCTCGGAGGAGCGGCTCGAGTATTCACTGGTCGGCGATGCGGTGAACCTCGCGCAGCGCCTGCAGCAGTGGGGTGAGGGCGGCCAGACGGTGTTGAGCGAACCCACCTACGACGCGCTGGTCGATAGACCGGATGCGGAGCGGATCGAGCCGGCGCTCGTCAAGGGACGTCACACGCCGGTCGGCGCCTACCGCATCGGATAGCGGTCGCATGAATGAGCGCATCGCCTCGCAGCAGGCGTGGGGGATCGGCGTCGTTTCCCTCGGTTGCGTGACCGCCAATGCAGCGGTGGCAGCGTGAGCGATCGCGCAGCGGTGAGGCTTGCGTGGGGCGTCGGCGCGTTCTGCATCGCAGCGGTGTGCGTCAGCTTGGTGCTCGTCGCACTCGACTGGCGCGTGATCACTTCACCCGACACCGCGCTCCTCTCGAGCTTCCTGAGCGCGGTCGTCGTGGCGCCGCTCGGAGTGTTGATCGTCAATCGCCGTCCCCATCACGCGATCGGATGGCTGCTCCTCGCGGTGGCGGCGGTGCAGGCGATCAGTCTGGTGACCACCTTCACCGCAATCAGAGGTCTGCTCAGCGGTGCGGCCACGACCAGCTGGGTCGAATGGCCGGCATGGTTCGGGGGCTGGATGTCATTCCTGAGCTTGTGCATGCTGATCGTCGTCGCGCTGCTGTTTCCGGATGGAACCCTGCCCAGCAGGCGGTGGCGCTGGGTCGGTTGGGCCGTGGTCGCATATTTCGCCGTCGTTCTGATCATGAGCATCTTCGGCGGAGGCACGAATCAGCCGGCACCGACGTTGCCGAGTATTCCGGCGCCGTTCGCCCTTGCGCCACTGAGCAATCTCGACGGTGGAACCGGAAGCGGTCCACTGCAGGTGCTGTGGTTGGGTATGCCTCTGGCGATCGGGGCTTCGGCGGCGGCGTTGATCGTCCGGCTCAGGCGAGCGAGTGGGATCGAACGCCAGCAGCTGAAGTGGTTCGTCTACATGACCGGCGTGCTCGCCGTCATCGTCGTCTTCGCATACCTGCTCGGCAACGTCAGGCCCACGTGGATTGCGACGGTGAGCGGCGACGCGCTGACCTATGGGTTCCTCGTCGTGCTGCCGGTCACCATCGGCGTGGCGATCATCGGATACGGCCTGTACGACATCGACGTGTTCATCAGCCGCGCGCTGGTGTACGGCTCGCTCGCGGTGTTCATCACCGCCGTGTACGTGGGCATCGCGGTGGGGGTCGGGACGCTGGTGGGGAGTGGCGGCAAGCCCAACCTGGCCCTGTCGATTCTCGCAACAGCCATCGTGGCGCTCGGGTTCCAGCCGGTGCGTGAGCGCGTGCAGAGGGTCGCCAACCGACTTGTGTACGGGGAGCGAGCGACACCCTACGAGGTGCTGAGCGAGTTCTCTGGTCGCGTCGCAGAGACGTACGCCGCCGATGAGGTGCTGCCCCGTATGTCCCGCGTGCTCCAGGAAGGCACCGGCGCCGAATCTGCGACCGTGTGGTTGCGCGGAATCGGCGAACTTCATGCCGCATCGACCTACCCGGCCGGCATGGCGATCCAGTCATCCGTGCCGATGAGCAATGGAGCGCTGCCGGTTCTCGGCGACGCCACCAGGGCTGTCGAGGTGCGCCACCAGGGCGAGTTGCTCGGGGCGCTGAGCGTGACCAAGCGTCGCGGGGAGAGCCTGACACCGATCGAAGAAAAGCTTGTCGATGACCTTGCCCACCAGGCGGGCCTGGTGCTCAAGAACGTCGGCCTCAGCGCGGACCTTCAGGTGCGGCTCGACGAGCTCCGGGCGTCGCGCCAACGGCTGGTGCAGGCGCAGGACCTCGAGCGGCGCCGGCTCGAACGCAATTTGCACGACGGTGCTCAGCAGCACCTGGTCGCGTTGAAGGTGAAGCTGGGATTGGCTGAGATGCTTCTTGATCGCAATCCCGCGAAGGCCATGGCGACACTGGAGCAGCTCAAGGGCGACGCCGACGAGGCGCTCGAGACCTTGCGTGACCTGGCGCGCGGGATCTACCCACCGCTGCTCGCCGACAAGGGGCTGGTGGTCGCGCTGGAATCGCAGGCGCGGAAAGCGACTGTACCCGTGCGGGTCCACGCGGATGGCGTGGGACGCTACTCGCAGGATGTCGAGGCCACCGTGTACTTCTGCGTGCTGGAAGCCTTGCAGAACGTGCAGAAGTACGCGCGGGCATCGCACGTCGACGTGCAGCTTCACGGAAGGGGCGAGAGCCTCACCTTTGATGTGCAGGACGACGGGTCAGGCTTCGACACGGCAACTGCGAAGAAGGGTGCGGGACTGACCAATATGAGCGACCGACTTGACGCACTCGGGGGCACCCTCGCCGTGTCTTCGACGCTCGGGAGCGGTACCACGATCCGTGGAGCGATCACGGTGTTGGCTCGTCCGAAGGTTGCCGTGCGATGACCGTGCCAGTTGCGGCGGTCAGGGTCCCGTCGAGGTCATCGCTTGCGCATCAGGTCGTCGCCTGGTCGCTCGCTGTGATCGCGCTGGGGTTGTTCATCACCTTCGGAGCCCTGTATTTCTCACCGGTGACATCCCCGACGCTCTTTCGCGAGGGGGGCGGGGCGATCAGCGGATTCTGGCTCTTTCCGTACGCATCGATCGTGCCGATTGGGTTGCTCATCGCGCTGCGCAGACCCACCAACCCGATCGGGTGGATCGCCCTCGGCGCAGCGTTGCTCCTGGGTCTCGGTTCGACCGCAGCTCTGGTGGGCTCGATCCTCTTCGAGGCGCACAGCGGCCTGAGTGGACCAGTGCTCCTGCTCTCCGCTCTCTGGAATGCGCCTGGTGGCGGTGTCCTCACGTTGTTGCTCGTGATGGTGCTCGTGTTTCCGGATGGTCAGCTGCAATCGCGGCACTGGCGCTGGGTGCTGTACGGGCTGCTGGCCGCGGGATCGGCGGGGGTGGTGCTCGCGATGATCAGTCCCGCGCCGGGCAGCCTTGGGGTCACCTCCGCGCCAACGCCAGGCGTTGTTCTCCCGATCAGCATCCTCGCCATTCCCGGCTCCGCCGGCGTAATCACAACGCTCTCCACCGTCGTGAGTCTCGTGGGCGTCGTGCTGGGCGCTTGCGCGGTCATCTCGATATTCCTCCGGATGCGCGCGGCCGATGCGGATGGGCGACATCAGATCAAGTGGGTGGCGTTCGCGGCCACGATCACGTTGACGACGATCCTCGTGCTCAACATCATCCCGGTTGGGAACAACGGCGAGCCCCCGCCGCTGTACTTCGTCATCGCCGGTCCGCTGCTGATCCTTGCCGGCGTCGCGGTCCCGGGAGCGATCGGCGTGGCGGTGCTCAAGTATCGCCTGTACGACATCGACCTGATCATCAGCCGCGCACTCGTCTACGGGGCATTGGCGGCGTTCATCACCGCGGTGTACATCGGCATCGCCGTCGGAATTGGAACACTGGTCGGCAGCGGCGGCCAGCCGAACCTCTGGCTGTCGATAGTTGCGACGGTCATCGTTGCGGTTGGATTCCAACCGGTGCGCGAGCGCGTACAGAAGATTGCGAACCGGCTCGTGTACGGGAACCGCGCGACGCCATACGAGGTGCTCACGGCATTCTCGGAACAGGTGGCCGATACATATGCGGCTGACGAGGTGCTGCCGCGCATGGCCCGCGTCCTCCAGGAAGGCACCGCGGCGGACTCGGCGACGGTCTGGCTGCGCGGCGCCGGAGAGCTGCGGCCCGCGGCGACGTTCCCCGGAGTCGACGCGCGGCGCGAGCCGCTTCCGACCACGGATGGAACGCTTCCTGCCATACCCGAGGCGAGCCTCGTGGTCCGCGTGGAGCATCAGGGTCAATTGTTGGGGGCGTTGAGTGTCGTCAAGCGAAAGGGCGAGTCGTTGACTCCCACCGAGTCCAAGCTGATGGAGGACCTCGCGAACCAGGCGGGACTGGTGCTGCGCAACGTCGGCCTCGCCGCCGAGCTGCAACAGCGCCTCGACGAATTGCATGCCTCGCGACAGCGGCTCGTCCAGGCGCAGGACGAGGAGCGCCGGCGCCTCGAGCGCAACCTGCATGACGGCGCCCAGCAATACCTGGTGGCGATCAAGGTCAAGCTCGGCCTGGCGCAGATGCTCGCGGCGAAATCGCCGGAGAAAGCCAAGGTGACCATCGCGCAGTTGAAGGGAGACGCTGACGAAGCGCTGGAGACGTTGCGCGACCTGGCGCGCGGGATCTACCCGCCGCTGCTCGCCGACAAGGGGTTGGTGGTAGCACTGGAATCGCAGGCGCGCAAGGCGATCGTTCCGGTGAGGGTGGAGTCCCAGGGCGTTGAGCGCTATGCGCAGGACGTGGAATCAACGGTCTACTTCTGTGTGCTCGAGGCCCTGCAGAACGTGCAGAAATATGCCCGCGCAACCGACGTGACGGTGACCCTGACCGCCGACGACGATGAGCTACGCTTCCAGGTCACCGACGACGGTGCAGGATTCGATCTCGTCACGGCACGCAAGGGTGTGGGCCTGACCAACATGGGTGATCGCCTGGACGCCATCGGCGGCGCGCTGGTCATCTCGTCGAAGCTCGGGGCGGGGACAACGATCAGCGGATCGGTCCGAGTGCCGTCGCGCGTGATGGTCGGCGTGTGACGTCCGTGCCGTCCGTGCGGCGATCTCGCGCGGTCGTACGCGAGGCAGCGCTCGCCTGACCGCGCTACGCGGATTTTGCCGAAGCCCACGCCTCGGCGAGCCGATCGGGGCTGAAGTCGGACTTGGAGATGAACCCGGCAGCCCCGGCTTCTGCGGCGCGAGGCCCGTACTCGTCGGCCTCGTAGGTGGAGAGGACCAGCACCACCACCGGCCTGCTCTCCTCGACCGCGGCCAGGATCTGGCGGGTGGCGTCGAGTCCGCTGATGCCGGGGAGATTCACATCCATGAGGACGAGGTCAGGGCAAAGATCGCGCGCCGAGGTGACCGAATCCTCACCGGTCTCCACCTCGCCGACCACCTCGAATCCGTCGGTGAGCTCGACGACCGTCCGCGCGACGTCGCGAAACGGTGCCTGGTCGTCGACGATCAACACTCGAACACTCATTGCAGTGTCTCGAACGGTATCCCGATGGCCGTGAAGTGGCAAGCGTACTTGCCCCACACTTCGGGTGATGCAGGCACCCGGTCCCTGCTCACGCCTATCCTCATGGCGTGCCGATCCGTGTGGTCCTCGCCGAGGACAACTACCTGCTGAGGGAGGGCATCCGGCAGCTGCTCGAGACCTCCGATGAGATCGAGTTGCTCGACTGCTGCGCCGACCTCCCCGGTCTCGAGCGCGCGATCGAGGAGTACAACCCCGCGGTGGTGATCACGGATATTCGGATGCCACCGACCGGCACCGACGAGGGTCTTCGGGCCGCCGAGCGCCTGCGTGCGGAGCGTCCCGAGGTGGGCGTCGTGGTGCTGAGCCAGTACGCCGAGCCGGAGTACGCGCTCGCGCTGCTCGAGAAGGGCGCGAGCGGCCGTGCCTACCTGCTCAAGGAGCGCGTCTCCGACATCGATCAGCTCGTCGGCGCGGTGCGCGAGGTCGCGCGCGGTGGATCGGTGATCGACCCGCGTGTGGTCGAGGTGCTGGTCGCCGCTCGCGGCGCGGTGCGCGACTCACCGATCGCGCAACTGACACCTCGCGAGCGCGACGTGCTGCAGCAGGTTGCGATGGGGAAGAACAACGCCGGCATCGCCGCGGCGCTCTTTCTCACCGAGCGCGCGGTCGAGAAGCACATCAATGCCATCTTCTCGAAGCTGGAGCTCTCCGAGGAACCCGACGTGCACCGCCGCGTCAAGGCGGCGCTCGTCTACCTCGCCGCGCAGCACTAGATCAGTCGCGCTGCTCGGCGTCGCGCGCGCCGACCAGGATCGACATGTTGCCCATCGGGTGCTTGTTCTCACGCATGAGCTGATGCGCGAGACCGACCTCGGTGAATGCGAACGTCTGGGACAGGCAGGGATCAACCTCGCCGCGCGCGACCATCTGGTTGTACGCCGCGCACTCCGCGTCGTTGGCGAAATGCGAACCCTGCAGGCGCTTCTGGCGCATCCAGAGATAGCGCAGGTCGACCGCGGCGTGATACCCGGTCGTCCCCGCGCAGATCACCACCATCCCGCCGTTGTCGCAGACGAAGATCGACGTCGGGATGGTGTCCTCACCGGGGTGCTCGAAAACGATTCGCGGGTTGCGGCGTTCTCCGAGCACGTCCCAGAGCGCCTTGCCGAATGCGCGAGCGCCCGCGGTCCAGGTGGCGAACGCCGCGTCGTCGCGCCAGTCGGGAATCACGCCCCAATGTGAGAACTCGCGCCGATCGATGTACCCGCGGGCTCCGAGGTCGACACAGTAGCGGCCACGTTCGGGCCCTGACGTCACCGCGATCGGGATCGCTCCCTTGGCCCTGGCGATCTGGATCGCCTGCGAGCCGAGGCCCCCCGATCCGCCCCAGATCAGAACGACATCATTCTCGGCAACCGTATGCGGCTGCCACGAGCAGAGCATGCGATACGCGGTGGCGCCGACCAGCATGCATGCGGCCGCAGCCGCCCAGCTGAGGCTGGGCGATTTGGGGAGGAGTTGATGCGCTTGCACGAGCGTGTACTGCGCAAAGCTCCCCCAGTTGGTCTCGTATCCCCAGATCCGGGCGCTGGGCGAGATGATCGGGTCGCCCCCACCGGTGATCCATGGGTCGGCGGGATCCCAGACGCCGCAGTGTGCGACCACATGGTCGCCGACGCGGACGCTGTCCACCCCATCACCCACCGCCCAGACGATGCCCGAGGCGTCGCTGCCGCCGATGTGGAAGTTCTCTGCTTCTCCCGCCTTGCGCCGTGTGGCGATGACATCAACCGGCCGTCCCAGCGCCGCCCACACGTTGTTGTAGTTGACGCCCGCCGCCATGACATACACGAGGACCTGTCCCGGGCCAGGCTTCGGCGTTTCCAGGGTTTCAATCACGAACGCGCCCTGCGGGTCGCCATAGCGCTCGGGCCGGATGACCTGGGCGTGCATCCGTGCGGGGACGGCACCAAGGCGCGGCATCGAGCCGACATCGGTCAGATCCTGAGCTGGCACGGGCATCGGACGATACAGTGCGGGTCGGATTTGGTCCAGCAACTCGCAGCCCGGACGAGCCGACGAATACCGCTCCGAGTCCTCAGGTGTCGGAGCGGTAGCGCCAGACCGACGGAAACGCGACAGCCGCCGCGCCAAGCCCGACCAGGCAGAGTGCGCCGCCGGTGACGATCGCGACCTCGGCGCCAAAGGCGTTCGCGACGATCCCGGTCTCGACATCGCCGAGGTTCGGGCCGCCCACGACCACCATGTAGTGCAGCGAGGTGAGCCTGCCTCGCAATTCCTCGGGCGCGATGCGCTGCATGATCGTCGTCCTGCACAACGCGCTGAAGCTGTCCGCGCCGCCGGCGATGGCGAGCAGGAGCAGTGCGACCCAGAGCGATGAGGCGAAGCCGAACGCGATGATCGCGACCCCCCAGACGACAATGGCAACCACGATGATCCGCCCGAGACGCTTCGACCGACTGACGCTGCCGCTGGTCAGCGCGGCGATGACGGCTCCCAATCCGGGAGCCGCATAGAGCAGACCAAGACCCTGCGGTCCGGCATGGAAGGTTGCCGTCGCGAGCACCGGGAAGACCGCGCGGGGCATGCCGAAGATCATCGCCGCGAGATCCATCGCGAATCCGCCGAGAATCACCGGCTGGCGTCGAGCGAAGCTCAGCCCGCGAAGGATGGCTGCCACCGGTCGTTCGCGCTCGATCGCGGAGCGGCCCTGCCGAGGCAGCAGCGCGACCGCCGTCAGCGCGGCGCTGAACGTGACTACATCGACCGAGTACGCCGCCGGCAGACCGAGGTGGGCGATCACCAATCCGCCGATTGCCGGCCCCGCGACCAGCGTCGTCTGGAACAGCACGATGTTGAGCGACAGCGCACCGGCGAGGCGGTCCCGCCCGACCAGGTTCGGGATGATCGCGGTGCGGGTGGGTCCGTCGACGGCGCCGACGAGTGCGGCAACCGCCACCACCGCATAGATCTCGAGCAGCGGTGGGTGACCGATGAATGCTCCCAGGGCCAGCAAGCCTGAGCACGTCGCGAGGCAGAGCTGGGTAACCATCAGCACCCGGCGGCGGTCGAAGCGGTCGGCGATCGCGCCACCACCCAACGATCCGCACACCAGTGGCACGGCCTGCACGATCCCGAGCAGCCCGACGTCGAGGGCCGAGCGTGTCAGCGAGTACACCTGGAACGGGACCGCGACCAGGGTGATCTGCCGTCCCACCAGGGAGATGAGCTGCCCGATCCACAGGCGGCGAAA
>JBAQGL010000193.1:0-7083 GCA_049287785.1 Candidatus Dormiibacterota bacterium | reverse complement strand
GCGGGCGCGCGTACTTCGGATCGGTCGCGAATGTCGCCGCGGCGGGGGCGTCGACAGCGGTGGCGTTCCCCACGGTGGGGGAGAGCACCGCCGCGCAGCAGCTCGCCACCTCGACCCCGCAGCTCGTCTACACGGCCTCGCCATTCATGCCCGAATGGCGCAATGCGCAATCCGGGGCGAGCATCTCGGCGGGCGAGTAGCACCCGGCCGCCCCATATACTCAATCGCCCCATGAACACGAATTTCGATTGGTCCAGCGTCGAACCGAAATGGCGCGAGCGCTGGAGCGAGCTCGGTGTCGGACATGCCGATGTCACAAGCACCAAGCCCGCATTCGTCATCGCGCTTCCGCCACCGAACATCACCGGTGTGCTGCACATGGGACATGCATCGACGTTCTCCATCCAGGACACCGTGTGTCGCGAACGGCGCATGCGTGGCTATGAGGTCGAGTGGGCTCCGGGGACGGATCACGCAGCGATCGCCACCGAGAACGTCATCGAGCGGCAGCTCGCCGAGGAGGGTCTGACCAAGGAGGCATTGGGCAGGGCCGCGTTTCAGACACGCGTCGACGCCTGGTACGAGGAATACGGCGGACGGATCATCGAACAGATGCGACGGATGGGATACACGTGCGACTGGGAGCGTTTGCGCTTCACCCTCGACGACCGGTACGTGCACGCCATCCGGCTCGTCTTCAAGACGCTCTTCGATGAGGGGCTCGTCTATCGCGGTCCACGAATCGTCAACTGGTGCCCCTACTGCCGCTCGGCGATCAGCGACGAGGAGATCGAATGGCGGGAGCAGACCGATACGCTGTACTACCTCAAATATCCCGTCGAGGGTGGCCAGAGCATCACGGTCGCGACGGTGCGTCCGGAGACGATGCTCGGTGACACGGGGGTCGCGGTTGCACCCGGTGACTCGCGCTACGCAGCGCTCATCGGCAAGCACGTGACGCTGCCGCTCACCTGGCGGGTGGTGCCCATCTTTGCCGATGAGGCGGTGAGACCCGAGTTCGGCACCGGTGCGCTCAAGGTGACCCCCGGGCACGACCCAACCGACTACGAGATCGGGGCGCGCCATTCTCTGCCGATCATCAATGTCATCGCGCTCGATGGGACCATGGACGTGCCTGCGCTTCCCCAATTCCATGGCATGCCGGTCGAAGAGGCGCGAACCGCCGTCGCCGACGCTTTGCGCGCATTGGGTGTGCTGGTCAAGGAGGAGCCGTACACGCACGAGGTCGGGTATTGCGACCGCAGTGGGACGCTGCTCGAGCCACTCGTCAGCGAGCAGTGGTGGGTCCGCATGGCGTCGCTTGCCGCTCCAGGGATCGCAGCCGTCGAGAGTGGGGAGATCACGTTCCACCCGGCGCGATACACCGACGTGTACCTGCACTGGATGCGGAACATCAAGGACTGGTGCATCAGCAGGCAGATCTGGCTGGGACACGCGATTCCGGTGTCGACGTGTGGCAACGGTCATCGCTTCGCGTGGATCGATCCACCAACCAGTTGCCCGGAATGCGGCGACACCGCGCTCACCAACGACCCCGATGTCCTCGACACCTGGTTCAGCAGTGGGCTCTGGCCATTTGCGATCTTCGGGTGGCCCGAACCGACACCGGACCTCGAACGGTTCTACCCGACCGACCTCCTGGTCACGGGGCGCGACATCATCTTTCTGTGGGTCTCCCGAATGATCATGACCGGCATCAAGTTCACCGGGCGAGTTCCGTTCAGCGACGTGCTGATCTCCAGCACCATCCAGGCGACGGACGGATCGCGCATGAGCAAGTCGAAGGGCAACACGGTCGACCCGCTCGACCTCGCCGACAAGTTCGGCGCCGACGCGGTGCGCGCATGGGCCGCAGCGGTGTCAACCAGCGTCCAGGACATGCGGTTCGACGAGGATCGGATCGCCTCCTACCAACGGTTTGCCAACAAGCTGTGGCAGGTGACCAGCGGATTTCTCGTGGCCAAGGTCGGCAACGGGTCGATCGCCGATCTCGACGTCCATCCACCCAAACCGGAGACGTTGCGGCCCGAGGATCGCTGGATGCTCGCCGAGCTTGCCGCCGCGGTGCGTACGTGCGACGCAGGGTTCACCGCGTACCGATTCCACGAAGCCGTCGACGCGCTATACGACACCACCTGGCATTCGTTCTGCGACTGGTACGTCGAGATCATCAAGCTGCGCCTCGCGGACGCCGGCGACCACGAATCACGCCGCGCCGCGGTGTGGACCGCGGTCACGACCCTCGACGTGCTGCTCCGGCTGCTCCATCCGTTCATGCCGTTTGTGACCGAGGAGTGCGCGCAGCAGCTGCCCAACGCGGCGCCCACGCTGCAGCACCGGTCGTGGCCGGCGGAGGATCCGCTCTGGACCGAGGCCGCAACCACCGCAGCGCATCGCGAGATCGCCGAGGCGATCGACCTGGTGAAGCGCATTCGAGCGCTGGGACACAGCCACAAGGTTCCACGCGGAGCCCGCGACCGGATTCGCATCGCCGTCCGCGACGGCGAGGGCCGGGGCATCAACAAGCACATCAGCCGCCTGATCGGCGGCCTTGTCCCTGCGGCCGTTGTCGAGAGCCACGGGCGTGGCATCGATCCAGCCGTCGTGGTTTCGGGTAGTCTCCACGCCGAGGTGGTGATCGCCGACACCGCCGCCGACGCAAGTGCGACCGCACGTCAGATCGGCATGCTCGAGGCAAATGTGTCGCGGTTTCAGGCACAGCTCGCGAACCCGGCGTTCGTGAACGGGGCTCCGGCCCAGGTTGTGGACGAGACGCGCCGCCGCCTCGCCGAGGCGCAGGCACAACTGGATCTGCTGCGCCGAGGCCCGGCAGGAGGAGTCACCGATGCTGCTGGTTGACCTGGGAACCCTGCTCACCGCGGTGATCGCAATCGTCATCGCCTACCTGGTGGTGCTCTGGCTTGCACTTGCGTTCTACGTGGTCCGCGACGCGCGCAGGCGCACGACCTCGCCCGGGTTCACGCTCTTCGCGATGCTGCTCGGCTTCGTGCCGCCGTTCCTCGGCGCCCTCATCTACTTCATGGTTCGGCCGCCCCTGACCATGGAGCAGGTTCGGTCCCTCGCCATCGAGGAGCAGGTGCTGCTGGAGCCGCCGGTCGAGGGGATCCCGACCCGGCCCTGCCCGACGTGCGGACGGGAGATCGAGCAGGAGTTCATCCTCTGCCCGTACTGCAGGACGCAGTTCGCCCGCCGATGCACCGGTTGCGATCGCAGCCTCAGGCTGGGCTGGGGCGTCTGCCCGTACTGCGCCACCGAGGTCGGAGCGCCGGCGCTGGCCCGTACCGGGAGGTAGCGCCACCATGCTGGGCGGAGGGCTCCAGCTGGCGCTCATCCCCGCCCCGTTGATCGTGGCGGCGCTCGCCGTCTTCGCGCTCACGCCGCAGCAGGCCCGGGTCGCCCGCACGGTCGCCGGCGTGGGCATCGCCGCGACCATCGCGTTGCTCGCGGTTGAGGTGGCGTTCCTCAACGGGAGCGGCCGCATCGAGACGTCGCTCGGTACCCCGGTCGCGGGGATCACCTATTTGCTCCGGCTCGACCTCCCCGGCGCGACGCTCGGTCTCGCCGCTGCGGCAGCCGGCCTCCTGCTGCTGCTCGAGGGCGACCGTCGGACCCGCGAGGTGGCCGCGGTGCTCGTCTGCGTGACCGGGACCACCCTGGCGGTGCTTGCCGGCAACGTCGTCATGCTCGTCGGCGGGATCGAGATCGCCGGCGTCGGGACGCTGCTCATGACCAGCGCGGCGCGAGGGAGGCCGGGACGCGGCGGGCTGGTTGCGATCGGGATCGAACACCTCGCGTCACTCGGACTCCTCGTCGCCGGAGTCCAGCTCCTGAGCAATGCAGGAACCACCGATTTCGCGGTGATCCCCGCAGGGGCTATGGGCGCGACTGTCGCCGGGCCGTGGGCTGCCGCCGGGGTGGTCCGCCTGCTGTCGCCGGCGTTCGTGCCGATCCGAGGACACCGGACTCCGACCGCCGCGTGGGCAACCACCGGTGCGATCCCGTGCGGCGCGATCGTCCTGCTGCGCCTGCGTGAAGCTGCCGCCGGTCCGCTGCCGGAACAGGTCACGATCGGGCTGGCGACGGTCGGGGGACTTGCAGCCCTTGTGGCAGTGGGGGTGGCACTGTGGCGCTCGAGGGTGCCGGTGATCGCAGGCAGGGCGCTCTGCGTTGTGGCTGCGGCGCCCGTGGTGGCGCTGACGGGTATTGCGGGCCCATCGGCGGGCGCCGCCATCGCCGCCGGCGTCTGCTCGCTGATCCTGGTGACCGCACTGACGCCCGCGTGGGAGCAGGTCGGGCGCGGACGGGGCGGGAGCGCAATCGCCGCACTCGCTCTCGGGGCTGCGGGGGCGCTGCCCGTCGGCTTCGGGATCACCGCGCTGCTCCTGGAGCTGTCCGCAACCGTCTCGGTCGGACGGCCCGGTGCCGCGCTGCTCGCAGCGCTCGGCCTGTCCGGCTGTCTCGGGGCGGCCGCCGCAGTCCGAGCTGCCGCGATCATCGTCACGCAGCGGGACGGCGGGTCACGGACCCGCTACCCGTCGGTGCTCGCCACGGCGGCGGCGGTCGTTTCCGTGATCGCCGCGCTCGTGCCGGGCGCGGTTGCGACCTCCGTGCTCGCATCGCTCAGCTCGGGCGGGCTGACCGAGCCGATCGGCGCGGCGGCGATCCGGGCCACCGCAGGAGACTGGTCGGGCGGCTACATCCTGGTCGCGTTCGTCGTCGTCGCCGCGGGCGCGTGGTCATTCGCGACGCTCATGGGCTGGTCGCCGGCGGCGCAACCGCCTCAGGAGATCCGGCCCTTTTCGGCCACTCGCGCCGTCGGACTCCGGGTCCTCCGAAGCCTCCGGCCGGCCGCTCTTCGAGGGAACGCGTTCCTGCACCTGACCGATGACTGGCTGGTGGTACAGCCCCAGCTGGTGGTGGTCCTCGGGGGTGCCGTCGCGCTGATCCTGTTGTTCCAGCTGATCCACTGATGGGTGTTTCCGCGCCGCTGCTCTCCATCGCGGGTGTGATCGCCGCGGTCGTGGCGATCATGGTTGACGGCAGGCGGGCGGTGGCGATCGCGGTCGTTCTGCTTGCGGCGGGGCTGGCTCCGAGCGCTGCGACCTTCGGTGGCGCGCCCGGGGTGGCGGTGCTCGCCGGATGCGCGGTCGCCGCGGTGCTGCTCGCCTGGGTCGGATGGCTGGGCGGACGCATCCTGCCCTGGCTGTCGGGCCTCGACCCGATGATCCCCGCGTTCGCTCCCCCGGACCGGCTGTTCGGCCCGCGGAGCACCCGCGCGTTCGGGGCTGCCGCCGCGATTCCGGTCGCCTCCTGGGTGAGCTTCAACGTCCCCGTCGGTCAGGTCACCGTGTCCGAGGGATTGCTGTTCCCGATCGCCTACGCCTGGGTGTGCGGCATCGTGCGGCTGCTGGTCTCGCGCACCGTCGAAGACCTTGCGGTCAGTGTCGCGATGATCGGGATCTCGACCGCCACCGCCTGGCTGCTGCGCAGCGGTACCGATTCCTTCGGCGGAGCGGTGCTGGCGTGCCTGGCCGCTCCCCTTGCCGCGTTTCTCGCCGGATGGCTCAACGGCCGGAGCTCGCGGCGCCCCCGTCCTCTCGTCGAAGCCGAAGCGTGAACCCGCTGGTCATCGCCGCCGGGTGGCTCGTGCTCGGCCTCGTCGCATCGGCAGTCCTCCGCCGGCGCACCGCGCGGCTGGTGGCGATCGTCCCGCTGGTGGGCGCGGTGCTGACCTTCTTTGCCGCCAGATCGCCGGCGGCCGCGGTGCCGCTGGGCGGCCTCAGCGGGATCACCGGTCTCGACCGAGCCGGCCAGGGGGTGCTGATCGCAGCCGCGGTGTCGATGGTCCTGGTGCTCCTGCTCCAGCCGTCGATCGACCCGGCGATGGGGAGGAGCATCGGCGTCGTCGGCGCAGCCGCAGTCGTTGCGATGTCGAGCAGCAACCCGCTGGTCACCGGTCTCGTCCTGACCGCGGCGGTCGCGACCCTGGTCCTGCGCTGGATCGGGCAGTCGCCGGGGAGGATGACCCTCGCGGCCGGCCGGGTCGCCGGAACCGGCACCGCGGCGATCGTCGCGGCCTCACCGTTGCTGCCGCTCACGGGGTTCACCACCGGGGATCGCCCCGTCGTGGTCGCGGCCCTGCTCGCGACCGGGGTCGCCGCGCTCCTCGCCGTCTACCCGCTCGGGGGCTGGGCCGCCGGGATCATGCGGACGCTCCGGCCCGTCGAGATCGCGCCGTGGCTGATCCTGCTGGTGCCGGTCGTCCTGGTCATCGCCGAGCGCATTCCCGGCGGGGTCCTCGGCACCGGAACCCCGGTCTTCGAACACGTTCTCCTCGTCGCCGGCCTTGGCAGTGCCGTCTGGGGCGGCATCTGGGCCGTTCGCGGCCCCGAGGCGACGCGCTACGGCCGCGTGTTCATGGCGGACATCGCGCTCTGCGTCGCCGCCGTCGAGGGAGCCGCGGTCTCGCCGGCGATCACCGGCGCGCTGGTGATCCTGCTGACGCATCTTGCCCTCGCACCCATCCTGCTTCGCTCCCGGGACTCCGGGCTGAGGTGGCCGCGACGGGTGGCCTGGGCGCTGCTCAGCGGCGTTCCGCCGTCGCCGGCCTTCTGGGGCCGCCTGCTCCTCCTCGAGGCACTCGCCGCGGGCAATGTCGGTTCAACCATCGCCGCGACCATCGCGATCGGCGCGATCTTCATCGCCGCGGTCCTGGCGTGCGCGCCCCGGCCCCGGCCGGTGAAGACGGCCGTCATGCCTGAGCGCCGGGCCCGGGTTCGACCGGTGATGACGGCCGCCTGGCCCACGCGCCTGTCTGACCTGGCAGCGTGGCTGCTGGTCGCCCTGGGTATCGCGATCGGCCTCGCGCCACAGTCCCTCGCCGGTTTCGTGTTCGGGCACTGACGAGGTGGACCCACTCGGCCTGCTCCTCGAAGTCGTCGCCCTCGCCGTGTATCCCGGAGGGCTCTTCCTCGGGACCCTGGCCTGGATCACCTGGCGCGGTGCGGGCTTGCCGCGCGGCGGCCCGCCGGACGCCCGCGG
>JBAQGL010000192.1:0-2389 GCA_049287785.1 Candidatus Dormiibacterota bacterium | reverse complement strand
CTGCTGCTGCGGGGCGAGGAACCGCCCTTCGCGCTGCGCGTCCACGAGGCTGTCGACGCCAAGCGCCGGATCGCCGCCGAGGTCTCCCGACTCATCGCGGACGGCGAGACCGTCCTACTCGACAGCGGCACCACCTGCCTGGAGGTCGCCCGACTGCTGCACGGCCGTCAGGTCACCGTGATGCCCCTGTCGTTGCAGGCCATCCACACGCTCAGCGACGCCGCCACCCCGACCACCCTCATGGTGCCGGGTGGACGGCCCCGCAACGGTGAGGGCGCCCTGACCGGCCCCCTCACCCTCGCCTCCCTCGCAGCGCTGCGCTTCGACACCGCGGTCCTCGGCTGCTGCGGCCTGAGCGCCGCCGAGGGTTTGACCGCTTACGACCTCGACGACGCGGCGGTGAAGAAGGCGATCATCGCCTCCACGCACCGCATCATCGCCGCCGCCGACGGCAGCAAACTCGGCCGCACCGCCCACGCCTACGTCGGCCCCTCCACCCTCGTGCACACCCTCGTCACCGACACCACCGCGCCCGCCGACGAAGTAGCAGCGCTCGAAGGAACCGGCATCGTCGTCAAAACCGCCTAGATTCGAGGGGTCTCCTCCATGCCATCCGCACTCGCCGCTGCCGAGGTTGCGACCACCCCGTCCGCGGCGCGCTCGGTCTGGGCCTCGCCGCTCTACCGCGGAGCGACCGTCGCGCTGTTCCTCTCCGGGCTGGGGACGTCCGCCGCCGCGCCGCAGATCACCTTGTTCCTGGTCAACGACCTGCACGTCTCGCTGACCACGGCCGGCCTGTTCTACCTCACGAACATCACCGCCCCGCTCGCCGGCTACCTGATCGGCGCACGCTCGGACCGCTCAGGAAAGCGTCTCGGGTTGTTCCGGTGGTGTGCGCTGGCGGGATTCCTCGGGTGGGTTGCGATGGCCTTGGCCGACCAGGTGTGGATGCCCTTCGTGATCAGTGCCGTCGTCCTGGCCTTCTCGGGCGCCGCCGGCTCGCAGCTGTTCGCCGCGGTCCACGACGACCTGCAAACGACCGCGAGCCCCGTGGCCGACGGGGTCGTCTCCATCGTACGGATGGCGTTGACGGCCGGATGGGTCGTCGGCCCCGTCCTGGGCTCGATCCTGGCAACTGCCGCCGGTTCGCGCGTGATGCTCGTGGCCACCGGGTCGTGCGCCCTCGCACAGATCGTTCCCATGGGCTTCGCGCGCACCGGCTCGGCTCGGCCCGGCGCGCACACCGCGTCCGCGTCCGAAGTGCAGGCCGAGCGCCTCGCGCAGCGCCCGAAGCTCCGGGAGATGCTGCCGCTGCTCGCGTTCACCGGGCTGTACGTGTTCGTCTACGCGGGTGAGCCGATCAAGTACGGCTACCTGCCGATCTACATGCGCGACGACATGCATCTGCCGACGGCGGTCATCGGTGCGGTCATCGGCATCCAACCTCTGATAGAGCTGATCCTGATGCCGGTGGCCGTGGTCGTCGCCCGCCGTATCGGCATGATGCACCTGATGATCCTCGGCGCGGCCTTCGGCGTCGGCGCGAATCTCTGCTTCGCTCTGACCGGCGACGCCCCCGGAATGTTCGCCGGGCAAATCCTCATGGGCGGGGTATGGGGTGTGTTCGCGGCCCTGGGCATCATCGTCGCCCAACGACTGCTGCCCCAAGCCGTCGCCACCGCCTCAGCCGTCTTCATGAGCTCAACGGCGATCGCCAGCGCCCTCGGAGGGCTGACCGGCAGCCTCGGCGTCAGCGTTCTCGGCCTGCCGCATGTGTTCTTCGCCCCGGCTCTCTACGGACTCATCGCCACCAGCGGCATCGCCGTCATGAGCCGCCCCCGCTTCGCCGTGCACTAGCCCGGACGTCCAGGCACGGCATTGCGGCTGCAGCGGTTGACATTAGGTGACAGATCACCTAACGTCAGGTGACATATCACGTATCTGGTTGCGACGAGAGGACCGACGTTCCGTTCCGGGAGTTACCGCGCTTGACTCTGAAGGACGAACCCCCGCTGAAGGAGGAGCCGCATGGAGAGTCCGATCGATGTAGTGCGCCGGTTCTGCGCTGCGTGGTCCGACAACGTCAGCACGGTCGAATTGGCGGCGTTCTTCACTGATGACGCGGTCTACCACAACGTCCCGCTCGCTCCCATCACCGGCAGGGACGCCATCGCCAGCAACATCGACTCGTTCATCCGCCCGGGACCGCCAGGCATCGAGTCAATTGAGTTCCGACTGGTCCATATCGCAGCCAATGGCCCCGTCGTGATGACCGAGCGGATTGACGTCTTCAGACTTTCTGACCGGTCGTTCGAGCTACCCGTCATGGGAACCTTCGAGATCCGCGGCGGCATGATCAACGCCTGGCGCGACTATTTCGACGTAAACC
>JBAQGL010000191.1:0-11432 GCA_049287785.1 Candidatus Dormiibacterota bacterium | reverse complement strand
CCGCCGTCGAGGCGCTGCCGGGGCTCGAGCCGCGGCCCTGGGGACCGAGGACGGCATTCCGGACGCCGGCGCGGAGCTGCGCCGCCGACGTGCGGTGAGCCGCGCGTTCCTTCGCGAGATCGGCGTGCCGGTTGTCGACCCCTTGCCGCACGGTGTCATCGCAGCGGGGTCCTGGCTGGTGACCGGGGAACGCTGGCAGGGCTGGGTTCGAGAGCTCCGCGGCGCCATCGAGTGCCATCCGACCGCGCTGATCGATAACGGTGTCGCTCGTGCCGATCTGGTGCGATCGCTGGGTCTCGAGGACCCGCAGCTGCTCTCGGCCCTGCTGCGTTCGTGTCCCGAGCTCGAGGAGACCGGCGGTCGGGTCCGCAAAGGTGGGAGCGCACCTGCGCTGCGTCCGGATCTCGGCGCGGCGGTGTCGCGGCTGATCGCGTCGCTCGAGGTCGAACCGTTCGCCGCTCCGGAGCAGCAACAGCTTGCGTCCCTGGGGCTGGGACGCCGTGAGCTCGGTGCCGCAGCAGCGGCGCGCGCGATCCTGCTGCTACCGGGTGACGTCGCGCTGCTTCCTTCGGCGCCGCGCGTCGCCGAGGATCGTCTGCGCGGACTGCCTCAGCCGTTCACGCTTTCGGCGGCGCGACAGGCGCTCGGCACGACACGGCGCATCGCGGTCCCATTGCTCGAGCATCTCGACCGGATGGGAATCACAGAACGCGTGAGCGGGGACTTGCGCAGGTTGCGCGTGCCCGCCGCTGTCGCCTAGGAACGAGTCATCCGTTCGCGCTGCGGGATCACCGTGTAGCGAGGATCGCGCGCCGACGCCTGGCCGGCCTCGAAGATCGCGAATCGCGTACACACCGATCCGGCGAGCAACGCCGCGCCGCTCATCGCCGCCGCCACCCGATTGCGCCCTCCGAGTACCGCCGTCCCGGCGGCTCCGGCGATGGTGAGCACACGGCTGGCCTTGAACAGCCGGCCGGCCGTTCCCGCGTGCAGCGTCTCGGCGCTGAGACCCATGCTCCGCTCCATCTGCAGCTCCATCGCGAGGGCGAGGACCGCGCCGCCCAGGGCCATCCGCCGCGCCGGTGCCGTCTCGGCCACTCGGGCGCCCACCATGCCGAGCCCACCGGCGGCGGCTGCCGCCGATCCGACAAAGATAAGCGGGAGCTCACGGTGCGCTGTGTGCCACGCCGGGGTGGCGGTGTCTGCGAGGAGCACGCCGGTGTACGAGGCCAGCGCCGGCGCGAGAGCCGCCGCAAGAAGTCCCGCGGGCCGCGCCCCGACCTCGAGGACGCGGCCGGCAATCGGGATCCGGAAGGGCAGAAGCGCCGCGATCTCGGCGGCGCCCGCCAGGCCTGCCGGCGGTCCGAAGCCGGCGAGGATCCACGTGCCCACCGACATCGGGGACGTTGGCTTCGTGGCGCGCATCATGTTCAGGAATCGTTTCGGCCGTCCCAGGTCGTGGACGAGCGCGACCAGGCCGCCGGCTGCCCCGCCGAGCGCGCCGATGCGCGCGACGCGGCGCAGGTCGGGGAGATTCGCGAGGTCCGCGCCGGCGGCGAGGAGCGACGAACCGGCCGCGAGCCCGCCGAGAAAAAGGTACGCGGGAATATCCGTCCCCCACGGTGCGGCCTTGACGATCGGCCGCCCGTAGTAGGAGGTGAATGTCGCCGGCGGAACCATGAGGCGCTCGCCGTCCCTGCCGCCACGACGCCGGCGCCGTGGCGCTTCGGCCTCCACGGTCACGATCGAGCCCCAACAAACGCTGCGGCTGCACCGGCGAGCAGGGTCGCGCCGGCTATCGCCGCGGTCCGCCACATCGCCGGCAGATCTCGCGTGGTGACCACGGGATCCGGCGGCAGGCCGTACACCTCGGGCTCGTCGAGCAGCAGGAAGAACGCACCCGCTCCGCCGATACCATCGGCCGGGTCCGCGCCGTAGAGCCTCGCGTCGGTCACGCCGGCCGCGTGCAACTCCTCAACGCGATGGTTCGCTCGAGCTCGAAGCTCGTCGAGGTCGCCGTACTGGATCGACTGGGTCGGACACGCCTGTGCGCAGGCCGGGGTCATGCCGTCTTTGAGGCGGTCGTAGCAGAGCGTGCATTTCTGGGCGATGCCGACGTTGCGCGCGCCCGCCGGCCCCTCGCGCCGGTCGATCACGCCGAAGGGGCACGCCGGAATGCAGTACCCGCAGCCGTTGCAGACGTCGTCCTGGACGACGACGGTGCCGAACTCGGTGCGCGTCAACGCACCGGTTGGACAGACATCGAGGCACGCGGCGTGCGTGCAGTGCTTGCAGACGTCGGAGGACATCAACCAACGGATGCCTGTCTCCGCAGGAGCTGCCGCGGCGGCAACCATCGGCAGCGGCGTGAGGCCGGCTCCGACGAGGCGCCGCGGCTGTTCGATGAAGGCCACATGACGCCAGGTGCTGGCCCCGAGTCCGCCGGTGTTGTCGTATGACATGCCGAGCATCTGCAGGCCGTCTTCGGGGATGCCGTTCCATTCCTTGCAGGCGACCTCGCAGGCTTTGCAGCCGATGCAGATGGAGCCGTCCGTGAAGAAACCCTTACGGGCGGGGGCTTCGCTCCATCCCGTATCAGCTGCGGGGTCGGCGGCAGCGGACCAACCACGCATCAGCGGCCGTCCTCGGGCGGCGTCACGCGCGCGGTGCCGGTCTCCACGGTGATCCCGGCGCGCCGGCGGTATTCCTCGACGTACCGCGGCAATGCGGGGCCGGTCGGTCGCCTACCGGGCCGGATGTCACACGCGGCCGCCTTCGAATCCTGGATGTGCACGTTCGGATCCAGGGCGACTCCCATGACGTCGTTGGCGGAGTCGCCGCTGACGACCGCGCTGCCACCCACGCCCCAGTGGTACGGCAACCCGATCTGATGAATGGTTCGACCACCGACGGTCAGCGGCGTGACCCGGTCGGTGACCATCACCCTCGCCTCGATGGCGGTGCGAGCGGTGACGATGGTCGCCCAGCCCAGGTGCTCGAGCCCCCGCTCGGCAGCCAGCTCCGGTGAGACTTCGCAAAAGAATTCGGGCTGCAGCTCGGCGAGATACGGCGACCAGCGACTCATGCCGCCGGCAGTGTGATGCTCGGTCAGGCGGTACGTCGTGACCACGTATGGATACACCTCTGAGCCCGGCTCCGGCGGCGACGGGCTGGTGAGATTCTCCCTGCGCGGGAACATGTCGCGAGTCGGGTTCGCCTGCTGGGGGTGCATGGCGTTGCGAACCGGGGACTCGAGCGGCTCGTAGTGCACGGGCAGCGGGCCGTCGAGGAGCCCGCTCGGAGCGTAGAGCCAGGCCTTTCCGTCCGCCTGCATGATGAACGGGTCGTCGCCGGCGAGTCCATCGGGGCCACCGACGCCCGGCGCGGGCCTGAACGACGGCGGCTTGTTCACCTGGAAATCCGGAACGTCGTGGCCGGACCACTTCCCAGCGGCTTCGTCCCACCACACGTAGGCCTTGCGTTCGCTCCACGGCTTGCCATCCGGATCTGCGGAGGCGCGGTTGTAGAGGATGCGCCGGTTCATCGGCCAGGCCCATCCCCACTCCGGCGCCACCCACGATTGCTGTGATCCCGGCTTGCGCCGTGCCGACTGGTTGACGCCACCGCTGTAGACGCCGGTGTAGATCCAGCAGCCCGCCGATGTCGAGCCATCCGCCTTCATCTCTACGAAGCTGCTGAGCATCTCGCCGGCGCTGTCGCCACTCAGGTGGCGACCGTTGATCTCCTGCAGCACCGCCTCCGCACTTGGTTCGTCACCGTCGACCAACGGATAGTCCCAGGCAAGCCGTCGCAGGGGCTCGTCGCGGGTGAGCGTTGAGGTCGCGAGATGTTCGCGAAGCAGCCGGCCGAGGTGGAAGAAGAAATGCAGCTCGCTGCGACAGTCGCCGGGTGGGTCGACTGCTTTGTGACGCCACTGGAGCAGACGCTGCGTCTGCGTGAAGGTGCCGTCCTTCTCCGTGTGCGCGGCCGCCGGCAGGAGGAACACCTCGGTTCCGATCTTCTCCGTTTGCAGCTCGCCGGTGGCGATCTCGGGTCCGTCCTTCCAGAAGGTTGCCGACTCGATCTGGTTGAGGTCGCGCACCACCAGCCACTTCAGGTGCGACATCGCGAGCCGCTGCATCTTGCCGTTGGCCGACCCTACGGCGGGATTCTGGCCCAGCAGGAAGTAGCCCTCGACCTTGTCGTCGAGCATGTCGACAATCGTGTGGTAGTTGCTGTGGTCGACGTCGATGCGCGGCAGCCAGTCAAAACCGAAATCGTTCTCCTGCGTCGCGGCGTCGCCCCACCACGCCTTGAGCAGGCTGACCATGTAGGTGTCGGCCGCAGTCCAGAATCCCTTCTGGCCCTCGCTCTTGATCGCCGCGAGGTAGCCGGCGAGATTGGTGATCGAGCCCGCTCTGGGCATCGGGAGGTAGCCGGGCAGCATGTCGAACAATGTCGGGATGTCGGTCGAGCCCTGGATGCTCGCGTGCCCGCGCAGCGCGAGGATTCCGCCGCCGGGACGACCAATATTGCCCAGCAGCAACTGGATGATCGCGGCTCCACGGATGTACTGAACGCCGACTGAATGTTGCGTCCAACCCACGGAATACACCCATGCGGTGGTGCGGTCGCGACCGCTGTTGGCGGTGACCGCATCGCATACCTTGGCGAACTGCTCGGGGGGGACGCCGCAGATCCGCTCCACCATCTCCGGCGTGTACCGCGCGTAATGGCGCTTGAGAATCTGAAAGACGCAGAAGGGGTCCTGCAGCGTCTCGTCGCGCCGAACTTCGCTGTGCGGCAGGGCAGCACCGCGGCCGCCCAGCTCGTGACCTGCCCCTCCGGCCTCGGCAGGGGGCCGCCTGCCGGGGACGGCTCGCGATCCGGCGGCCGCCGCGGTCTCCATGCCCTCATACGCCCAACTGGTCGTGTCGTACGTGCCGGTAGCGGGGTCGAATCCCGAGAACAGACCACCCAGCTGGTCGGCGTCCTGGAAGTCCTCGCTGACGATGGTCGCCGCGTTCGTGTAGCTGAGGACGTACTCGCGGAAGTACAGCTCGTTGGTGAGGATGTGGTTGATGATTCCGCCAAGAAAGGCAATATCACTCCCCGCGCGCACCGGCAGGTACAGGTCGGCCATGGCCGACGTTCGCGTGAATCGCGGGTCGACGTGGATGATCGTGGCGCCGCGCGACTTCGCCTCCATCACCCACTGGAAGCCCACCGGATGGCACTCGGCCATGTTCGAGCCCTGGATGACGATGCAGTCAGAGTTCTGCAGGTCCTGCTGGAAGGTCGTGGCTCCGCCGCGTCCGAACGAGGTCCCCAGACTGGGGACAGTGGAGCTGTGTCAAATACGGGCCTGGTTCTCGACCTGCACGACTCCGAGGGCGGTGAAGAGCTTCTTGATGAGGTAGTTCTCTTCGTTGTCCAGGGTCGCACCGCCGAGGCTGGCGATGCCGAGCGTCCGGTGCAGGGGATTGCCCTCTTCGTCCGCTTCCTCCCAGGTCCTGGCACGCGTCTCCAGGACGCGGTCGGCGATCATCTCCATCGCACGCTCGAGCGGGAGCTCCTCCCAGTCGGTGCCGAACGGCCGTCGATACTTCACGGTCGTCACCCTGCCGGGGCCGTTGACCAGTTGCTCGCTCGCAGATCCCTTGGGGCAGAGCCGGCCACGCGAGATCGGCGAGTCGGGGTCTCCCTCGATCTGGATGACTCGCTTTCCCTTGACGTACACACGCTGCCCGCAGCCGACTGCACAGTACGGGCACACGCTCTGGACCATGCGATCCGCGGTTCGGGTTCGAGGCGTGAGCGCCTCGGTATGAGCCGAGCGGACGGCGGTGCCCCGGCCGAGGCGGTCGGCGGTGGTGAGCTGACGAAGGACCGGCCATTGACCGACTCGCGTGCGAATGCTCACGGCAGGAACCTCCGAGCGTGTTATGACCGGCGCGACAGAATGCCCAAGAGGATAGTCCCGATGTACGGGGGTCGCCACCCATGTCCCTGACCCCACTGTCCCGGTACCAGCCGCCGCCCTACCGGCCGAAGGTCCCGGTGATCGTGGCGCTGCTGACGGTGGCGGCCCTGGATGCGGCATCCATGCCGCTGCACTGGGTGGGCGTGATCACCGACGCCGGGAGCTATGTGATCGCGGACGGCGTCGCGCAGGCCAGTTGGGTGCTCGTCGTCGCAGCCGTCGTCATCGCGCTTGCGGTACGGCTGATCCTTGACCCACCCACCGCGTTCGTCCGCTGTGTGTTCGTCGGGCTCGACTTTCTCGTGCCACTAGGTATCTACATCGAGTACATCGACAACCTCGGTCGCGCGGAGTCGTACACCACCACGCCCTACCTCGGGCCGGGATTCTTTCTCGCGCTCGGTGCCACGGCGCTTCTCATCGCCGCAACCGTGGTGGGGTGGCGCGAGCGTGACGATTGGCATGCGACCGTCGAAATCCACCGATCCCGCTCGCGACAGTGAGCGGCCGCAGGACGGTGAGATCGACTGCGACTGCGCTGGTACTTGCAATCGCGGCGGCCGGGCTGGCCGGCTACCTGATCTCGAGACCGCAAGGCCCGGTGGGTATCGCGCCGCCGACCTCGTACCCCGTGCCGACGCCGAGCGGTCCGTTTTCGACGGACGGCTACAGCGTCGCCGACGATGTCGGGACCAGCCAGGTGCTGGTGTTCGGTGGGACCCGCACCCTCAGCGACACGTGGGTGTGGAGCGCGGGCCACTGGGAGCTCCGGCACCCGCGGACGAGCCCTTCAGGGCGAGAGGAGGCTGCCACCGCCTATGACCCGCAGCTCCACATGGTGTTGCTCTTCGGAGGGATCCGGCCTCCGGAAACCGGCCTGAGCGACACATGGGGCTGGGACGGCACCGCATGGCACAAGCTCGACTCCGGGGTCAACGGCCCCCCACCTGGCGAGGCGGCCATGGCGTGGGATCCAGCCCTCAACGCCATGGTGCTCGTGCCCGCGTCGAGCTCCGGGGCCGACACCTGGACGTGGTCGCACAGCCACTGGATCGACCATCGCGAGATGGAGCCCTTCCTACCGACGGGCGTTCTCGATCTCGCGTTCGACCCCGCCGCGCACGCATTGATGGCTGCCGGCTTCGGCAACATCGTCGGCCCCGGGGTCGGCGCGATGGTCCAGACCTGGACATGGAACGGAACGGCGTGGCATCAGATCCTCACGTCGCATATTCCCTCGGCGTACGGAATCCTCGGACTGCGTTGGGACCCCGTCACCGCTCGATTGCTGCTCTTCGGTCAGGGTCCAACCGAGGTGCCGCTGTTGCGATGGGCGTGGACCGGCGCCGACTGGCAGCGATTGGCACCACTGACAAGGCCGGCCATCGTCGAGGGACGCGTGACGAGCGCTGACACCGCCACCCTGCGCCTCGTCGGCGAGTTGAGCGAACCCGGGGGTGCGATCACCCCGATCGATATCTGGACGTGGACCGGCTCCGCTTGGAAACTGGAGGCCGGGTCGTAGTGCGGCCGCTGCTACCGGGACCTGGAGGGTTCAGCGACGCGTCAGTAATGGTCTTTATCAGCTCCAAGTCATGGTCACGGAGCGTTCGAAGATCGCATAGCCTGCACGCCGAAACGCCTCGGCCATAGGGGTGTTGCCCACATCGGTGGCCGCTCGTATGCGAGACACGTTCTCCGCTGCGAGGATGCGAGTGCCCTCGTCGAGGAGGGCGTCGACGTAGCCGTTGCCTCGGTATTGGGGAAGCACCGCGATGTAGGCGATGATCGGGTTGTAATCGTTGCGCGCCGGGATGACAAATCCCACAGGGTCGCCCCCCGGAAGTGTCGCTATCCGCCACCACTTCCTGGGGCTGGCGTACCCGGTGAACTCGTCCTCGTACTGCTTGACCGCAACGTCCCGGGCTGACATCTGGCCGAGATCAGCATTGCTGTATGCATCGAGCGTCCCTTCCAAGACCGCGGTCAGGAGCGTGATCAGTTCCTCATCGTGGTCGACCGGACGGAAGAGCAGCCGGGGGCTGGAGGGTCGGATCGGGGTTCCGCGTCGCCATTCGAGGCGGAGACGCTCGACGAACAGTCGGGCACCGGTGCGCTCGGCGATCGCCTTACGGGCGCCGACCACCCGGCCCGAGGTGACGCTATCGCGCCAGTCGGGTGGGACGAATCGGATGTAGTCTGGTGGTCGTGCGCCGCTTGGAATGGTGGCGGCGATCGCTGCGTTCAGCAGGTGTACACCAACATCAACGAGACCAGGATCAGGACTGTCATCGTCGACGTCGAGAACGTCCAGGAGCACCGGTCCGTCTGCCCCGGTACGGCCCCACCAGGCAATCCTGGCCAGGAGCTGCTCATCTCGAAGCGCGACCCACATCCATTCCGGCCGCCGCCGACCGTCGACAAGGTCGCCCGCGAGTTCGTCGTTGAGGACGTATGGCAATCGTGTGAAGAGACTCAATTCGTCGCGCCCGACGATAGGACGGACGACGACCTGACTCACGTCGGCTGCCACGAGTACCGTCCGATCCCAAAGGGTTGTTCGTTTTTTTCGCGCATTCCCGTAGTTGGAGCATGATGCGCGCAGCCTCCATCCGCTCTCTAGGCATTTCCTCGGCCGAGACGGCGCCGCAGGTGTCCGTCGTTGGACCGGCGGATGCCCAGGAGCTGTGTGAGCGCTACGCGCATCGCGTCTACCGGTTCGCCGCGATGGTGGCTCGCCAGGACGTCGAGGCCGAGGACCTCGCCCATGACGCCCTGGTCAAAGCGATCCGAAGCCTGGCCCAGTACGATTCCGATCGCGGCAGCGTCGAGGCCTGGCTCTGGCGCATCGTGGTCAACACCGCGCGCGACGCCGGCCTGGGCGCGCATCGCCGGTTCGAGCTCCTTTCCCGGCTGCGATCTGAGGCGGCCTCGGGTCCCTCGAGCGCGCCAGCGCCGCTCGTGCAGGACGGCCAGTTGATGGCTGCGATTCGCGAACTCAAGTCTCGTGACCGAGCGGTTGTGGCGCTCCGTTTCGGCGCCGACCTCGATTACGAGGGCGTCGGCACGGCCTTGGGAATCTCAACCGCGGCCGCCGGCGTCGCCACGCGCCGGGCGCTGCGCCGCCTCCGCACCATTCTGGAGAAGCGAGATGACCAGTAGCACCACCGACGTCGCGCTCGAAGAGCGGCTGCGCTCAATGACCGTCGATGCTCCGCCCGCGCTGGTTGCGCGCGTTCTCGAGTCGGCGGCTGCCGTGTCGAGCTCCGTTCGAACCGAACGACGTTCACCTGTGCGCCGCCGAATCGCCGTGGCCGCCGTCGCATTTGCCGTCGTCGTGGGCGGGAACAGCCTCGCCGCTCATCTCATCCCCGCCTACGCTTCATTTCTGAGCCGCCTCCCGATCGCGGGTGCTCTCCTCAACAACACAGGTCTCATTTCAGCAACCGACGTGGTCCCCGCGAATGACACCTCAACCGACCACGGGTTCACGCTTCACGTTGTCGGCTCCTATGCGGATCATTCGGGAACCCAGGTCCTGTTCACCGTGAAGGGCCCGACCGGCGAAGTCGTCCCTGACTTGCTGGGCGCCACGACCACCCTCACAGATCAGTTTGGCACCACATACACGCTCAACCCACACGACCTTGGGAGCGGAGATTTCATCCTGGCGCCGCCCTGGAACTGGTCGCTCAATTTCGAACCTCTGCGCGGGGCCGCGATCAACTCCACAGTCAGTGTGACCATGCATATCCGGGGGCTGTACATCAATGCGCACACCGATCGAGCTGCCTCGTGGGAGTTGCGGTTCAAGGTCAGGGAGTTGCCGTCGCTACCCGCGACGACTCCCGCGTCGATCCAGCTCGGCTCCGACCACTACACCTTCCACCCGGTCATCGCGACCGACGCCAGAATCGACTTCACATTTACTCAGACGGGCAACGAATCTCCATTTCCGGGAACCGCGTTCTCCGCACAGCCGGAGCCCACCGGCGTGCGGTGCCCTGCCTGTGTTGTGGGGGATCCGGTCATCACCTTCTATGGGCCGGATGGGCAGCGATACCAGAATCTCCAAGGCTCCGGGTGGCCCACGACCCCAAAGACCTCCGAGTTGTCCGTGGTGTTTGCATCGGATGGACCCGGCACCTACCGGTTCACACTCACGGACGTCAACGGGGAGACCGTGCAGGACTCCTTTGTGGTCGGCGCAGGCGGTTGATCGGGTCCGCTCGAGCGCCCTCGGCTGTCGACGCGTGAGGACAAGCCGCGGATGAGTGGGGTGTCCGAGGGCAAGTGCGATGCAGTTCAGTCGAGAGCTTCGCGATAAGGTCATCGCCGGCAGCATCACGGTCTCGTTTCGCCTGTGGCAGCGTCCACAAGCCACGTCGCAGCCGGCGCAACCATGACATGGGACGTTGGTGGAAAGTCTTACGCGCGCAAGCTCTCCGGCAGGTCACAGACGTTTCCTATGGACACGGGGCATGGCGTACCCCCTGGTCAACCCGCGTATCTCCAGGTACGCACAGCGACGACAGTCGTTGAGTACGACGCCGAGACATAGCACGCCGGCCTCTTAGCTCCGTACGCGCGGGCGAAAAGACCATGTCCACCACGCTGGCGTTGCAATCCTTCGGCCGAGTTGATCGGAGTCCACGAGTGAACTCACCCCACTGCTAAGTCTGCCAGCGGACCGCGCCCTCCTCGCCGTAGTGTGCCGCCCATGAACGAGGAGCACCCCAACGCGATCGCATACCGCAGAACCGCGGACGCGTTCCGGTCGGCTGACCAGACTGAATTGGAGTCCCTCATCGCGATTGACGTCGTGTGGCACGTCCCCGGGACGCACTCCATGGCAGGCGACATTCGAGGTCGTGATCAACTCATGGAGTGGCTCCGCCAGGTTCGGGCAATGGGCTTCTGGCTCACCGAGCACGATGTGTTCGGGAACGACGATCACGTGTGTGCGCTCAGCGTGATGGGATCGAGGCGCGTCGGTGTGGCTGTGCAGACGCGCGTGGTGAGCATCTTTCATTACCGCAACGGACAGCAGGTCGAACGGTGGTTCTATCCCGATGATCCTGTTGTCTGGGAGCAGATTTTCGCGGACTAGCGGTGCGAGCGAGACTGTGGCTAGAACCTGACTCTCGCCGCGGTTTGGAGAACGGCCTCGCTCGTCCTCCCGCGGTAGTAGTCGGCGACCATGTCGGTGCTGGCGTGGCCGAGCAAGTGCTGGAGATCGAGCATAGGCAGGCCGGCATCTGCGCACCAGCTGCAAAACGTGTGGCGCAAGCGGTATGCGTTGCACTTGATCCCGGTTGCCTCGCCAAGGGTTGCGAGCATCGACTTGAGTCCTTCCATGGTCAGCGGCTGGGATCGGCCGTAGTGGTCGTTGCGGAGAGATAGGAAGAGGCGCGACGCTCCGATGGGGCGGCCAGCGTCGGCGATGTAG
>JBAQGL010000190.1:0-8157 GCA_049287785.1 Candidatus Dormiibacterota bacterium | reverse complement strand
ACTTCGTACAGCACCTTCACGACCCACACGTCTCGAATGATGATGATGAGCACGGACCACGGCTGGATACCGCCGAACGCGAGCGAGATGAACACGGCGCTGTCGACTCCCTGGCCGACGAGCGTTGAGCCGATGGTTCGCGTCCAGAGGAAGCGTCCCCTGGTCGCGACCTTCAACCTCGCCAGCACGAATGCGTTGAGAAACTCGCCGAGGAGGTACGCCGTGAGCGAGGCGAGCACGAGTCGCGGGCTCTCGCCGAGGACGCGCGCATATGCGGCCTGATCGCCGTAGTGGCCGTCGGCAGGGATGGCTATCGCAGCCGCGATGAAGAGCACCACGATGATGTTCGCGAAGAATCCCGTCCATATCACGGTGCGCGCCACGCGGTAGCCCCACACCTCGGTGAGCACGTCGCCGAAAAGGTATGCGAGCGGAAAGATCACGATCGCAGCCGGGACCGAGAACGGTCCGACGTCGGCAATCTTGACCGCGAGGATGTTCGACGCCACCAGCGTCGCGACGAAAAGCGACGAGATGGCGAGGAGCAGGGGGCTTGGGACGCGTGACGGAGAGGGCTGCGTCATGTGGAGCCGCACAGCGTAGAAGATCTCGCCGTGAGCAGACGCGGACTGGTCCTCTTCGTCGCGATGTGCGTGATCTGGGGTATCCCCTACCTGCTCATCAAGGTCAGCCTCGAAGGCCTGGGTCCGGTGGACCTCGTCTTCTTCCGGTTCGCGCTCGGCGCCCTCCTGCTGGTCCCGATCGCTCTCAGTCGCGTCGACCTCCGTCCACTGCTCGGTCGATGGGGTTGGATCGTCGCGTACACGATCATCGAGATGGGGATCCCGTGGGTGCTCCTCTCGGACGCGGAGTTGCGCATCTCGAGCTCGCTGTCCGGGCTCCTGGTCTCGACGGTGCCCCTCATCGGCGTGGTGATCGGGCTGGTCACGCGAAGCGGCGAGCACCACGGCTGGCGCCGGATCCTCGGTCTCTGCGTCGGCCTCGTCGGGGTCGGAGTGCTGGTCGGGTTCGACGTCTCTTCGTCCACCTTTGGGGCGATCGCGGAGGTGCTCGGGGTTGCGATCTGTTACGCGACCGGGCCGTACATCATCAATCGCAAGTTGAGCGACCTCCCATCGCTCGGGGTGATCGCGAGCTCGCTGCTCCTGGCGGCGGTCGCCTACGCGCCGGTCGCGCTCATCCAACTGCCCCACGCCTGGCCGTCGGGCGAGGTGATCGCCGCCGTGCTCACGCTCGGCGTCGTCTGCACCGCGCTTGCTTTCCTGGTCTTCTTCGCGCTCATCCGGGAGATCGGCCCGGTCCGCTCGACGGTGATCACGTACGTGAACCCGGCGGTGGCGGTCACCCTCGGGGTGCTCCTGCTCCACGAACGCCTCACCGGCGGGATCGCCGTGGGATTCGTCCTCATCCTCGTCGGGTCGGTGCTCGCGGCGAGAGCCGCTCCGTCGCGGACCTGACCGCGATCAGACGCTGGCGGTTTGGGCAACCGCCGCCGACGGGCTCGGCTCCGCGCCGCTGATCACGATCTGGCCATCCTTGGCGTCAACAACGATGGTGTCGCCCTCGCTGAAGCGTCCTTCGAGGATCGCCATGGCGATGGGATCCTGGATGCGGCGCTGGATCACCCGCTTGAGCGGGCGTGCGCCGTACGTCGGGTCGTACCCCTCGTCGGCGACCGCGTCCACGGCGGCGTCGGTCACGCGCAGGGTGAGCTTCCGCGCGGCGAGCCGGTCCCGGACGCCACGCAGCTGGATGGCGACGATCTGCCGGAGCTGGGTCCGGTCGAGCCGCGAGAACAGGATGATGTCGTCCACACGATTCAGGAACTCGGGACGGAAGCTCTCGCGCAGCTCGGTGAGGACGCGTTCGCGCAGCTGCTCCCACACCGACGCATCAGCCTCGGGGGGCACCTCGGCGATGAGCTGCGAACCGATGTTGCTGGTCATGATCACCACGCAGTTGCGGAAGTCGACGGTGCGTCCCTGCCCGTCGGTGAGCCGGCCGTCGTCGAGCAGCTGCAGCAGGATGTTGAACACGTCGGGGTGCGCCTTCTCGATCTCGTCAAGCAGCAGCACGCTGTACGGCCTGCGCCGCACCGCCTCGGTGAGCTGTCCACCCTCCTCGTAGCCGACATATCCGGGGGGAGCGCCGACCAGTCGCGAGACGGTGTGCTTCTCCATATACTCGCTCATGTCGAGCCGGATCATCGCGTGCTCATCGTCGAAGAGCAGCTCGGCGAGCGCGCGGGCGAGCTCGGTCTTCCCCACGCCGGTTGGTCCGAGGAAGATGAACGAGCCGATCGGCCGGTTGGGATCGCCAAGTCCCGCGCGTCCGCGACGCACCGCGTTGGCAATCGCGATGATCGCATCGTCCTGTCCAACGACCCTGCCGTGCAGGTCCTGCTCGATGCGAAGCAGCTTCTGCATCTCGCCTTCGAGCATCTTGTTGAGCGGCACGCCCGACCATCTCGAGACGACCTCGGCGATGTCCTCCTCGCCCACCTCTTCCTTGAGGAGCGGGTGGTCGCCCTGGATCTCGATCAGGCGGGCCTGCTCCTGCTCGAGCGCACGCTGCAGCTCGTTGAGCTGGCCGTAGCGAAGCTCGGCGGCGCGGCCGAAGTCACTCATCTGCTCGGCGCGATCCGCTTCGTGGCGCACCTGCTCCATGCGCTCCTTCACGTCACGAATGGCGGCGAGCGAACCCTTCTCCTGTTCCCAGCGTGTCCGCATTCCCCGCGCCCGCTCCAGCAGGTCGGCGAGCTCGCGCTCGAGCCGTCCGAGGCGTTCGTGGGAAGCCGAGTCCGACTCCTTGCGGAGCGCCTCGCGCTCGATCTCGAGCTGGCGGATCTCGCGTTCGACGACGTCGAGCTCGGTCGGCAGCGAGTCGATCTCGATGCGCAACTTGGACGCGGCCTCATCGATGAGGTCGATCGCCTTGTCGGGAAGGAAGCGGTCGGTGATGTAGCGGTTGCTCAGCACCGCGGCGGCGACGATCGCCGCGTCGAGGATGCGCACGCCGTGGTGCACCTCATAACGCTCCTTCAGACCGCGGAGGATGCTGATGGTCTCTTCGACGGAGGGCTGGTCGACGATGATCGGCTGAAAACGCCGCTCCAGGGCCGCGTCCTTCTCGATGTGCTTGCGGTACTCGTCGAGCGTGGTGGCGCCGATGCAGCGCAGCTCGCCGCGCGCAAGTGCGGGCTTGAGCATGTTGCCGGCGTCCATCGCGCCCTCGGCAGCGCCGGCACCGACCAGCGTGTGCAACTCGTCGATGAACAGGATCACAGAGCCGTCGGACGACGTGACCTCCTTGAGGACGGCCTTCAGGCGGTCCTCGAACTCACCGCGATACTTGCTGCCCGCAACCATCGCGCCGAGGTCGAGCGCGATCACGCGTTTGTCCTTGAGGCCTTCGGGCACGTCACCCGATGCGATTCGCTGCGCGAGCCCCTCGGCGATGGCGGTCTTGCCGACGCCGGGCTCACCGATGAGCACCGGGTTGTTCTTGGTCCGGCGCGACAGCACCTGGATGACCCGGCGGATCTCGTCATCGCGGCCGATCACCGGGTCGAGCTTGCCCCGCCGTGCCGCCTCGGTGAGATCGCGTCCGTACTTCTCGAGCGCCTGATACTTGGCCTCGGGGTTCGCATCGGTGACACGCTGGGAGCCGCGTACCGCCTCGAGCGTCGCGTAGACGCGATCCGGGGTGACGCCTGCCTGCTGGAGCAGACGTCCGGCTTCGCCCTCGGGCTTGGCGCAGAGTGCGAGAAGGAGATGCTCGGTGGAGACGTACTCGTCCTTGAGGCGGCTCATCTCCTCGAACGCGGTCATCAACACGGACCGCAGCGCGTTGCCGACAGTGGGCTCGGTGACGCCGACCTGCTTGGGGCGGTTCTCCAGGGCGGCGTGCAGGCGCGCCGCGAGCGGCTCCGGTGCCACCTCGAGACGGCGGAGGAGCGCGGGAACCAGTCCCTCGTCCTGTTCGAGCAACGCGAGCAGCAAATGCTCGGGCTCGACGGTCGGATGCTGCAGTTGCTGAGCCGCCTGCTGGGCGGCGGTCAGCGCCTCCTGAGATCGTTCCGTGAATCTATCCAGTCGCACGCCAGTGTTGATACCACCGTGCTGGGGGCGGCTAATCTTCCCTGATGCGTCTCACCGTCCTCGGCAGCGGCAGCGCCTTCAGCTCCTGCGGCTGCAACGCCGGATACCTCGTTGACGGACGCGTTCTGGTCGACTGCGGCGCCCCGGTTCCGGCCCTGGTTCGCCGCGCCGCGACGTCGATCCATGCGATCACGCTGATCCTGCTCACGCACTTCCACGCGGACCACAGCTTCGCGCTGCCGACCATCCTTGGAGCCCGGGCGCTCGCTGACACCACAGCCCCCGGGGTGCTGGTGATCGGTGGCCCGGTAGGGACTCGTGAATACGTCTCGCGCCTGCTCGGTGACGGGTACGGCTCGCACATCCGCGACGAGGTCGATGTCAACGTCGCTCCCGAGTACGCGGTGCTGCAGGACGGCAGCGACATCGAGCTCGCGGGCTATCGCGTGCAGAGCCATGCCGTGGTGCACAGCACGGGTCCGTCGCTTGCCTACCGCCTCACCGACGCCAACGGGGTCTCGATCGGGTTCTCAGGCGACAGCGAAATATGTGCTGGGCTCCGCCGGTCGATCGTGGGATGCGACCTGTTCGTCTGCGAGTGCACCGGGTGGGATGGCCCGACCCCGGGCGGTCATCTGTGGCGCGACGAAGTGGCCGGACTGATGACCGAGAATCCGGGAACGCGCTTCCTGCTGAGCCACCTGGCGGAGCGCCATCACCTGCCGGGCGCGCTGGTCGCCCACGACCTGCTCAGCCTGGAGATTTCCTCGGCCGCAACGTAGCGAGGAACAGCGCACGACGCCAGGTCCGCAGCGCCTGCGACCGCTCGTGCCCTGAGGCGCCGGAGGCGCTGAACTCGGCCCGCGCGGTCACGCCGGCCAGGTCGCCGAGCGCGGCCTCAGCCCGAGGTCGGGCGCGGGCCAGACGAGCGGCAAAGGCTCTGTGGGTCTCCGATTTTCGTCGGTCCACCCCCGAGATCACCCCGAGTGCCTCCACACGCCTCCAGGCCCCGTCCAGCGAGCGCGGGAGCAGCATCCAGAGCGCCAGGGCGAGGATCAGCACGACAACCGCGGCGAGCACCGCAAGCGACACGACCACCGACGCGGGCACCGAGCCGTGAGCTTTCGGAGTGTTGCCGGTCGTGGGGTCGGTGCCGTTCAGGTTGCCCGGCTTGGCACTCGGCACCGGCCTGGAGGATGCCGGCGGCGGGGTGACCGAGGCCGTGACCGGCCCGCCGCCACGCGGGAAGGGCTGGTAGTTGCCCTGCTTCGAGGGCGGCGTGGGCTCGAAGGAAATCCAGCCGTAGTGCGGGAAGTACGCCTCGACCCAACTGTGCGCATCGCTGGTCGTGACCTCTTCCTGGGATGGTCCGCCGCGCTCATTCTGGGCGAGCGTTGTTCCCGGGCCGTACCCGCTCACCAGCCGGGTGGGGATGTTGAGGCTGCGGAGCATCGATCCCATGGCGGAGGCGAAATACTGGCAGTACCCCTTGTGGCTCGTGGTCAGAAAGAAGACGACCGGCCACATGGTGCTGTTCGTGTCCTGGGGCGGATTGAGGGTGTACGTGAAGTACAGGGGATCGCGGAGATGGTTCTGGATGGCGATCGCCTCGTCGTAGGGGTCGGTCGGGCCGCCGGCGATCCACTCTTTAGCGAGGCTGAGAATCGTCTGCGCGTTGATGGAGCCGTCGTTGAGGGTCGTGTACTGCTTCACCCAAGCCGGGTAGTTCACCCCTGCAGCCTCCAGCTGCGCCGCTGATGCCGTCGAGACGTACGCGCTGGTCTGAATCGTTGTTGGCGCAACGATGTCCTGGTCGAGGGTCACCTCGTCGATGGTGTAGAGCCCCGTCCCTGCGTCGTCGACCTGTCCGCCGGCGCGCCCTGGCATGCTGACTGAGACGGGGTCTCCCGGGAAGGGCACGAGCGACGTCGCCCCTGTGGCCTTCGGCTGAAGCGTCAGATTCGCTGTGACGACGGTTTCCGCTTTGCTGACACCACCGTCAGCCGGGTTGATGTCACGCGGGAGCAAACCCTGCGGGAACTGCAGCTCGCTCCAGGAATCACCGGCCCACGCGTTGGGACTCTCCGGAAACCAGCTGCCATCGGCGAACTGCGTGTCGTTATCAACCCGGATGTACACCGGCGATGGCGTGTTGGTGGTGTATGTCATGACCGGTTGTGGGTGGCTGATGAGCCGGCCGCCCAGGATCACCGACGGGTTGAAGCCGATCGTGTCGGCACCTCCGGGGACGAAGCCTCCATTGCCGTGGCCGCCCGCCCCGAAGTTGAGCCCATGGGGAAAGAGACGCGCCGAGATGTCCGTGGTGGATATGGGAGGGAGCACCAGCGCAACGATGGTGAGCACGACGGCAACCGCGGCGGCGCTGCTGCCGAAGCGCCAGCCGAGGCCGTCCAGCGGTGTGATGCGCGAAGCCGCCCACCGATCGCCGAGCGACCCGAGATACGCGGCGGCGACCACGCCGATGGCGAGGACCACCGCGATCGTCTCGGGCAGCGCGATCGGATTGGGGCTCGCCGCGTTGACGACGTTGGTGGCAAGAACTGAGAACACCGGGATCACCGCGAGGACGCCGCGGTGCTCGCGAAGGACCATCCATCCCAGCCAGTACCCGCAGAGGAAGAGGATCGCGCAGAGCCCGACGGTGAAGTCCCAGTCCTGCGTCGAGGCGAGCCCGGTGAAGATTGCGCTCAGGTAGCGCCCCGCGATGGCGCCGACCGACTGCCCGGGAAGCGCGGGCATTGCGGCAAGCGTCGTCGGGACGATCGCTGCGAGACCCAGGAATGGCGCCGCGATCGCGGTGGTGACACGCGGAGCGCGGGCCTGGGCGAGGAGCGCCGCCTCGATCACCGATGTGACCGCGACCACAATCGCGCCGCCACCGCCGTGGACCCATCCCGCGGCGAGCACCGCCCACGCAGTGGCCGCGATCAGGGCGACGCAGAGGACGGCGGCTATCTCGAAGCTGTGGTCCCGGGATGCCTTCCGCAGCACCGGTTCGCGGAGTTGGAGGGGGCGGTCGACGTACGCGTCCATCAGGTCAGCCGGTTGCCGTCGTGCGTTCGCCCGAGCCCAGCACGTCACCGCGACGAACCACCCACCAGTCGAGCGCGAGCCGCCAGGCGGCGGGAATGCGCAGGGCTTGCCCGGTGGCGCCGAACGACGTCGGTTCAATGAAGATGCAGAGATGGCGCTGGCCGCGCGTCGCGCTGTCGACGAGCGCTTCCACCCATTCGCTCGAGCGGTTCGGCGTGATCACCACCATGCCGCCCCGGCCGCGCCAGCCGTCACCGTGTTTGCTGATGGTGTCGGCGAGGCTGCGGACTCCGTCGTCGGTCGCGAGCGCGAGGAAATCGAGCAGCCTGAGCCGTTGCACCTCGCCTCGCCCGGCGCCAAAGCTCGCGCCGCTTCGTGAGTTGGTGACGAGTCCGACCGCCTGGCCCCGGCGGATCGCGCCGTGCGCCACCGATGCGCAGACCGCGATTGCGTACTCGACCGACGATTCGATGCCCGATCCGGCGTGAATGCCGCGCTGCAGGTCGAGGACGATCAGGAGGTCGGCGCTCTGCCCGGTGTCGAACGTGCGACTGATCAAGCGCCCGGTGCGTGCGGTCGACGCCCAGTGAATGCGGCTCAGCCCGTCGGTGGGGGCGTAATCGCGGATGGTCGACACGTCCGGCGGCACATCGACGGGCTGGCCGCGATGGGCCTCGGCGACCCCGTTGCCGCTCCACTGGGGAACGCTGTGCAGGAGCGCGTGGATCGCCGGATAGACGATCACCTCGTTCTCCGGTGCCACACGGATACGACGCGGGAAGAGCCCGAAAGGATCCCCGAGGCGCGCCTCGAGCGGGCCGAAGTGATGCACGCCTCGGAGGTTGAACATGCCTCGCGCCGTCCAGGTGACCGACCCGCCGGCGGCGAGGGCGAAGGCGCGGCCGGGTGCATAGCCGGGGAGCTTGGTGCCGTCGCGAACCTCGCAGTACGGCAGTCGCAGCCCGCTCTCGTTCTTGACCGT
>JBAQGL010000189.1:0-12713 GCA_049287785.1 Candidatus Dormiibacterota bacterium | reverse complement strand
ACCGCATCGAGTCTCGTGCCACCAGCACCATGCTGAGGAGCAATGCGAGATAGGCGACCGTGCCGATGATGCCGGTCTCGACGTATGCGCGCAGGAAGTCGTTGTGCGGCTCCTTCTGCTGGCTGGTCTCGTAGGAGCTCATGTTCAGCCCAATGCCCGTGATCGGGTCCTTGTTCGCGAGTGGGAGGACGTCGCCCCAGTAGCTGAAGCGCCACGACAGCGAGTTCGACGAGTAGCCCGCGGCGCTGGTGGAGCTGCCGAGGTCGGCGAAACGTCCGGCGATGGACGGCAGCGCGACCAGCGACACCATGATGGCCGCGACCATCAGGCCGAGCATGAGCCTCCGGCGTCCCATGATGGCAACCGCGAAGAGGCCGATCACGCACGCGATCCAGGCACTCCGCGTGAACGTGTAGTAGAGGCACACGATCGAGAAGAACAGCAGGAACGCCATGCCGATCTTCTTCTTCTGAGTCAGATGGGGGAACAGTGCCGCCCCCATGACAATGAGCATGGTGAGGTAGATCGCAAAGGGATTCGGCTGGGAGAACGTGCCCTCGAACCTCGAGAAGCCACCGCTCGTGAATTGCGAGTGATGCGTGACCACCTCGAACATCGTGTACCCGACGGGGATGAGCGCCGACACATAGATCGAGGCGATCAACCGCTTGATCATCTCGCGGTCGACGAGCATCACCTCGAGCACGGCGAGCATCACCACGACGGCGGTGACCCGGATGGCTTCGAGCAGGCTGATGCTCGGGCTCGCCGAGTCGATGATGCTGAGGAAGCCCGCGCCCGCGAACAGGATCAGGCAGACGCGGTGAATCGAAGCCGGAGGCGACTTTCGGCCGTCGCGCATTCGCGTCAGCAACCAGAAGAACGCCACCAGGATGAACAGCACGGCGAGCGCGCCCGCCGGGTCGAGACCTGACGCGGTGGGATTGCCCACACCGGCCTGCCCGGTGTTGCCCGCCTGCGGTTTGGTGATGTCGAGTGTCGACCTGATCGCGATGGTGGTGAAGACGAAGTTCTCGAAGTTGACCAGGCCGAGCGCGACCATTCCGGCGCCGGCGAGCACGCTGATCGGGACGATGAGCAGCAACTTGTTGCCGCCCAGGTACACCTCGATGGCGGCTTCGACCGCGACCGCCAGGATGACCAGGGAGATCAGCGCGAAGAACCACTTCGTGCGCCGTGTCATCGGCGTGACCACCCTGGACCGCTGGAAAATGGCCGTCGACATCAACTGCTTCCCCTGTTCGCCGGAGCGCCCGCACCAGCGGTGCGCGAAGCCCCCTTCCGCTCCAGGGTTCCGGCCACCGCTGCGCGAGGATGGAAACCCTGTCGGTACTCAGTGTAAGGGCATCGGACGGTCATGGCAAGTTTGGTGCGATTGGCGTGGTCCTGGCGACAACTCATTCCGGGATGTCCGGCCCCGGACCCGTCGCCGGATCGTCGCCGTCGATTGTGGCCGATCCGTCTCCTCCACCGGTCGGCGGGCGGCGGCGGAGCAGCGAGCGCCAGTTCCGGATCTCGCCTCCGGCAAGGAGGTACACCGCCGCGAGCAGGACCACCAGCCCGACGATGCCCGCTATCGGTGTGCGAATCAGCAACTGCACGTGGTCGGCAGCGCGGTTGGCATCGCGAGCCTCGCCGCCGAGGTTGAGGACCAGCGACGCGCCGATCATTGCAGCGGCACTCAGCCCCGACCCAATCAGCAGCCTGGTGGCGAACGAGAGGACACCGCGCAGTGGATTGCCGTCGGTATGCGTCAGTCGGTACCAGGCGTGCCCGGCATTGACGTACTGGGCGAGCGAGTATGCGAGCGCGACCCCGATGACCGCGTTGATGTTGTGCAGGCCGAAGGGCAGTACGAGCAATGGGAGGAGGATGAGGTTGGCGATGAGCCCGTACAGAGCATTTCGCAAGGGCGTACGCGTATCGAGCCGTGCATAGAACGGCGCGAGCAGCGCGCGCTGCAATCCCTGCCCCGGGAGACTGACCGCGTAGACCATCAAAACCGTGCCAAGCAGACCGGCTTCCATCAACGAGAACTGGCCGCGATGGAAAACCGCGATCGCGGCGGGTTTGCCGAGCACCGCCATGAATGCGGCGAGCGGAAGGCTGATCGCGAGCATGATCCGGACGCCGAGACCGGTGACGCGTCGAACCTCAGCCTGCCCGCCAAGGTTGTGCGCGTCGGTGAGCCGCGGGACCAGCGCGACGATGACGGAGCGGAAAAAGACCGTTCCGCCCACCGCCGAGTTGATCAGAAACCCGTAGTTGAGAACGCTGATCGATCCCAGTGGCAGGAAGGACACGATCAACTGCTCGCCGAGACGCGCCACGGGGTTGAGCCCCGCCGCCCCGAGCGGCCGGACGCAGAGCTTCCCGACAGATCGCAATTGCTCGTCGCCGAGATCGAGCGACGGCTCGAGGCGCAAGCCGTGCCGCACGGCCATCACACACATGAACACGAGCTGCGCGCTAGCGCCACTCACAAACGCGATCGCGACGAGGAAGATGGCCTTGAAGCCCAACGCCGGAAGGACGATGATCATCGCCGCCGCCAGGCCGTTGAGGACGACGGTCATCAGTGCGGGAGCGACGAACGCATAGCGCGCGTTGAGGTACGCGCGCATCACCTCGGCGATCGCGACCAGCGGGACCATCGCGAACATCACAGGCACCATCGAGGCGGCGGTGCCGTACTCGGCAGCGACGGGCAGACCAGGCGCGGTGATATGCACGAACGGGCCGGCCAGGAGCCACATCAGCAGCACCAGGGCGGCGCCGACGATGAGCACCACCGCGACGACCATCGAGATGAGCCGGTCGGTGGAACGCTCGCCACGCTGGGTGAGCGAGGTCCGGAACGCCGGAACCAGCGCCTGGTTTGCGGCTGCCGTGATCACAGCGACAAGACCGATCGGGATTCGGGCGGCGACAAAGAACGAGTCGGTGTTCTGTCCCGCGCCGAATCGGAACGCGATGCTGACGTCGAGGATCAGGCCGGCGATCACCCCGGCCATGGCCGCGACCCCGGTCAGCCCGGACTGGCGGAAGATCGCTCGATCCGAGTGCTGCTCCGGAGGCCGTACGCCGATGGTCGCGCTCATGCCGCGCCTGCTAGGCGGCGGCGCCATCGCGCTGACCGCGCAAGGCTTCGTCGAGACGGTCCTGAAGGTGGTCGCACAGTGCCCGCACGTGCGGATCAATGTCGAGCGGCCGCGGTGTCCCGGTGCCGCGGGGCGAGATGTGCTCGATGAGCGCGGGCCGGTAGGTGAGACCCAGGAACGTGCAGATCGCCTGCATCGCCTCGACGGGGGTCGCCAGCATGTCCTGGTAGGAGGCGAGGAGAACATCGTCGCGACGGTCGAGACCCGTCTCGAAATAGAGACCGTTTCGAATCCACCAGAACAGCGCCGCCGCGGTCTCGGCCGACATCGTCGAGTAGTCGAAGGCCGCTATCTCCGCGAGCGTCGCCGGCGACAGCCGCTGCGCCTGCCACATGCCTGCGCCCCTGCCCGCGGCGATGTCGCGGAGAGTGAGCAGATTGTTCCTGCCGAACTTCGAGACCGCAGATCTGACACGGCCGTCGACGTCGCGGTACGCCCAGATCGCTCTCCCTGCTGATGGTGTGCCCAGCGAGTCCAGGAGATGGTCGACGCGGTGCGAATCGCAGAGCGGCTTGAAGAGCACGTACTCCTGCCTGCTTGCCAGCACGACGCGGTGAACCACGTCGTCGTCTCTGAGCAGGAAATGGTCGAACACCGCGCTGTCGTTCTCGTTGTGCACCTCGAACTCGGGCGCGACGTCGAGACCCCGGGCAAGCATGTTCGTGCCCGACCGCTGCAGTCCGACGACGTAGACCGGCGTGGCCAGCCCGGCGGGTCGTGGGTGCGCTCTGCGCCATTCCCACTTTGCTGCGGCAACGCGCACGCGGGTCAGCGGATTGAGCTCGTCCTCCTCGACAAGGCGCGAGAAGCCCTCGGTTCGACCCCACCGCAGGTGGCGGCGAACGCGACGCGCGAGGCGCGACCCTGCGCCCTCACCGGCCGGTGCTCGATCGAAGATGGTCTCGTCGGTGGCGGCCGTCCCGGCCTCCGGGCGGAGTGGGTATCCGTAACGGAGGAGCAATGGCGAGGTGAGCACGCTGACCAGCCGCCGGTTCCGAGGTGCCATGGCACTCTTCCAGCGATCGTCGCTGCGCAGGGTGATCGCGCCGTGCCGCAGTCGATCGGGATTGCCCGCGACGCTGTGGTTCGGCGTCGTCTGCGCCTCATTGCCATTGACGAACGGCAAGTCAGCAGCGTCCATCCCGACCATCCGCAGAATCGCTCGGACGGATCCGGGCGGATCGGCGACGAAATCCTCGTATCGCAGGCGCAGGTAGCGATCGGCCCCACCCTTGAAGAGGACACCGCCCGCGAGGTTCCACACGTCCCAGAGGAGCGCGCTCTTCGCCGGACCGATCTGCTCCATGTGCGCCCGGGCCGCTCCATCGGCGAGCGTCTTCTTGCTCGCCCACGAGTGTGCGGCTCCGCGAGGGTCGCGAATGAGGTGCACGACACGCAGATCGATGCCGGGCGTGGCAGCCAACACGTTCGCGTACGCGGGAAGCTTCGATGAGTCGACGATCACCCGGCAGCGGGTGACCTCGGCGATCGCCGAGTAGAGGTCACCGAGCGCGGATCTCGCCGGGCCGAGCGCGTGCGCCTCAGCCGGATCGAGGCGCGGCACCACGGCTCCAGCCAGGACGCCGGGAAGGTTGCGGATCCTGCCCGTGCGCTGGAGCATGGAGACGATGCCGTCGACCAGTGCGGGATCGTCGAGCTCCCCGGCCCGCGCGAGGACCTTGCTCCAGACGGGACACTCGCGGACCGGGAGTCCGCAACCGCAGAGCCGGCCCTCTTTGAGGCCCCGCTGCCACAGATAACGAACCTCACCCGCGGCGAAGACACCATCGACTTCGCCCAGGATGTTCGCGAGCACCGTGCTGCCGCTTCTGCCGGTCCCGGCGATGTAGAGGACGACCGTGGACATGAGTCTCCGAGTTCAGCGCGCGAGCCGCCGCCCGGCGGCCGCCGTCGCGTTGCTATCGGCGGCGAAAGAGCCCGGCGCGCTGCGGGTCGGCTTCGGTAGCGGGCACGCTCTCCGGCACATCGCCGCTGCCGTGTCCATTTCCGTTGCCATTGCCATCAACCACAGTTGACGAGGAATCCGTGGCACGCCAGGGATCCCGCGTGGTTGCCGCCGTTCCGGCCATGGCCGGATTTGCGGCCGGCCCGGCGGGCCGCGTCTGTGCGGATGGAGGCGCCCATGCGAAAGCACCCTGCTGACCGGTCTCAACGGCTGCCTGAGGGCGCTTGCCGCCCCGCATCAGCTCGAGGATGAGGATCAGGCCAAGCATCATGAGCAGGGCGAGCGCGAACGCGATCGCGGCGAACTTGATGGTGTCGCTCAGCTTGGAGAGCCTGACCGGTGCCTTCGTGGTCGTTGTCACCGTGCCAGGTGCCGAGTCAGTGGCGATGAGCGCCTCAGCGGCGACAAGCGCGGTTGCCGCATGAGCATTGGCGGCGTTCGCCGCGGTGAGCGCAGCGTTGAGGGGCTCGAAGATCTGGAGTTGCTGACCGTACTGCAGGAGCAGAGCCGTGTTCTTTGCGATGGTGGCCCTGAGAATCTGCTGCTTGGCCACGTCGTTGTTGATGATCAAGGTCTGCAGCTCGGCCTGTTCCTGACTGACCAGGGCGTGCTGGTCGTTGTACTGGAGCACCGGCGAGGGGTTGTTGTACGTAAGGTCAAAGCTGTTGATCTGGCTTTGTGCCTGCGCCAGCAGGGTCGCGGCATCGGCCACTTCGGTCAAAGCCTCTTGCTTCTGCGGCGCGGCAATAGCGTTCATCGTTTCGATGGTCGCCTCGCGTACGGCACCAACCAGGTCCTGGCCCTTCTTTCCGACCAGCACGACGTTGATCAGGTTGCTCGACGCGGTAGTCGTGCTCGAGCTCAAACCGGCGACGAGCTCGGACTGCGGGATGTTGAACTTCTGAGAGACCGAGGGAATCACCTGCGACGACAACAGAACGTCCTTGAAGGTGCTCGTGTACTGCGATGCGGCGCTCTGCGAGATGCCGTTTGCGGTGATCGCGGGGACCACCGCGCTTGCGTTCGCCTGATACGAGGAGGGCTGCAGCTCGATGAAACCACCGACAAGCAATCCGGCCACGATCGGAATAGCGATGACCAGCCACAGAATCCGGCGGATCGCCCGCAGGTAGTCACGAATTTCCATGTGTTCTCTCCCCTCTCCTAGATGTCAATGCGACGTCCGCGCACGCCCACTGCAAGCATACCTGCGCCGACGATCAGAAGCGCTGCCCCAATCGTGAGCCAGCCGCTGCCCGCGCCTGAGTCAGGTGTCGTTGTGGTGACGGCCTGCACGCCACCGGTGGGCGTCGGCGTTGCGGTTGCGCCACCGACGCCGCCGGTCGGCGAAGGTGTCGCCGTCGCGGTGGGTGTTGCGGTGGGCGTGGGCGTTGCGGTCGGCGTTGGTGTTGGTGTCGCTGTTGGCGTGGACGTTGGCGTCGCGGTCGGAGTTGGCGTTGGCGTCGGCCCGCTCTCGCAACCGAGCACGCGGATGAAACCGGAAGCCAGCGTCGCGCGATTGCGGCCGCCCTCACCGCCCTGCTTGAAGGGCGCCCAGATGTCGAGTTGGTAATAGCCGCACGCGTCGAACACGTAAGTGCGTGCGATCGCGACGTTCGCACTCGGTCCCCACGTCTCGCTGAACGCCTGGCTTCCCGGCATCAGAGCCTGGGTCGTGCCCGCCGGTCCGCTGAAGGTGATGCCCGGCTGACCTGGCTGGCCGTCCGCGACGTTCACGCCGTTGTACGTGAGGATGTGGTGGGCTGAGAAGTTCAGCGCAATGGTGTGGGTCTGCGTGGTGAGGTTCGTCGTTGCGACGTTGAAGTCCACCGTGACGGATCCGCCGGAGGCGTCGTACGCGTTCGGGCTGCTCATGAACCCGGTGGGCGAAGCGGCCGAGATGATTCCCTCAAAACTGGGGTTGCCGCGAGCGACCACACCCTGCGAGGTGAGAACTGCCAGCCCGAGCACCGCGGTGCCCGCGAGGGCGGACAGACCACCGGCGCGCTTGAGTGGAAATCCAGTTGCCTTGTTCATTTGCGCCAACCTACCTGTGCTTGCGTTCGATCGTTCTCTGCCATCACTACGATGTGCGCTGTGACAGCAGGATTTCTATCTGATTCACGTCGTTGGTCGCAGTGTTCAACTGCCCAAGCGCCGACCTGAACTGAGCCAGCTGGCCACGAACGCTCAGGATTGTCGCCTTGTTTCCCGGATAGCCGGCAGGGGTAAGCGCGAGGACAGCCTGCACGTCCCGGGTTGCGTTTGAGCTCACGAAGGCGATGTTGGAGGCAAGGTCGCTGAGGAAACGTGTCGCCTGGACGTAGCCCGCGGACGACTTGTTGAAGTGGCTAAGCCTCGGCACCAGGTTGTTGTACTGAATCTCGAGCAGGCTGACGCCCTTGAGCTCCTCGCCACCCGCTATGGCAAGGTGTACCTGCGGCTCCACAAGACCCAGGACGCGTGTCGACGGGCCGATGCTCGAGATGACGCTGCGAAGCGCGTCGATCAGCGTGGCCGAGTCGATGCTCCCCGCCTGTGACCCCAGCTGGCTGTTGACGCGGTCGAGCATGGCGAGGATCGAGCCGGCAACGGAGCTGCCGTTTATCGTCACGCCCGTGAGATAGCTGGCGCCGTTGACGTCCGCGATGAGGGAATTGACAATCCGCTCACGCTTCACGATTTGATTCGTGCCTGTAGTCACCAGGCTGGTGAACGTCTCCGCCTGGAGCAGTGCCGACTCGCTCGTCAGGGCATTGAGCTGGATGAGCACCCCTGGGGGCTCATTGTCGGTCTGGGTCGTGTCGATTGCGCTGAGCTCGTTCGCGACCGACTGCTCGAGACTAGCAAGGAGGTCGCCCGAGGGTGGCGACACAACGGCGTGGGCCGCCGGCGGAACACCGATGACCGCACCGCCCGGCGCGTTTGAGGCACAACCGGCGATGAGGGAGCCCACGGCCACGGCGCTGCCGACGAGCATCGAGAATCGCGAAACGGACCGACCCATGCTTCCCCCGTGAACGCCGCCCATTCTGACTCCCTGTTTGGACCGCGTGACCCGAAAGGTAACGACTTCCGCCAGCCCTTCCAAGCAGTCAGCCCGATCGCAATCATGACGGACGGTTCCTAGAAAGTCAAAGCCCCAGATCGCGTCGAACTCGTCGAACCGATCGGCTGACGGCGGCTTCGAGGAACCTGTACTATCAGGTCAAGCGCGTCAGGGGCGTCATTTGACGACAAGCCGAACGCGTCGTTAGAATCATCCGAGGGAACGGAAATCGGGTCGGCGCGGGATCCGGGGGGTTGCCGTTTCCACGGCACGTTGCGACAGGGGAGAACGGTCGTGGAGCTAGCGGAGGATCGTCTGCCATCCAGCCTTACCCAAGAGGGGGGCTGGAGCCAGGGCGAAGCAGACGGGGTCGAGCTCGTCGGGGAAGTGCAGACCAAGCCTGAACTCGTTCCTGCCATCGCCAAGGCGGCGGCGCGCCCATGGCCGCTGATCCTCGCCTTCATCACCTTCGCGGTCGACATCGTTGCGGTAACACTCAGTTGCTGGCTGGCAAGGTCTGTCGCACACGACAAGCTATTCAACGGGCAGGCCACGCAGATCAACCCACGGATCTTCCTGACCGTAATCGTGTGGCCGGTGGTGTTCACCATCTACGGCCTCTACGACTTGCGCCGCCCGACCCACGCCACTGCGGAACTGCAGCGGCTCTTCAACGGGATTTTGATGTCGGTGCTGCTCGTCGTCCTGATCACGTTCCTCGGCAGCATCGATATCTCGCGCGACTTCATCGTCTTCCTTCTGGGCTTCAGCCTCGTGACGGTCGTCGGCGGGAGGCTTGTCACGAGGCGCCTATCGCATGCGCTCAACTCGCACGCAGTAACCAGCCAGATCACCCTCATCGCAGGGACCAACGACGAGGCACGGGCGCTCGCGCGCACCTTGCAGCGCCGTCCATGGATGGGCTATCGCGTGTGCGGCTTCGTCGAGGTCACGCAGTCGGGCCTCGCCGTCATGGACGGAATGCCGGTCTTCGGGACCGTTGACGACATCGCGCAGATCGCTCGAGCGCACGCCGTTCAATCGGTGATCATCGCCGGAAGCGCCGCAGGTGGTTCGACTCTCCAGTCGATCGACTCGGCGCTCGGAGCCGAGGTCAGTGTTCGGGTCTCGCCCGGTCTCGCCAATCTAGGGGCTGCGCGAATCGTCCTCGAGCCGATCGACGGGATGGCGCTGTTCTCCTTGCGGCGGCACCGTTTCTCGCGGCGCCAGCGTTTCGTCAAACGAATCCTCGACTTTGGCGTCACCTCCGTCGCGCTGGTGATCGCCGCGCCGTTCATGCTCGCGATCGCGGTGGCCATCAAGCTCACCAGCCCGGGCCCGGTGCTCTTCAAGCAGCGGCGGGTCGGTGCGCAGGAACGCGAGTTCACCATCCTGAAGTTCCGCACAATGGTGGTCGGTGCGCACGATCAGCGCGACGCCCTCGCCAACGAGGCCGACGGACTGCTGTTCAAGATGCGCCGCGATCCGCGCGTGACCCGGGTCGGCCGCTTCCTGCGCAAGACGTCGCTTGACGAGCTGCCGCAGCTCTTCAACGTTCTCGCCGGCGAGATGAGCCTGGTCGGGCCCCGTCCCGCGCTTCCCGAGGAGACCGCCCGTTATGCGGAATCGCAGCGCGGACGGCTGCGGGTCAAGCCCGGCGTGACCGGGCTCTGGCAGGTCAATGGCCGCCACGACCTGGTATTCGAAGATTACGTTCGCTACGACCTGTTCTACGTGGAGAACTGGTCGCTGACCATGGACCTCTACATCCTGGCGAAGACGATTCCGGCGCTGCTGACCGCGCGCGGCTCGTACTGATCAGCTGTAGCGTCTCGCCGCGAGCTCGGTTGCGAGGATCTGGCTGAGCCGGTCGACGTCATCGGGGGCAAGGTCGCGGCGGAATGCGTCGGAGCGTGAGGCAGTGAACGTGTGCCGCTCGAAGCCCCGCTCGAACTCCGCATCCCAGGGCAGCCCGCAGAACTCGAGCATCGTCGCGAACGCGGTGCGCGGATTGGCGGCGACGTCCTCGTAGCGAATCTCGAGCCAGTCGGTCGCCGGAATCGCCTTGCGGGCATTGTCGAACGCATCGATCAGCATCTTCCACAGCAGCCCGGCGAGCACGACGAACGAGCGGCCCGATTCGTCCCATTCGGCAGCGAGATCGTCAGGCAACGGACCCCACTGCCAGTGATCGGGACCCTCGAAGCCGAGCCACCAGGGCATCTGCAGCCACGAATTCGCGACCGCCCGACCGTCGCGCACCACGTGGATGAACCGCCCCGAGGGGAAGACTCCGCGGATGAATCCGGCGCGCGGCCACCCGGTGAACTTGTGGAGGAATGTCTGCGTGTGCTGCACGCTGGCGCGCTCGATGAAGAACCGTCGAAATCGAGCCTCCAGCCATGGCGTGACATCGGCCGCAACGAGGTCGCGCATCGGCGACGCCAGCACCGGCGACACTTCGCGTGACAGCACGCGATACGCCTCGGATGGTGCGTAGCGGACCCTCGATTTCTGGGTCACGGCGGCCGGCAGCCGCCGGTACAGCGAGCCGTTCCACCGCCCGGCAGTCAGCGGCAGATTGAATCGATCCTCGAGATTCGAGACGAACCCGACCGACGGGTGCCGGCAGAGGACCTCCTCGACGAGCGTGGAACCGCATCGCCCGGTGCCGAGAACAAAAACGAATCGCGAGCCGTTCCCGGCGTCAGGCGTAGCCACGCTTGCTCAGCTCGCCGGCCTGCACTTCCTCGATGGTCGTGACCACCTCCGGCGGCAGCCCTTTCTTCCAGGAGTCGTTCCGGTTCCTGAACTCAATGCGCTCGATGTCGCGGCGCCAGCTGGGATCGTCGGTCAATCCCGCGAACTCGGCGACGCGCTCGATGGTTCGGACGGGTTCGGCGGTGAACTCCTCGTACGTCAAGCGGAGCACCTGATCCGGGTTGAGCTCGCCGATGCCCGAATCGATCGCCCGCACCTCCTCGACCCAGTTGCGCGCGCACAGCTCCCACGGATCACGACCGTCGTCGCGCCACGCTTTCGGCGTCCCGCCGTACCACCAGACGACGCTGGACTCCCACCAGTCGACACGCGAGAGCGAGACTGCGACGGCGCGGCCGTCACGGGTGATGTCCACAAACCGTGCATTGGGAAATGCAGTTGCGAGCAGCGGAATGCGACGGACATTGGCAATGCGCTTGTTGATGAAGTGCGTCCCGCCGCCCCACTGCATGGTTCCATGCACCGCCCGGCGCAACTCGCGAGCCGCATTCATGCTGACCGTCTCGCTGGATACGGTGTCGGGGATCCCGCAGGCGGCAAACACGGGTTCGCCCTCCACCGGCATCGGGTACAGCCGATCGCGCAGCCTGCGGCTCCCCGAATACACGTAGGCGTTGGAGCCCCCCGAGAACCACACCCGGCGGCGATGCTCGGGCGTCATCCGGGCGATGCGATTGGTGACGCTGACCGCGGGATGGTGCGGCAGGCGTCGCATGTAGTTGTTGAAATACGCCGCGTCAGGATGCAGGCACAGTCCTTTATAGAGAAGACTTGTGCCAGAGCGAGCGGCGCCGATCAAGAACGTGGGCGGTCGTCGATCTCTGTTCACCGATGTGCGATTTTCGCATAGGGGTCACTGCCCACCTCTTGCAAACGCGCATCGTTGACGTTCCGTTACGGGAACTGGACCCGGACGCCGGACGTGCTCCTCCCGGGAGGCGGAGGCGCGGCCCCGATGGGCCGCACCCCGCACTCACCGGTCGTGCCCTCAAACGGGAAGGACGGGCCTCTTGAAGTTGGCGTTGGTCACGAACGCGAACGAGCAGTAGATGGCTGCGATCGCGGTGAGAAGGCCGAGGCCGCCGGAGATCTGGTTCCAACCCGCGCTCGGCGCGCTCTTCGCCCAGAAGGCAATTGCCAGCGTGATAAAAGTCAGCGCGAGCAGGAAGAACACCAGCGAGACCCCACGGGAAGCCCCACCGAGCGACGCGACGAACATGTAGGCGGTGAAGATGCCCCACCCAAGCGCATACATCCCGAGTATGGGCGTCGGGTCCATGGGCAGTTGATGCGCAAACGTCGTTTCGATCAGCACGAAGCTGATCCAGAACAACCCGTAACTTGTGAATGCGGTTGCCCCAAACGTGTTTCCGACTCTGAACTCCCACATGCCGGCCAGAATCTGACCGACGCCACCGAAAGCTATGGCCGTTGCCAGGACGACTGACAACGAACCGGCGGTCGGTCCAGGAGCCGCGGAGATGAAGCCGACGTTGATAACTGAGAGCAAGAGTGTCGTCAGTCCAAATCCGATCAGCCCCAGCGGCGCTGGGTTTGCAACTGGTGCCACCGTCTCGGCAATGCCCGAAGAGGTGGGTGAAGCCGCGGTTGCCATAAGTTTGTAGCCCTCCTAATGAGTCCCGGGATACCTGACACCCCGGAGTGTGTTCGTAATCGAACTGTCCCCCATCGCGACGGATCTACTGTTCTTTGGCTTCCTCCTCAGTGGCGCGGC
>JBAQGL010000188.1:0-3104 GCA_049287785.1 Candidatus Dormiibacterota bacterium | reverse complement strand
CGAGGAGGGTGACGCAGCGCACGTACTCCTCGACCGAGCCACCGGCGACGTTGACGATGATGGGAATTGTCCATCCGCGCCATCGCGGCGCGTAGCCGGTGGCCACTGCGTCGACGCCGGGGTTCTGGAGCCCGATGCTGTTGAGCATCCCTCCGCCGGTCTCCGCCACTCGCGGTGGCGGATTGCCCTCGCGCGGAAGAACCGTGGTGCCCTTGGTGTACAGCGCACCCAGCTGGTTGATGTCGATCAACTGGTCGAGCTCGAAACCGTAGCCGGCGGTGCCGCTGGCGAGACCGACGGGATTGGGCAGCACCAGACCGCGGCCGAGGTCGACCTCGGTGATTGCAGCCTCGGTCACGCGACGTCGGCCCCGGGGAGCGCGCCCAGCGCCTCCCAATCGACATCGCGCATGGGCATGACCGGTCCGTCGGTGCAGCAGAGCCGCCATGCGCTGCTGCCATCGTCGCCGCGCACCGGGAGCGCACACCCAAGGCACGTGCCGAAGCCGCATCCCATCGGGGCTTCGAGGGATGCCTCGAGTGTCGGTGGCAGGTCGGCCCCCGATTCGAGCAGCGTTTGCATCACCACGCCGAGCATGGCGTTGGGCCCGCACGCGTACAGCGCCGTGGGACGCGACGCCAGCGCCTCACCAAGCAGGTCTGTCACCCATCCGTGGTGCCCACGCGTGCCGTCGTCGGTGGCCTCGGCGACGATCGGGACGGCGGGACGGCCGAACCGTTCCGCGGGGTAGAGACGGGTGGCGGTCCGCGCTCCGTTCAGGACAATGATGTCTTCAACGCCGCGCCGGCGCAACTCGTTGATGAGCAGCGGGAAGGGCGCGCATCCGAGGCCGCCCGACACACACACGACCGGCCCGCCGTCCACCACGCTGAAGCCGTGCCCGAGCGGTCCCAGCGTGTCGAGCCGGTCACCGGGCTGAAGCTCCGACAGCAGCCGGGTTCCCGCTCCGACGGCCTCGAAGACGAAACCGCAGGTGTCGTCCTGTGTCCACGCGACGCTGAATGGGCGCCGGAGCAGCGGTGTCGTCCCATTGCCGCATCGCAGTTGCGCGAACGTTCCCGGCATCGCCGTCGCGGCGAGATGCGGGAGCCGCGCGACGAGTTCCAGGATCCCACCGCCGAGCCGCTCCACCAGCAACACCTCGCCTGTCTCGAGGGCAGCCCTGCTCAGATCCACGGTCACGAAACCGCCTGCACCACGCCGTCGCGATACTCGCGCACGGTCGCGACACGGACGCTCTTGCCCGACGTGTGCCGGCCGATGGCGTCGACCAGCGCGGCCGCGGTGTCGAGCGAGGTGCAGCACGGGATGCGCCGCTGCTCGGCGGCGAGCCGGATGCGATACCCATCCTTCACGGTGCGCCCGACGGCCGCGGCGGCACCACCGTCGGCGCGGAAGTCGAGCTCGTCGGTGCTGAAGTTCGAGACGGTGTTGATGACGATGGACACGCGCCCGTCCTCGATCACATCGATGACGTTGGGGCGGCCGTGACCGATCTTGCCCACCGCCACAGCGGAGATGCCCGCGCTCGCCAGCGCGGCGGCGGTGCCCGCGGTCGCGTAGATGGTGAAGCCGAGCGAGCTGAGCTGCGCGACGATCGGCAGCGCCTCCGCCTTGTCGACGTCGGCGACGCTGCAGAGGGCGCCGCCCTTGGTGGGCATCTCGCCGAGCGCCGCCACAAACGCTTTTTCGAGCGCAGCGCCGAGGTCAGTGTCGATACCCATGACCTCGCCGGTTGACTTCATCTCGGGGCCGAGCGCAGTGTCGACGTCGATGAGCTTGACCGTGGAGAAGACCGGCGCCTTCACCGCCACCAGCGGACGCGCCGGGACGAGCCCCGTTGACCATCCCAGCTCGGCGAGCGTGGCGCCGCGCATAACGCGCGTGGCCAGCTCGACCATGGGGACGCCGGTCACCTTGCTCAGAAAGGGGACGGTGCGCGAGGCGCGCGGATTCACCTCGAGCACATGCGGAATGCCGCGATGCACCGCGAACTGGATGTTGCAGAGGCCGCGCACGTCGAGGGCGCGCGTGATGCGCACCGTCGCGTCGACGATCAGCGTGCGGACGTCATCACCGAGGATGCGAGCCGGGTAGGTCGCCATCGAATCGCCGCTGTGGACTCCCGCGCGCTCGACGTGTTCCATGAGCCCGGGGATCACGACCGTCTCGCCATCGCTGATCGCGTCGACGTCCACCTCGGTGCCGAACAGGTATCGGTCGATGAGCACCGCACCGCGGCGGCGTCCACCCTCGGCGGGGAGCGCTGCCATCGCCGCCTCGAGGTATCGCTGCAGCTGGCTGCGGCTGTGCACGATCTCCATCGCTCGCCCGCCCAGCACGTACGACGGCCGCACCAGGACGGGGAAGCCGATGCCGTCGGCGATCGCCAGCGCCTCGTCGAGGTCCGTGGTCGCCGCGCCCTGTGGCTGCGCGATCGAAAGCGAGCGCATCAACGCCTCGAACGCGCGGCGATCCTCGGCAAGATCGATGATCGCGATGCTGCTTCCGAGGATGGTGAAGCCGGCGCGGTCGAGCGGTTCGGCCAGGTTGACCGCGGTCTGGCCACCGAACTGCACCACCACGCCCGACGCCTGCTCCTCCTCGATGATCGCGCTGACCGCCTCCTCGTCGAGAGGCTCGAAGTACAGGCGCGTGCTGCAGTCGAAATCGGTGCTCACCGTCTCCGGGTTGCTGTTGACCATCACCGCATCGACGCCCTGCCGGCGAAGTGCCATCGCTGCGTGGACGCTGCAGTAATCGAACTCGATGCCCTGACCGATGCGGATCGGACCGCTGCCCAGCACCACGACGGTGTTCGGAGCCGGCGCCGATGCGGCGGGTCCTTCGTCCTCAGTCTCGTAGGTCGAGTAGTAATACGGCGTCGCCGCCTCGAACTCGGCGGCACAGGTGTCGACGCATTTGAAGACCGGGCGCACGCCGGCGCTCTGCCGGTGCTCGCGAACTTTCTCCGTGGCAATACCGGTGAGTGCTCCGATGCGCGCGTCAGTGAGACCGGCGCGTTTGGCGGCAGCGAGCGCCTCGCCGTCAAGCCCGTTCCAGCGCAGCCGCTCCTCGCAGGC
>JBAQGL010000187.1:0-1982 GCA_049287785.1 Candidatus Dormiibacterota bacterium | reverse complement strand
ACCCAAAGCCGATCGCCGAGAAGACCATGCCCGCCGTTGCGAACCCGCGCGCGCCAAGCCGGTCGGAGAGAAATCCCGAAGACGGGCCACCGACAAGAAAACCGGCAGTCAAGGGCAGCATGAAGATGGCCGCCCAGAACGGCGTCGACTCGAAACTGTATCCGTGCAACGGCAGCCAGATCCCCTGGAGCCAGATGATCACCATGAACATCAGCCCGCCGCGCCCGATGGAACCGAGCAGCGCCGCGACGGTGCCAAATGTGAAGCCGCGGAGGCGGAACAGGCTCACGCGGAACATGGGCTCTGCGACCCGCGTCTCGACAACCACGAACACGATCAACAACGCGATGCCGCCGATGATGGCCGTGAGCACCGACGGATTCGTCCAGCCCATCGAATGTCCGCCATAGGGCTGGATCCCGTACGTGATCCCGACGAGCAATGAGATCAGTCCGACGGCGAACAGCACATTGCCCCACCAGTCGACTCTCGACCGCTTCACGATGCCGGTCTCACGCAACTTCAGATAGGCCCACGCGGTGCCGAACAAGCCGACCGGCACCGACACGAGGAAGACCAGGTGCCAGTCCGTCGTGCTCAGCAGCCCACCGACGATGAGCCCGATGAACGAGCCCGACACCGCGGCCACGGCGTTGATGCCGAGCGCCATGCCACGCTCGCGCTGTGGGAACGCGTCGGTGAGAATGGCCGTCGAACAGGCGAAGATCATCGCTCCGCCCACACCCTGGATCAGGCGGAAGAGGATCAGCTCCAGCGCGGCGCTGGGGCCGGTGGTGAACACCAGCGAGAGCAGGATCGAACCCACCGTGAAGACGAGAAATCCCAGGTTGTACAAGCGGACCCGGCCGAACATGTCGCCGATGCGTCCGAGGCTCACCACCAGGACAGCGGTGACGACCATATAGCCCATGATCATCCAGAGCAGGTAGCTGACATTGCTCGGGACGAGCGGATTCAGCTTGATGCCACGGAAGATCGCGGGCAGCGAGATGAGGACGATCGACGAGTTGACCGTCGCCATGAGCATGCCGATGGTCGTGTTGGAGAGCGCGACCCACTTGTAGTGTGGACCGACCTCACCGTGCTTGCGGGAGGTCTTGGGAGTGGGGGCCGTGACACCCGTTGTGGTCACGCCGCCGACTGCGCCTGCTTTTCCCGCTCCTGCTGCTCGCGTTCGCGTCGCCACACGCGGATGCTCTCCAGGTCGAGCGGCAACCGCTCTCGCTTGAGCTCGGCGACATTCGGGTTGCGCGCCATCCATGTGAAGTGCCGCCACAGATCAACCGCAGCATCGTCGTCCGGGATGTCGCTGATGATGGGCCCGAACATGTGCGGTCCATCGCCGCCGTCAAGGATGATCGTCGGCACGCCGAAGGCTTTGTGCACCGAGACGGCCTCGTCGTGCTCGCGCTGCACCTCATCCCACGTCGACGGGTCGGCAAGCGCCTGCTCGAGCGTCTCGGGCTCCAGACCTGCCTCTCGCAGCGATGCCTCGATCACCGCATGGTCGTCGAGGGGGAGTCCGCGCTGATGGCGGGCGTCGCTCAGCGCCTTGTAGAACGCGCCCACGGCGGCGTTGCCGTGCGCGGTGCGCACCGCGATGGCGGTGCGGAGCGACGGCGCGGACCCCGTGTCCGCAGCCGCACGCCCCTCATCGCCACTGTTGACGATGGCGAGCGAGAAGACGCGCCATTCCACGTCTACCACCCCAAGTTCATCGAGACGGCGCGCCCAGCGAGACGTCTGATAGCACCAGGGGCACAGCGGGTCGAAATAGAACCGAATCTTCTCAGCCATCGTCATGAACCTCTCGACAAATTTTACGCGGTCGCGCCGGTTGCAGCCTCTGCGCCGACGGGCTCGGCCTCAGCAGGCTTGTCCTGCCCGAGCTCACCGTCGATCTCCAGCTTGACCTTCTCGCCGACGAGCAGGCCACCGCCACCGAGGGGAACGTTCCAGTT
>JBAQGL010000186.1:0-2629 GCA_049287785.1 Candidatus Dormiibacterota bacterium | reverse complement strand
GTGCCATTGGCGACAAAGGATATCAGGGATCCGGCTACATAACCCCGATCAAGAAACCCCAGTATCGGGAACTGCTTGAATGGGAAAAGAAGTTCAATGCGGACGTGAGCAGCCTCCGTGCCCCGGTTGAGCGTGCGATCGCACACATCAAGTCGTGGCGCATTCTCCACACCGATTACCGGAGACCGCTCCGGACCTACCTCACATCGTTCAGAGCCGCCATTGGCCTGTACTTCTTCAAACTGACTTATGAATAAGCCTCATAGCCTATGACCTGACTTGGGCCACGATTTGGCCTTGATCTGTTCTTCAACGCGCTGACCTGAGGGTTGGCTGCTCGCGATCGCTGGAGTCGCGCACTAATCCAGTCGGCAAGTAAGGCGTCGTCACATCCCATGATGATGACGCAAAGGGCTCCCGGCCGATGGCACGTGCTGATCACGACTTGGGCGTATGCTCCGCGCCATGACTGTCGAGGTGACCGTGAAGACCGTCGAATCGACGCCGACGGCGGTAGTAGCGGCGGCGGCGACGTGGGCGGAGTTCCCGAAGATGTGGGGGCCGATGCTGGACAAGGTGTGGAGCTTTCTTCGGGACGACGCCCCAGAGGGACTCTACAAGCAGGGGCACAACATCATGCTCTACAAGGACGACGTCCCCAACGTCGAAGTCGGCGTTCAGGTAAGCGGCTCATTCGATCCCGCCGGTCATGTTGTCGCGTCAACGCTTCCGGGCGGGCTCGTCGCCACCGCGACCCACACCAGACCGATTGCCAAGATCGGCGACACTCATCAGGCGGTGTGCCAGTGGAGCAAGGGGAATGGGTACCGGCTGGTCGGCCCTCGGTGGGAGATCTACGGCGATCCCGACCCGTCGACCGGCGACTTCGATGTGGACGTGTTCTGGTCGCTGGTGGCGCCGTAACCCGGACATTTCCGGGAACACGACGCCCTCGACCACCCACCGCCGTTCAGGTACGCACCAGCTTGGCCCAACTCGGATCGAGACCCTCGTCTAACTCGGTACGACCTCATGATCCGACCTGCGGCATGTGAGGACTCGCACGTCCCGCCAGACCTAGATGCTCTGGTGGTGCACTGCTCGGGTAACCGGCTGCGTGGCCCACTCGGCACAATGGATCGGTGCGCGGCGGAGACGCAATGACGGCACCGGCGCGATAAGCCTGGATCGCGGTGGCGGCAGCGCCCCTTCTCAAGGGCGTCTGCCATATCCGCTCGTCGGAGACATCTGGGACGAGCGGCTTGTCGCACTCCAACTCCCACGTAGCCCAGTTGCTGCCGATCGCGATGCCGAGTTGCGCGCTGCTACAGTCCTTCGGGTACTGCTTGACCAGGAACCGCTCGCGGGTGGGGTGGAACTTCGGGTCGACCTGCACGACGGTCCGGCTCACCGTCAGGAACCGGGTTGCCAGGTCAAGGTCCTGGACGCGCAGCTCGGTAAGCTCCCCCCAGCGCAGGCCGGTTTCGATGTCGGTCTCGATGAGCAGCCGTGAAGCGGCGTCCGGAAGGACGGCGTAGATCGCGTCGAACTGCTCCGGAGTGATGATCTTGAGGGGCTTCCTCGGGACGGTCGGCGTCTTGACGCCTTTGCAGGGATGCAGGAATGTGACGTCGTTCAGCGCGGTGGTGAAGATCGCGCTCAAGATGAACCGCACCTTCTGGATGCTTGCTGGGGTCACGCCCTTGGCCTGCAGGTCGGTCACCCATTCGCGGACATGGCTGGGCATGATCTCATTCATGCGCATCGGGCCGAACCACGGTAGGATGTGCTTGCCGATCTGGTAGGTGTAGGCCTCCCGGGTGCTGGCCTCGATCACGTAATGGGCCAGCCACTCCTCCGTGATGTACCGGCGGAAGCTCTGCCGCCCGCGGCGGGGGTCGTTAAATCTGCCCTCGCCGACTCCCGTCTCGGCTTTCTGCCACGCCTTGTCGGCGTCCTTCTTGCTGGTAAAGGTCCCGGCCGAGCGCAACGCCCCCCGGGCGTCCAGGTAGCACGCCGTGAAGCGGGCCTTGCCGTTGCGGTCTATGCGCTTTTTCGAGTACCCCATGGAGCCTGCCCATCCGTCGTAAATGGCTTGTCCGTCGTTTGTCCGCGGACGGAGCGTCAGCGGACGGAACCCAGGATCAGATTCCGGCATTAACATAAGCCATCTGACCTGCAGTTTAGCCGAACATGACGCAGGCTGTGGATATTCCATTTGAATGGTAAAACTGCACTCATAACCCAGAGGTCGCAGGTTCAAATCCTGCCCCCGCTACCAGGTAAGTAGCACGTCAGAGGCCCGGAGGCACGCGCTTCCGGGTCTCTTGCATGTGCTTTGTCAACGGATTTGCTAACGAGGATTTTGGCTCACGCGGCATTCCGCTCGCAGGGGCTGACCGCCAACCTCCCCGTGCCCGCTTCGCGTTTACGCTGGGTCGAGTTTTGGTCATACTTTTGACTATGACAGTTCTGCCTCTCGGAGAGGTCAAGTCTCACCTCTCTGAGCTCGTCAGCCGGGTACACGATCACCATGAGCGGGTAACCGTGACAGTGCACGGCCGGCCATCCGCGGTCTTGCTGGCTCTCGAGGACCTGGAACGGCTAGAGGAGACACTCGCAATCTTGC
>JBAQGL010000185.1:0-1838 GCA_049287785.1 Candidatus Dormiibacterota bacterium | reverse complement strand
CGCCGTCGGGCGACGCGATGACCACGCCCTGACCTGCATCGACGATGCATGGCTCACCGTCGACCAGCGAAAGCACGTCGCCCCCGACACCGACCACCATCGGGAGCCCGAGCCCCCGAGCCACGATGGCCGCGTGGCCGGTCACGCCTCCCACCGCAAGCGCGATGCCGGACACGTCGCTGTCGAGCTCGATGACGTCGGCCGGGCCGAGATCCGGCGCAACCAGGATGGCCTCACCCGCCGTCAACGGACGTGTGCCGCGGGACCCGCCCGATGCCAGCCGCGATGCGCGCCGAGCGAGGCTCCGCACGTCCGCGGCGCGGGCGGCAAGTTCCGAATCACCGAGTGTGTCGAGTTGCTGTGCGACTGACTCGACCTCGATGAGAATCGCGCTCGCCGCGGTGAGACCGCGCGTGAGCACCGCGTTCTCCACGGACTCGAGCAGTACAGGATCCACCGCCATCATGGTTCCAGCGTCGACGATGTCGGCTTCCTCGGTGCGCCCCTCGGCTCGGAGCTTCGCGGCGAGGTCGTCGAGCTCCCGGGCCGACTGCGCCAGGGCGTCGCGAGCGCGCGCCGCGGCAGCTGGGCGCGAAGCGTCATCGAGGACGGTTCCGTCGATCTCGCCGGTAGCGTCCAGGCGCCGCACCACTCCAAACGCGGTCCCCGGTGACGCCGGAACGCCAGCGAGCACACGCTCGGTCATCTATTAAGGAGTGCTCGCGACCGTCCGTTCGAGGGCGCGCATGATCAGGGCGGTCGAGGTCGCTCCAGGATCCTGGTGACCGATCGAGCGTTCGCCGAGGTAGGACGCGCGTCCCTTTCGCGCCTGCATGGGAATCGTGGCCCGCATGCCCGCCTCCGCCGCCTCCGCTGCGGAGCGAAGCATCTCTCCGCTCGACGCCCCCCGCGCCAGCCCCTCTCGCATCGCGGTCACCGCCGGCTCCAGCGCGTCCACCATCGTCTTGTCACCCGGCACCGCGGCGCCGAGGTCCTGGATCGACGCCAGCGCAGCCGCCATGGCGTCGACCAGCTGCGCGAGATCGAAGGTCGGACCGTCGCCGAGGGCACGGCCCGCCTTGCGAAGCGCGGATCCCCAGAGCGGACCGCTTGCTCCGCCGACGGTGGACACCAAGGTCTTGCCGGAGAGGATCAACAGCCTTCCCGGGGTTCCGTCCGGCTCGGTGCTCAACGCCAGTGTCACGGCATCGAACCCCCGATTGAGGTTGATGCCGTGGTCGCCATCGCCGATCGCCGCGTCGAGCTGGACCAGGTAGTCTCGCTCGGCGCGGACCGATGCGGCGATCTCGTTCATCCACGCGGTGACGGTCTGCGCATCCATCGCTATAGCGACCGCCACGATAGCATCAGCCTCCCCAGCGAAGTGCAGCCGTGTGCACGGGCGCATCCCACAGTGCAGTGAGGTTGTCGTCGAGCTCGACGACGGTCAGCGACGCACCCGCCATCTCGAGCGATGTGATGTAGCTGCCCACCAGGTTGCGGACCGGGTTGAGCCCGAGGGCCCGCAGGCGCTTCTCCACCTCGCCGTACAGGAGGTAGAGCTCGAGCAGCGGCGTGCCACCCATACCGTTGACGAACGCCAGCACGTTTGAGCCAGACTTGGCAGCAAGGTCGGAGGTCACGGCCTCGACCATGATCTCCGCGATCTCTGCGGCGCTGCCGAGTGGCGCGCGGCGGCGGCCCGGCTCACCGTGGATGCCGATGCCGACCTCCATCTCGCCTTCGGGGAGGTCGAAGATCGGATTGCCCGAGGCCGGCGGGATGCACGATGACAGGGCGATCCCGAATGAACGGCCGCGCTCGTTGACCTGCTTGAT
>JBAQGL010000184.1:0-8439 GCA_049287785.1 Candidatus Dormiibacterota bacterium | reverse complement strand
CTCGCCCATCGCGAGCAAGCCGTCCAGCACGTCACCGATCTTATTGAGTGCGAGGGAGAGATGGCCTTCTCCGGGGAGGAGATGCGCGTCTGCCCCGGGGATATGGGCGGCGAGCCACGCGCCATGTGACATGGGCACCATGCGGTCCTCGCCTCCCTGCCAGACGGCCACGGGAGTCTCGATCGACCCGAGGTCGAACCCCCAGGGGCGGGTGAAGGCGATGTCGTCATCGCGCCATCCCGCGATGCCGGTCGACACGGCGCGACCGAGCACGCTCGCCATGAACTCGGCATACGCACCGGTGAGCGCCGCCTTGTCGACATCGCTGACGAGACCGCCCAGCGACGCTGCCACGTCTTCGGGGCGGACGTCGTGGATGACAACAGCCTCACGGTCGAGGTACGCCTCGATGGCCTCCCTGCCTTTCAGGGCGGCGCCGAACTCCTCGAGGTTTTCTGGACCCATGCCGCCGAGCCAGTCCAGGCCGTCGGCGCCCCACGGGGCGACCCCGGCGAGTGACGCGGTGGCGATGACGCGATCCGGTAGGAGTGCCGCGCACGCCAGCGCATGCGGACCGCCGCCGGATTGACCGGCGCAGAAGAACGAGCCGATCTTCAGCGCATCGAGGACCGCCTGCACGTCGGTCGCCACATCACCGACTCCGCGGCCGGGCATGGGCGACGACCCGGCGTAGCCGGCTCGCGAGAACGTGACCAGGCGCAACCCGCGCTTGGCGAGCTGCGCGACCAGCGGCGAATATGCCGCAGCCGCCGAGGGCGTCCCGCTGTGGAAGAGGAAGCAACGGCCGTCCTCCGGCCCAGCTGTCACCACCTCGAGCTGCCGCCCATCGGGTGCCTGGACCATCTGCGTGTGCGCTTCGGAGCTCATCGCCTCATGGTACCGAGCCGTCCAAGTGCGTGACGACGGTGACGCGTTTCAGGGTTCGAGGTCGTATGCGGTGGCGTGCGAAGGCTGGTACAGACCGATTTCTCCGCCTCCGGGGACCCGCAGGCGAGTGAGTCGACCGAAGCGAGCCGTGCTGATCGGCTCTGAGAACTCAGCGCCTTTCGCAGTGAGCTCATCGACGGTGCGATCGATGTCGTCGCACATGAGGAAGAGCTCGTGGTGGCCGCCGGGTGACCCCTCGCCGGCCGGATGGACTCCCAGCTCGGCCGGGGGAAGCTTGAAGATGAGCCAGCCGTCGTGGATGTCAACGTTCGGCATGCCGAGCACGTCACGGAAGAACGCCCGCGCTCTATCGGGGTCGCCGGCATACAGCACCGCGTGGGCGGCCGTGATCATCGCGGTGAAGTGTCGCAGCAGTGCATCGAGCCACGTCGGCTGCGCTCGTGGATATCGAATCGATCGCACTGTGACGGCCTGATAACACGCCGGGGATTCCCGCCGGCACCGGATAGGCTCCCGAAGGTGAGCCGATCTCAACGACCTGCTCGGCTGATCATCGCCTTCGCGACGGCGCTGCTCCTCGCGTATGCAGTCGTCTGGTCGCAGGTGAGCAGCATCGACGTCGGCCGGAGTGATTTCACCGCGTTCTACGTCGGCGGGACGCTGCTGCGTCAGGGACATACCGGGGACCTGTACAACGAGGCCGTTCAGCAGCCGCTCCACAGCGCGCTGATCGCACCCGACCGCGAGGGAAACCTGCCCTTTGTCAACACGCCGGTCGCTGCCGCGCTGGTGCTGCCCGCGACGTTCCTGCCGCTCCCGATCGCCTACCGTCTCTGGGGGGCGCTCGAGGTCGCGGTCCTCCTCCTGTCGATCGTCCTGGCGGTCCGCTGGGTGGACTGGCCGCGCGGGACTCCGCGGGTCTGGAAGGTTGCCGCCGGGGCCGCCGCGCTTGCCTCGATGGGCACCTGGACGACGCTGATCCAGGCGCAGTGGACCCCGATCCTGGCGCTCGGGATCGTGCTCGCCTACCGCGCGTGGAAGGGCGGCCACCAGGCCACCGGCGCCGCGTTGCTGGTCGTGTCGGCCGGGATCGCAAAGCCGCACCTGGCGCTCGGCTTGCTCGCGTTTCTGCTCGGTTGGCGCCGGCGCCGGATCATTCTCGGCGCCATCGCCGGAGCGGGCGGATTGGCGCTGGCTTCGCTCGCGCTGGTCGGTCCGTCGGGAATCGAGGGCTTCATCAAGATCCTCGCCGGGTCGACCACGCGATGGGTGCTGGCGAACATGCTGAGCTTCATCGGCGTGGTCGGATCCTTGCTCGGCAACGGTGCGGCGGCCCACCTGCTCGGCCTGCTCGTGACCCTCCTCGCGTGCGCAGCCGCCGTATGGCTGGGGACACTGGTCCGCCGCGATCCGAGCCGCCTCGACGTCACGCTGGTGGGCGCCGCGGTGCTGTCCCTGATCGCATCTCCCCACGCGTACTCGGATGACCTCGTGATGCTCGCGCCGGTCATGGTCATCGGCGTTGCCGCGGCGGCGCGGCTCATGGGGCCGGATGCGCCCCTGACGGCGAGTTCACCGGTGAGCCTGGCATTCGGTGCCTGGGGGTTGATCACCCTGGCCGCGTTCGCGGACTTCGCCGATGCAGCGAAGTTTCCGCCGGGGCAGCTCGCGGGTTGGGCGCTCGTCGCAACAGCCGTGCTTGCTTGCATGGCGGCGTGGCGGTCGCAGCAGCCGGTCGGCGTCACAACGCCACGCGTCGCACCGCTCGCCGGCGCTCGAACCCGCACGTAAGAGCCGGAATCCGCGTGACTGATGGCTGCGCTTGCACAATCTGTTGCCATGGCGGACCTGGAGATCACCACACTGCGCGCATCAGTGGAGACCCTCGCACAGTTGAGCGAGATGCTCATCGAGGTGGTTGCGAACGGCGGCTCGGTGAGCTTCATGCATCCACTCGGCTCGGTTGCCGCAGAGACGTACTGGACTGACGCGCTGGCCGCACAGGCACGGAATGAGCGTGTGGTGCTCGGCTCGTGGGAGGGTGACGTCCTGGTCGGGAGCGTGACTCTTCTCCTCGACTTCCCAGCCAACCAGCCGCACCGAGCCGAGATCGCCAAGCTCATGACCCGCATGGATCATCGCGGCCACGGCGTGGCCACCGCGCTGATGCAGGCGGCGGAAACCATCGCGGTCGAGCTGGGCCGAACCTTGCTGGTCCTCGACACCGCGGTCGACGGTGGCGCCGGCAGCATGTATCACCGACTCGGCTTCACCCTGACCGGTGAGATTCCCGACTACGCTTTCAAGCCGCACGGCGGGCTGACCGGGACCTTGATCTTCTGGAAGAGAATCGGCCCGCTGAAACGTCTGGATCTCTCGTGACCCGCGACACCGACGAGCGCCCCGAATCATGAATGCCGAGATCATCGGGTTCGGACTCGGATTCTTCGTTGCGCTGCAACTCGGTCCGATGTCCCTGTTCCTGATCAGGTCGACGCTGCGTAGTGGGTGGAGAGTGGGGGCGGCGATCGGCGCAGGTATCGCGACTGTCGACGGTCTCTACGCCGCTGCCGGAGCCGGGGGCGCCGCGCCGCTCCTGTCGATCCATCCGCTGCGCCTCGCGCTCGGGCTTGCCGGCGCCATCGTGCTCATCTGGCTCGGAGCACGAACCCTGTACGGCGCGTTCCGCGTCCGAGTAGGCGGGGAAACCGCTTCGGAAATTGCCGCCCCACGCCGCGCGTTCCTGACCGCGTTGGGTGGGACCGCATCCAACCCGTCGACGATCGTGTCGTGGGCGGCCATCTTCGCTGCGGCGAGCACAGCGGGACTCGTGCACACGACAGCTTCGGCAATCATCCTCGTGGTTGGCGTCGCTATCGGGAGCCTGACCTGGGTCACATTGCTCGCAACCGGTGTCGCACTTGCGGGTCGATCGATGAGCCCGCGTTGTACTCGAGTGACCGAAGGTGCTGCCGGCGCAGGGCTGATTGGATTTGGTGGCGTACTCGCGTACACGACATTGGTAGCCCCGGCAGGAATCGAACCTGCGCGCACGGTTTAGGAAACCGCCGCTCTATCCACTGAGCTACGGGGCCGCGACCTTTAATGCTATCTGGTCGCTGTCATGTCCAACTGCAGGAAGGTCGCGTGAGGTCTCTCAAGAGAGCCTTCCGGGGCATGGCGATGATGGCGCCGGCGCTCGTCATTTCCTGCGGTTCACCGGCGAACCCCACGGCCGGATCGACCGGCACGGCGACGCCGGCACCGACCTACGCGGCGACCGCGACTCCCTCGGCGGCCCCCGCATCGACCGCGGCGGCGACTGGCGATGAGCTGAACGTGGTCGCATCCATGATGTATCCCGCTTGCACGCCGGCCAGCTGCGCCGGCGACGCGATGTTCACCACCTGCGACGCCGGCTCATCCGGGCTCGACGTGTTCGCCGCGTGCCCACTGACTGCGAGGCTGGTCGCCCAGTTGAGAAGCGCTGTCGACGGAGTCGTGAGCGCACCCGACCCGTTGGGAGGCGGCCAGGACCCCGAATGGACAACCAAGTCGGTCATCACGACGCCATCACCAACCGGCGGCATCGCGCATGTTGTCTTGGGATCTGGCGCTGGAAACACCACGGAGAAATACGACCTCGTCGTGATCGTGCAGAGCAGCCAGCTGCTGGTTGACGACATCTACTGCACGGGCAAAGATCCCACGGCAGATGACGTGTACGCCGCAGGGTGGGCCACTCGGTCGGTGTGCACCGCGCACTGACCTGTCGTGCAATCAACAGCGGAGAGACCGTCGGGAAGGGGAGATTCGAACTCCCGACCTCGCGGTCCCGAACCGCGCACTCTAACCTGGCTGAGCTACTTCCCGGCGCCGGCCCGGATGATACCACCCGCTTCAGCGGGCTCCGAGATCGCCTGCAGGGACTGGCCGCGAATCGCATACTGAGGCAATCGCGCGGGGCCACCGCGCCAGGAGTCCAGGCATGGGTCGAATCACCATCGACATGACCATCAACGCTCCCACGGCCACGGTATTCGCCTACGTGGATGACTACCGCAACACCACCAAGTACATGAAGGATCTGGTGAAGTGGCAGCCCACCGGCAAGGTCACCCATGGCAAGGGTGCGCAGTTCGCGGTTGGGATGAAAGCCGGTCCGACGACACTGACGTCCGTTGTGGACATCACGACATGGACGGAGAACAAAGCCATCGGCTGGCACTCCAACGAAGGGTTCAAACAGATCGGTCTCTGGGCATTCACACCCAAGGGTGAGAAGACTCAGGTGACCTTCGACATGGAGTACGAATTCGGTGGAGGGATTGCCGGCAAGCTGCTGGGCCGTGCAGCGGAACCGATTGTGCGCGGCAACCTGCAGCGGTCGGTCGAGACGCTCAAGCTCAACACCGAGAAGGTCGCGGGACCCAGGTCGGTCGCAAAGCCGGCAGCCAAGGCCAGCACAAAACCTGCAACAAAGACCACTGCAACGGCTGCGCGAAACACCACAAAACCTGCAACAAAGCCAGCAGCACCAGCGAGATCCGGGGCGAAGAACTCGTCGCGAAAGCCTTAGAATGAGCGCGTTCCCGGCATAGCGAGCCGGGCGAGGAGCGAGACCATGACGAGCGATGCGACAAGTTCCAACGGACACGAGCCCCACACCGGCGGCATGCGCGTCAAGCGCGGCCTGGCAGAGATGCTCAAGGGCGGCGTCATCATGGATGTGGTCACACCCGAGCAGGCGAAGATCGCCGAGGATGCCGGTGCGGTCGCGGTCATGGCGCTTGAGCGCGTGCCCTCGGACATCCGTCGTGACGGCGGCGTCGCGCGCATGAGCGATGTGAGTCTCATCAAGGAGATCATCGCGGCGGTGACGATCCCGGTGATGGCAAAGGCCCGCATCGGTCATTTCGTCGAGGCGCAGGTGTTGCAATCGCTCGGGGTCGACTACATCGACGAGTCCGAGGTGCTGACCCCCGCCGACGAGGAGCATCACATCGACAAGTGGCAGTTCGACGTGCCCTTCGTGTGTGGGGCGCGCGACCTGGGCGAGGCGCTCCGGCGAATCGGCGAAGGGGCCGCGATGATCCGCACCAAAGGCGAGGCCGGCACCGGCAACGTTGTCGAGGCGGTGCGCCACATGCGCGCCGTGCAGGGCGGTATCCGCCGTATCGCGTCGATGCGGCCGGAGGAGCTGATGGCCGAGGCGAAACATCTCGGCGCACCCTTCGACCTCATCCAGGAAATTCACCGTACGGGAAAGCTGCCGGTTGTCAACTTCTCCGCCGGTGGTATCGCGACTCCCGCCGACGCCGCGCTCATGATGCAACTGGGCTGTGACGGCAACTTCGTCGGGAGTGGCATCTTCAAGAGCACCGATCCCGAGGCTTATGCGAAGGCAATCGTTGCCGCGACGACGTATTTCGACAAACCCGAGGTCATCGCTGAAGTGAGCGCAGGTCTGGGCAAGGCCATGCCAGGGCTCGACGTGGCGTCGATGCCGGCCGGGGAGCTGCTCGCAACCCGCGGTTGGTGAGACTGCCACCGCCCTTCCGGCGGCGTACACTAGAGACGTGCGAATGACGCGAAGCCTGCCCCACCAGGGACGGAGCGTTCGCGTCCGCTGAGAGGGAATTGACCATCCTCCGGGTAGGCGTCCTCGCCCTCCAGGGCGACGTCCGGGAGCACCTGATGGCACTCCGCGGCTGCGGCGCGGACGCGTCCACGGTACGTACCCCCGATGAGCTCGAGAATGTCGACGCGCTGGTCCTTCCCGGCGGGGAGTCCACGACGATGAGCCGCCTCATTCAGGTCTTCGATCTCGAGACGCCACTTCGCGAGCGCCTCGCCGGTGGCATGCCGACTCTCTCGACCTGCGCCGGCCTCATCCTGATGAGTCGCGAGGTGCTCGACGGACGACCAGATCAGATCGCGCTGGGAATCCTCGACGTCAGCGTCCGGCGCAATGGCTACGGGCGTCAGGTGGAGTCGTTCGAGGCGGACATCCGGGTCTCGCCGCTCGGCGTGGCTCCATTCCGCGCGGTGTTCATACGGGCGCCGCGCATCGAGGAGGCCGGCCCCGATGCCGAGGTTATCGCCAGTTTCGGCGACAACCCGGTGGCCGTCGCACAGGGGCCGCATATCGGCCTGTGCTTCCACCCCGAGATGACCAACGATTCGCGCCTGCACCGGCTGTTCCTGGAGCGCGCTGCGGTCGCCCTCGAGGTCAGCGCGGCGTGATCATCCGCTCGGCATCGTTCCGCGACCTCGCGCGCATCGAGCAGCTGTACCGGGAAGCCACCGAGGACGAGCGACACGGGGCACAGATGACCCTCGACAGCCCGGTTCCGCAGGCGACGTTGCTGCGCCTCTGGCAGGCACTGACCAAGTCGCTGTCGTCGCTGGTGCCGATCACCGACGTCTCGGAGGAGATGCTCGTCGCCGAGGACACCAAGGAGGGCGTGGTCGGATTCGTGCAGGTGCAGTCCCTGTCCGTGCGCCCGCGGTCGTGGCAGATCCTCAACCTCTGCACCTCGACGACCGCGCATGGCCACTTCGCGCGTGCGGAGCTGCTCGACGGCGTGCGGAACCGCGGGCTCGAGCACGGCGTGCAGCGCGTGCACGTGCGCCTGCCGCTTGACCATCCGCTCCTGCCCGTCTTTCTCGAGCACGGCTACACGCAATTCGCGACCGAGCAGATCCTCTATCGCGACCAGGCGGCGGCGCAGCCCGAGCCGTCGGTGAATTCCGCCCTCATCCGTCCCGCTCGACGGGACGACATCGCGGCGATCTACCTGCTCTACCTCCGCACGACCCCCTCGCAGGTGGCGGCGGTCGAGGGACCATCGCTGAAGACATGGCAGGCCGGCTATGCGCAGGGTTTGGTCGCCGGCATGGGTCGCGACAACGTCCGCCATCTGGTCGTCGAGCGTCCCGGCGTCGTCGCCTGGGCGGCCATCCGACCGCCGACGGCGGCCCAGCCCGCGAGCCTCAGCATGATGGTCGAGGGACACGACCCCGCACTGCGTGATGCCATCATCGACGCCGTGCTTGCGGAGCTGCCCTCAGGGCCCGCCTCCTGCGTGCTCCGTCACTACGACTCCGAGCTGATACGCGCGCTCCAGCAGCGCGGGTTCGCCGTCTACGGCACCCAGCTGCTGCTCATCAGCGAGCTCGGTGAAAAGGTGCGCATCGCTGCGCCATCGCGCCGCAAGAAGCCCGTGCTGGTCCAGGCCGGCATCGCACGCAGTGTCCCATCAAGCTCGTCTTCCGTACCGCTCCGCGTCCTGTCCACGAGCACGACCACAACGAGGAGACAGAGATCGTCGTCCAGATGATGCCCTACGGATCCTCATGGGAAGAGGAGCTCAACCTGCTCTTCGCAGCCCTGCCGCCCCGCATCGCGTCTGCCGCGCAACGTCTCTCCCAGGGACGAGGCGATCTCCTCGAGATCGTGCTCGACCTCGGCCGCGAGCCCGAAGCACGGTTCACCGACGGTGAGGCGATCCTCGACTCGGCAAACAT
>JBAQGL010000183.1:0-9701 GCA_049287785.1 Candidatus Dormiibacterota bacterium | reverse complement strand
TTTTGCCTGAGTGCCACGGCACCGCGTCCGCATGCGTCGTATGGAAGGCGGGGCGGGTCCGGGCCGAGAGACGCTCCAAAATTGTATCCCGGTTTGGGCGCGGGGCGTGGCGGACTCAGGATTCCTGATCAGAGCGGCAGACGACCCATGAAGCCGGTGTCGCGAGGATGCCAGTAGCCGATGCGCTCCTCCCCGAGCCGCCAGCAGAGGTAGACAGGCTGCTCATTCCTGACCGCGGCGAAATCGACGAGGCCGGTGGCGGGATCTCGGAGGATGACCCCGAGCGCCTCGATCTCCGCGCTGAGACGCTGCGCATCGTGGAAAGGTCCCGAGGCCCTGATCGCGGCGGACGCAGAGCCGTTCGAGGACACTGCACGGCCGTCCATCCCGGGGTCCTGGTGCATCGACACGTGATGCGCGCTCAACAGCGCCGTGAGCAACTCGGTCAGCTCGGGCAACAGGGCCGTCGCCTCGGCATGCGTGAAGACCCGTTCCACGCAGCAACCATGGCAGACCGGACCGCCGGCGTCGAGATCAGTAGATGCCGAGCTCGAGCTGGGCCTCATCGGAGGCCATCGTCCGCGGATCCCAGGGCGGCGTCCACACCAGGTTGATGTGCACGTCGCGCACGCCCGGCAGCGGCGCGCAGACGGCGTGGGCCTGGGTCTCGATGATCGGGCCCATGGGGCAGTACGGAGTGGTCAGCGTCATGTCGATGGTGAGGAGGCCGTCATCGTCGATGTTGGTGCCGTAGATCAGTCCCAGCGACACGATGTCGATGCCGATCTCCGGGTCATAGACCTCGCCCAACGCCGCCCGGATCAACTCATCCGAAGCCTTCGCCTCCTTCGGGGTGGCGGGCTCGGTCGTCGAAAGCGGTTCCGTCGTGCTCATTTCGCGATCCTTGCTGCGGGTGTGGCGGCGGTTTCGGCAAGCCCTTCGAGGAGAGCGTTCCAGACGAGTGTCGCGCACTTGATGCGAACCGGGTAGGCCCGCACCCCACGGAGCGCCTCGAGGTCCCCGATGTCATTCGCGTCGTCCGGTGAGGCGCCGGAGCTCGTCAACATCGCCCGAAAGCGCTCGGCGAGTGACGCGGCACCTTCCACGCTCATGCCGGTCACCGCCTCGCAGAGCATGCTGGCCGACGCCTGACTGATCGAGCAGCCACGACCCACGAACCCGATCGCCGCGACCGTGCCGTTGTCGATCCGGTAGCTGAGGTCGATCTCGTCACCGCAGAGTGGGTTGTTCGCCTCGATAACCCGGTCCGCAGGGTCGACCGACTGATGGTGGCGAGGGTTGCGGTAGTGGTCGAGGATGATCTCTCGATACAGATCGTCGTCGAGGGGCGCGGAGCCGAGTGCCATAGCTCCATCGTAGTCCAACGGTTCGCACCCAAAACCTGAGAATGGAGCCATGGCTCGCACTGATGTCGTTGCGCGCGCTGGAACGGGCAGGGCGGACCCCGCGTTCTGGCTCCTGATCGGGCAGCTGATAATGTTCACCGGCGTCGCCGCAGTCTTCCCGATCGCGCCGCTGTACGTCGCGCACCGAGGCGGCAATTCCGTTGCGGTGGCCATCTTCATCGCCGGTCCGCTTGTGGCCAACACGCTTGTCCAGGTCCCTGCCGGAAGACTCTGTGATCGGTGGGGTCGCAAACCCTTCCTCATCGGACCGCGGCTCGTCTACGCCTTTCTCTCGCTCTTCCTCTTCTTCAACATCGGGACGCTGCCCGTGCTCACCGGGATCCGCATCATCATGGGTGCGTGCGCCGGCGCCTACGTTCCAGCTCTGCGCGCCGCACTCACCGACCTGAGCGCTCCGGAAAAGAGGGCGGAGCGATTCTCGCAGCTCCAGGCATACGAGATGGTCGGGTTGCTGGTCGGCCCGTTCGTCGGCGGCGCGGCGGCGCTCTGGCGCGACTCCGCGGTGTTCGGCATCACCGGTCTCTCCATGTTCATCGGCCTCGGAGCGATGTTCCGCGTTCCCGAGACGCGTGCCCATGTCGCCAGCACGGTGGTCCGAAAGGAACGGTTCCGCTGGTGGCGCATCCGCGGCATCGTCGTGCCAATCGCAGCGCTCTTCGCGGTTGGCACCATCTGGTCGATGTACGACGTTGTCTGGCCCCAATATCTCGCCGCGCGCGGTCAGAATCCGTTCGTCATCGGGCTGTCGGTGAGCCTGTTCGCACTGCCGATCCTGCTGCTCGCCCGCGCCGGAGGGCGCCTGGCCGACCGGGCGGATCGCCGCAAGCTCGTGACCGCAGGGCTCGTCGTGGTAGCCGCCTGTGCGGCCACCTACCCGTTCCTGCAGATCCTGGCAATAATCCTGACCGTCGGTGCGATCGAGGCGGTGGCGACGGTGATCCTCGAGCCGAGCCTGTTCGCGGTCATCGGGGACAGCACTCCAGAGGCGGTGCGCGGACGTGCCATGGGAATTGGTGGCCTGTACCAGTTCAGCGGCATGGCTTTCGGCGCTGCGGTCCTGGGATCGCTGTATGGCCTGAACGCCGGGCTTCCGTTCTGGTGTGGCAGCGGCATCCTGCTCTGCGGAGCCTTGGTGTGCGCCAGCTGGCTACCGGGGCGGCCGCCGACGCCGGCGCATTCCCCCCAGCCGGCGGCGTTCCAGATCCTCGAACGCGAGCAGGGTTGACGTCGTTGTGAGCACGCGCCGAGCACCCCTGCAGCCCGCCGGCTCGCGACTCCTCCTCGGCCACGGCGCTTCGGGCACGGCCGATTCGATGCGCCCGTGGGTCACCGAACTCGCGAAACACGGCATTGCAGCGACGGCGCTCGACCTCCCGAAGTCGAACAGCGAGCGGGCAATCGAGGTGTTCCGCACGTCGCTCGAGGAACAGCCCGGCGCGGCGATCGGCGGTCACTCATACGGCGGCCGGATGGCGAGCATGCTCGCCGCGGCGCAACCGGTGAGCGCGCTCGTCCTGCTCAGCTATCCCCTGCACCGGCCGGGACATCCCGATGAGCTGCGCACCGCACACTGGCCGCAGATCCAGTCTCCCGTCCTGCTCCTCTCGGGCGATCGCGATCCCTTCGCGAAGATCGACCTGTTGCGGCGCGAGGTGGGCTCTCTCCGCGACGCGGAGCTGGTGATCTATCCGGGCCTGCGGCACGGCCTGCTGTCGGTTCGCGTGGAGGCCGCGGCTCGGATCGCCGCGTTCCTGGTCAGCCGAACCTAATGGGAGTCGAGCAGCTCGGCTGAGGAGCAAGCTGCTCCCGAGCCGCCGGCTCTAGACGCGGAAGACCCGGCGCACCTCGCCAAGCCCTTCACCGAGAGCGTCGATCTCCTCGTGCGTCGTGTAGAGGTACACCGACGCGCGTGCCATCGACGGCACGTCGTAGCGGGCCATGAGCGGCTGTGTACAGTGATGGCCGGCGCGAACCGCGATACCGCGGCGGTCGAGGATGGTTCCCACGTCGTGGGCGTGCACGTCGGCGAGGTTGAAGCTCACCACGCCGCCTCGCGCCTCGAGATCGCGCGGACCGAAGATCGTGATATCGCCAACTTCGTCTAGAACATCGAGGAGGTGGCGGGTCAGCGACATCTCGTGCGCGTGGATGCGACCGCGACCGATGGCCTCGATGTAGTCGCAGGCGGCGGAGAGGCCGACCGCCCCGGCGACGTCGGGCGTGCCCGCCTCGAACTTGTGCGGCACCGTGTTCCAGGTGGTCCGCTCGAGGGTGACCCGGCTGATCATGCTTCCGCCGCCGAGGAAGGGAGGCATGCGTTCGAGCAGCTCGGGGCGTGCCCACAGCACGCCGATGCCCATGGGGCCGCACATCTTGTGCCCGCTGAACGCGATGAAATCGCAGTCGAGCTCGCGCGCCGAGAAGCTCATGTGCGGCACCGACTGTGCGGCGTCCAGGCACACGAGGGCGCCGGCCGCATGGGCTCGCTCGGTGATCATGCGGATGTCGTTGACGGTGCCGAGCACGTTGGATTGATGCCCGATGGCGACCAGTCGCGTCGGCTCGGCGAGCAACTCGTCGAGCGTGCTCAGATCGAGGCGCCCGTCCTGGTCGATGTCGATCGCTGCCAGCTGCAGCCCGCGCCGTTCCGCGGCAAGCTGCCACGGGACGAGGTTGCTGTGGTGCTCCATGACGGTGACCACGATGCGATCGCCCGGCTCGAGCAACTGCGTCGCATACGACGATGCGACCAGGTTGATCGCCTCGGTGGTGTTGCGAACAAAGACCAGTCCCTCGGCGGGTGCGTCGATGAAGGCCGCGACCCGTGCTCGAGCCTGCTCGAAGGAGTCGGTCGCCTCATTGCCGAGCGTGTGCACGCCGCGATGGACGTTCGCGTTGCTGGTCGCGTAGTAGGCATCGATGGCGTCGACGACCGCGCGCGGCTTCTGCGAGGTCGCGGCCGAGTCGAGATACACCAGCGGGTGGCCGCCGACCTCGCGCTGGAGGATCGGAAAGTCGGCGCGGATGCGGGCGACGTCGAGCCCGGGTTCCGTCGCGATGGGCGCGCTCACTGCGCGGTGACCTCGTCGGCGAGCGCCACGCGGAGCAACCCGTCGCTCGTGGTCTCGATGCGATGGACGCGCACCGGCTCGACCGCCGGCAACGAGAGTGGCTCGCCGGTGCGCAGATCGAAGCTCGATCCGTGCAGCGGGCATTCGATGACACAGCGATCGATGTCGAGGTCGCCCTCGCTCAGGGATGCCTCGGCGTGGCTGCAGGTGTCATCGAGCGCGTAGAACGTGCCCTCGACGTTGAAGATGGCCACCGGGGTGTCGTCGATCTCGACGCGGGCCGCGCATCCCGGCGGGATGTCATCCGTCTTCGCGACGTCGACCCAGCCGTTGCTCATGACGGTTCCGCCGCGACCCCGGTCACGGATCCGCCGGCGATCTCGGCGTCGAGCAGCGTCCCGGCGAGCTCGGCGAACCCGCGGTGCGCGACGCGGTCGAGGACGTCATCCATGAAGCCGCGCACGATCAGCGCGCTCGCCTCTTCGGGCGGCACGCCCCGGGCCATGAGGTAGAAACGCTGGTCGGCGTCGACGTGCCCGGCGGTCGCGCCGTGCCCGCACTTCACGTCGTTGGCGCGAATCTCGAGCCGAGGGATGGAGTCTGCCTTGGCGCCCTGGCTGAGCAGGAGGTTTCGGTTGGCGACGTAGCCGTCGGCGTGAACCGCCGTCGGGGCGACGTCGATCATGCCGCCGTACACGGAGCGCGCGCGGTCGCGAACGGCCACCTTGAGCAGCAGGTTGCTCCGCGTCTCCGGACCGACATGCGCCTGGAGCGACTGGTGATCGAAATGCTGGGTGCCGTCGCCGAAGCAGATACCGAGCACGTCGGCTTCGCTGCCCACACCCTCGAGCAGCACCTCCCACCAGACCTTCTGGAGGCGGGCGCCGAGGGTGACCCCCATGAAGCGGAGCTTGGCGTTGGCGTCGAGCACGGTGCGCAGCAGGCCGATGTGCCAGACGCCCTCGCCCCACTGCTGCACGGTGTTGTAGTCGAGGCGAGCATCGCGAGCCGCCGAGAGGATCACCATGGCGTCGCTCAGCAGCGCCGCGGTCCCTGTCGGTGACGCATACGCGTCGATGACCGTGAGCGCGGCGCCCTCGTCGAGGACGACCACCGTCGAGGGGAAGACCGCGTGGCCGTCACCGCCCGCGGGGTGAGCGATCCAGACCGGGACCAGCGCCTCGACACCGCGCGGGACGTACACGAACACGCCGCCTCGCCACAACGCATTCCACAGCGCGACGAACTTCGACTCATCGGCGCGCACCGAGGAGAAGGCACGCTGCACCAGCTCGGGGTGCACCAGCGCCGCTTCCTCGAGGGTGGTGATGATGATTCCCTGCGCGTGCAGCGTGTCCGATCCCTCGATCGGCGCCGCGACCGGCGAGTCGATCACGAAGGCTGCCGTGGGCGCGGCACCATCGCGCTGGGCGCGCATCGCGTCGACGACCGCTGTGTCGACATGATCGACGGGCGCGAACCGCTCCGGATGGAGCGCCGCGATATCGGTGCGCCGCCAGTCCTCGTCGCGTTGCGAGGAGGGCATCGGCATTGCCTCGTAGGCGTCCCAGGCGATGCGGCGGCGCGCCGCGAGCCACGCCGGAGATGCCTCAGCCCGCATTGCCGCGACCGCTTGCCCGAGCGCCGCTGCGGGCGAATCGGCCAGCGGGGTCGTCACCCGATCGCGCCCTCCATGGAGAGGGCGAGCAGACGGTTGAGCTCGACCGCGTACTCCATCGGCAACTCCTTGACGAAGGGCTCGAAGAAGCCGTTGACGATCAGCGCGGTCGCGTCCTGCTCGGTGATACCGCGCGAGGTCAGATAGAAGATCTGATCCTCGCCGACCTTGCTGACGCTCGCCTCATGTCCGATGGTCACATCCGGGTTGTCGATGTCCATGTACGGATAGGTGTCGCTCCGCGACTCCTCGTCGAGGAGCAGCGCGTCGCAGCGGACGCTGACCTTGACGTTGTGCGCCTTGGGAAGGACCTTGATGTGACCGCGGTACGAGGTGCGGCCGGTGCCCTTGCTGATCGAACGCGACACGATGTTGCTCGTGGTGTTCGGGGCGACGTGAATCGCCTTGCTGCCCGCGTCCTGGTGCTGGCCGTTGCCGGCGAACGCGGCGCTCATCACCTCGGCGTGAGCGCCCTCTCCCATCAGGTAGACCGACGGGTACTTCATGGTGACCTTGGAGCCGAGGTTGCCGTCGATCCACTCGACGGTCGCGTTCTCGTTGGCGATGGCCCGCTTGGTGACCAGGTTGTAGACGTTGTCCGACCAGTTCTGGATCGTGGTGTAGCGGATCTTGGCGCCCTTGTGCGCCACCAGCTCCACCACCGCGCTGTGCAGCGAATCGCTCGAGTAGTTGGGCGCCGTGCAGCCCTCGATGTAATGGACTGACGACCCCTCGTCGGCGATGATCAGCGTCCGCTCGAACTGACCCATGTTGTCGCTGTTGATCCGGAAGTACGCCTGAAGGGGAATGTCCACCTTGACGCCCTTCGGGACGTAGACGAACGATCCGCCGGACCATACCGCGCTGTTCAGCGCCGCGAACTTGTTGTCGTTCGGGGGGATGACGGTGCCGAAGTACTTGCGGAAGAGCTCCTCGTGCTCACGCAGCCCGGTGTCGCAGTCGCTGAAGAGCACTCCCTGCTTCTCGAGGTCCTCACGAATGCTGTGGTAGACGACCTCGGAGTCGTACTGCGCACTGACGCCGGCGAGGAACTGGCGCTCCGCCTGCGGAATGCCGAGGCGGTCGAAGGTCTGCTTGATCGAGTCGGGGACGTCGTCCCACGACCGGCTCATCTCCTCGACCGGCTTGACGTAGTAGTAGATGTTCTCGAAGTCGAGCCCTGAGAGATCCGCGCCCCAGGTCGGCATCGGCCGCTTGCGGAAGTGGTCGAGCGCCTTGAGACGGAACTTCAGCATCCACTCGGGTTCGTCCTTGTGCTGCGAGATCGACGCCACGACCTCGGGCGAGAGCCCCTTGGCGGTGCGGAAGACGGACACGTCGATGTCCGAGAAGCCGAACTGGTAGTCCTTGGTCAGCTCTTTTGCTTGAATCGCCATCGCAGGTCTCCCTTACGCGGTGGCGGCAGCGGCCGTCCCGAGAATTGGTTCGTAGCCCTCGCGCTCGATCTGCTGCGCCAGGTCCGCCCCGCCGGAGGTGACCACGCGCCCGTCATGGAGGACGTGCACGCGATCCGGGTGAAGGTGTTCGAGGATGCGTGGGTAATGGGTGATCACGAGCACACCCATGTCGGGTCCGCAGAGGCGCATGACGCCGTCCGCAACCGTGCGAAGCGCGTCGACGTCGAGACCCGAGTCGGTCTCGTCGAGAATCGCGAGCTTCGGCCGTAGCATGGCCAGCTGGAGGATCTCCATGCGCTTCTTCTCGCCACCCGAGAAGCCGTCGTTGATGTAGCGCGAGCGGAAGCTCTCGTCGATCTTCAGCTCCTTCATCTCGGCGCCGAGTCGGTTGAGGAACTCGCGAGCCGGCATCTCCTTCTCCTGGGCGCGCAGTGCAGCGCGGAGGAAGTTGACGGTGCTGACACCGGGAATCGCTGTCGGGTACTGGAAGCAGAGGAAGAGGCCCAGCCGTGCCCGCGCGTCGGCCGTCAGGGGCAGCAGATCCACGCCGCCGAAGGTCACCGACCCCCCGGTGACGGCGTACTTGGGATGGCCCATGAGGGTGTACGCGAGCGTGCTCTTGCCCGAGCCGTTGGGACCCATGAGCGCATGGATCTCACCCTGTGCGACCTGAAGGTCGACGCCTTTCAGGATCTCCTTGCCCTCCACGGTGGCGCGGAGTCCGGAGATCGAGAGCACCGCCTGGCTCATGTGCAGAGTTCCTCGGAAGCCGGGGCCATCGAGTCGATCAACGACTGATCGGCCACCAGCTCGGCGAGCGTGGTCTGGCTGAGAACGGCGTCGATGCTCTGCTTGAGGCGCATCCAGAGGCCGCGCGACGCGCACTCGCCTTCGCGCTGGCAGGTGCCGGTGACGTAGCCGTGCGCCACGCATTCCACAGGAGACACCTCACCCTCGATGACCGTCACCACGTCGAGGACGCTGATCTGCGCCGCCGGCCGGGTGAGCGAGTACCCGCCGTGCACGCCCCGGGTGCTCTCGACGAGGCCACCGCGGCGGAGCTGCGAGGCGAGCTGCTCCAGGTAGGCGAGCGGGAGGTGCTCGACGCGAGCCACCTCGGCGATGCTCAGCGGACCGGCGCCGTATGCCTTGGCGAACTCGGTCATCATGCGCAGGCCGTAATGAGCCTTGGAGCTCACCCGCATGGAGAACGACGCGGCGGGCGGTGCGTTGGGATCGGAGGTGTGCCGGTGGGAGGCGCCCCGCGCCGTACTCGAGTGAATCCCGACTGTCATGGTCAGAATTATACCCGACCCGCCCTGCCCGCCGAGAGGCGAGGCCCCATCGCTGAGATATTCTCGACCAGCGCCGATGCCATTCCCGCACGCTCGATTCGCGATGGTCCTCATGGTTTCGGCCGCCCTGGTCCTGGCCTGCGGGCAATCCACGAGCTCGAGCTCTCCGACCCCGATCCCGCTGACCGCGAGCCAGATCCAGTCCCGCTACACGGCCGCCGCCGCCCATTACAACCAGGGGGAGGCCCAGGTGGCGGCGACCGAGAACACCTCGTGCGACGCCGTCAGCGCGGTGGTGTCGCTCGGCGGCTGTCAGACGGCTCTCAGCCTCCAGCGGCAGCTGACCATCGCCTACGACAACGCGCTTCGAGCGATCCCCTTCGACCAGACCGTCGCCACCGACGTCTCGCACCTCCTCGGCGACGATGCCGCCATCGAGAAGCTCCTCGAGCAGGCTGCGACCGCCCCTGACGTCGCTGAGATCGCGATCCTTCAGCAGCAGGTCATCCCGCTCCTGGCCACGGCTGCGAGGGACGCGTCCGCGCTGCGATCGGCGATCGGCCTGCCTGCAGCCGCCTGACCGGCGAGCTCAGCGGCCCAGGGCAGCCGGGTGCACTCCGGCTCGGTCGCGGATCCTCGCCACGGCGCTCGCGATGATCATGGCGGCGGTATCGACGTCCTCCGGCGTGGTCGCGCGGCCGGTGGTGCAGCGCAGGGCCGCGGCAGCGAGCTCGTCGGGGTAACCCATGGCTCTGAGCACGTGCGACGGCAGCGGTGCGCCGCTCCCGCACGCGGATCCCGCGGACGTCTCG
>JBAQGL010000182.1:0-10900 GCA_049287785.1 Candidatus Dormiibacterota bacterium | reverse complement strand
CGCCGTCGTGACGCTGCAGCCGTTCGCAATCTACTCGGGCGCGTCCATCTCGGTGCCGGTGCTGATCGCGCTCCTCGTGTGCCTCATCCCGACCACGATCGGCGGCCTGCTCAGCGCGATCGGCATCGCCGGCATCGATCGCCTGCTTCAGAAGAACGTGCTCGCCATGTCGGGCCGCGCGGTCGAGGCCGCAGGCGACGTCGACACGCTGCTCCTCGACAAGACGGGGACCATCACCTTGGGCAACCGCCAGGCGACGGAATTCCTTCCGGCGCCGGGGATCGCGATGGAGCAGCTGGTCCGTGCCGCCGACCTCGCGAGCCGCGCAGACGAGACCCCCGAGGGCCGGTCGATCGTCGCGCTCGCGCGGCGTTTCGGAGCTGCCGAGAGCACCGACGCAGAGACCTGGACCTTTGTGCCATTCACGGCGGAAACTCGCATGAGCGGCGTGGACCACGCCAGCAACAGCATTCGCAAAGGCGCCGGCGACTCGGTTGCCAGGTGGAGCGGCGAGGGTTCCGTGTCCGCGGCGGTGACCGCGCAGGTCGAGTCCATAGCGCGCAGCGGCGGCACCCCGCTCCTCGTCGCCGAGAACCATGTGGTTCTCGGAACCATCCATCTCAAGGACATCGTCAAGCCCGGGATCGCCGAACGCTTCGCGGAATTGCGCAGGATGGGGCTTCGCACGGTGATGATCACCGGCGACAACCCGTTGACCGCCGCCGCGATCGCCGCCGAGGCGGGCGTTGACGACTTCCTGGCGCAGGCGACGCCGGAGAACAAGCTCGACCTGATCCGTCAGGAGCAGGCCGGCGGCAAGCTCGTCGCCATGACGGGCGACGGCACGAATGACGCTCCCGCGCTCGCGCAGGCCGACGTCGGAGTCGCCATGAACAGCGGCACACAGGCCGCCAAGGAGGCGGGGAACCTCGTCGACCTGGACAGCGATCCGACCAAGCTCATCGAGATCGTCGAGACCGGCAAGCAGATGCTGATCACCCGCGGGGCCCTCACCACGTTCAGCATCGCCAACGACGCTGCGAAATACTTCGCGATCATCCCGGCCATGTTCACAGCCTACGTGGCGCTCAAGCCACTGTCTGTGCTCAACATCATGGGCCTGCACTCGGCGCACAGCGCGATCCTGAGTGCGGTCATCTTCAATGCGCTGATCATCATCGCGCTGGTTCCGCTCGCGCTCCGCGGCGTGCGGTTCCGCGCCGTCGGGGCTTCCGCGCTGCTCCGCCGCAACCTGCTCATCTACGGCCTCGGCGGCATCATCGCGCCGTTCATCGGCATCAAGCTCATCGACGTCATCATCACCGCGATTCACCTGGTCTAGGCGTAAGCAATTGGGCAACCTGTCAAAGCAGCTCCTGATCGGGCTCCGGCTCACCGTGGCCATCGCCGCCCTCGCGCTCGTCTACACCTTCGTGGTCACCGGGATCTCGCAGATCGCCTTCAACAGCAATGCCAACGGCAGCCTGCTCACGGTGAACGGCAAGCTGGTCGGATCGACGCTCATCGGCCAGAGCTGCCCGCAGGAGACGCTCGCTTCGGACGGAAGTCTCAAGATCACCGTCAACCCGAAATACTTCCAGGGGCGCCTCTCCTACACGTACAACGCCACAACCGCGAGCCTGCAACCCTGCAATGCGGCGAACTCCGCGGGCAGCAACCTGGGGCCCTCAAACCCCCTGTTGAAGGAAACGACGAAGGCCGCCGTCGCCGCCTACCTTGCCGCGGGCGTGTCTGCACCGGTGCCCATCGACCTTGTGACCGCGGACTTCACCGGCTTCGACCCGGACATCAGCGAGGCAGCGGCCCTTGCCCAGGTGAGCATGGTGGCGAACGCCCGCGGCCTGGATGCGACCAAGGTCCGGGCGCTGGTTGAATCCGAGGTCCAGGGAAGGATTCTTTGGGTGTTCGGCGAGCCCGTGGTCAACGTCCTCAAGCTCAACCTGGCCCTCGACGCCGGGCAATCGCGCCTCGCCGGCTGATGGGTTTGCCCGTCCGGTATCGCGAGCATCATTAAATCGATGAACGAAGCGATCGCCCTCGGCGCGGTGGCAGACTCGGCGGCTCCGGTCGGGCGTGGCCACCTGCGTGTCTTCCTCGGCGCAACGCCGGGAAGCGGCAAGACCTTCGCCATGCTGCGTGAGGCTCACGACCGCCGTTCGCAGGGCGAGGACGTGGTCGTCGGTTTCGTCGAGACCCACGGCCGCAAGCTGACCGAGCAGGCAATCGGAAGCCTGGAGGTCATCCCGCGTCTGGAGGTCGAGTACCACGGCAAGGTCATGGAGGAGATGGATCTCGATGCCGTGCTGGCGCGCCACCCGCAGGTGGTGCTGGTGGATGAGCTGGCCCATACGAACGTCCCCGGCGTCCGCCACACCAAGCGCTACGAAGATGTCGAGGACATCCTCGAGGCCGGGATCGACGTGGTGACCACGGTCAACGTGCAGCATCTCGAATCCGTCAAGGACCTCGCGGAACACATCACCGGCATCCCCGTCCGGGAGACCCTCCCTGACCGGGTTCTGGACAATGCCGACGAGATTCAGTTCATCGACATCTCCCCTGAGGCGCTGCGCAAGCGCATGCGCCACGGCAACATCTATGCGCCCGAGAAGATCGACACGGCGCTCGCCAACTTCTTCCGGCCAGGCAACCTCGCGGCGCTGCGCGAGATAGCGCTGCGCCTGGTCGCGCAGACCGTCGGTCGCGCGCGAGGTGCCGTCCGGCCCGCCCCAGAGTCCGTGCTGGTTGCTGTGAGCGGCCGTCAGAGCAGCGGACCATTGATCCGCCGCGCGAGCCGCCTGGCGCGGCGGTTCGGGGGATTCTGCACCGTGCTCGTTGTGCTCGGGCACCACAACGAAGAGACCGATCGGGGCAGGGCGAAGTCGAAGGAGCTCGCGGCGTTGCTCCAATGCGAGTTCATCCAGCGCGAGGGCAAGGTCGCCGACACGGTCATCGCGGTCGCACAGGAGCTCGCAGTCCAGCACGTGGTTGTCGGGGAAGCAGCCCATCCCGGGGTTCGCGGACGGCTGCGGCGAGGGCTGGTCGACCGCCTGATCGCCGAGCTCCCCGATGTGAGCGTGCACGTCGTGGCGCGTCCGGCCGTGGCGGGGCGCGACGTGCCCTTCGCTGCCAGCGACCAACGGCCTGACTCCGAGATGCTCCTTCGCGCGCTCCACGCCAGCGCGATCCGCTCCGGGCTGCGCGTCTACCTCGGATATGCCCGCGGCTGCGGCACGACGGTGGCGATGTTGGACGAGGCGAACCGGCGCCGGCAGCGCGGTACGGATGTCGTCGTTGCCGCCGTGAAGACCGATGGGCGCAGCCGCTGCGAAGTCTCGCTCGGCGACCTGGAGGTGCTCGGCGGGCCGAGCTCGCCGGCCCGCCAGGGAATCGTCGACATCGAAGCCCTGTTGCGACGCAACCCGGAGGTTGCGTGCCTCGATGACCTTGCAGGTGTGGACACCCAAGGGAGGCCGATCACCGAGTCGGTCCCCCGGCTCCTGCGCGCCGGCATGATGCTGATCGCGACGCTGCACCTCACCGATCTGCGCAGCACTGTCGACGGCATGGGCGCGATGCTCGGACCCCGCCCGGAACATGTGGTCGAGGACGAGTTCCTCGACCAGATCACCGAGCTCGAGATCGTCGACATCACCCCATCGCTCCTCGACGAACGGCTTCGCCGTGGCGAGATCGTGCCGTCCAGCGAGGCGGCCCAGGCTCGCGCCCGCGCATTCCGTCCTGAGGTGCTCGCCTCACTGCGCGAGATGGCCTTCCGCATCCTCGCCGAGCACACCGACCGCCGTCTGGTCGCGTACATGCGAGATCGAGGGATCGAGGCGCCATGGGAGGTCAAGCCGCGCGTCATGCTCTGCGTCCCGCCGCGTCCCGGCATGGATGACGTCATCGCCAGCACCGCCGCGCTCGCGGCTCGATTGGACGGCAAGATGACCGCGGTCACGGTCCGGGATCGCAAGCGATCCGAGCAGGAGATGCAGCTCCTGGGCGCGTATGCAGCCCTCACCCACCAGGCCGACGGCACCTTCGTCACCCTCTACGAGCGCGACCCGGCGGGGGCGCTGGCGCGTTACGCTCGGAAGATCCTCGCCACCGAAATCGTGGTCACCCGGGGACGCGGGCGCCGTGGGACGCTGCGCAAGCTCATTGAGGTGCTCACCGATGTCGACGTCCATGTGCTCCCAACCCCCCAACAGGGTGCTGCCGCCTGAGGCTGGACGCGGATCTCGGCTCGCCTCCAGGTGACCCGCCTACGACGCGTTCGCGGAGGTGGTGACGCTCGGCTCTGAGTGAGCCAGCTCTGGTGGTGCGGCTGGGAGCGTGAACGCGAACACAGCTCCACCGCCACTCTCCGGATCGTCCAGCCAGACGCGCCCCGCGTGCGCCTCAACGATCCCGCGCACGATCGCAAGACCGAGACCGGTTCCCTCGGAATCCGCCTGCTCCTCGCGGACGAAGCGTTCGAAGATGCGATCCTTCATCGCCGTGGGGACGCCCGGCCCGTGGTCGATCACCCGGGTCACGATCGTTCCCCGCGCCCCCGGCGCGACATGGACCTCGATGGGAGAGGAGGGCGGCGCGTAGCGGTCCGCGTTGACGAGCAGGTTGTCGAGGACCTGACCGAGACGATCCCAGTCGGCCACCGCCTCCAGCGATCCCGGCTCGGTCTCAACTCGGACAACGCGGGTTGGGCGCGTCTGTCTCAGCCGGGACGCAGCCGCCGCGGCCGCCTCGCCCACATCGGTCGGCTCGAGACGAAGCTCGAGCGCGTGTCCCTCGATGCGGGCGAGATCGAGCATATCGCCTACCAGGCGATCGAGCCGGCGGGATTGTGTGACGATGCCGGCGAGGCCGTCGCGAACGGGACCGGCGATGTCCCCCCGGCCGAGCAGGACGGTCGCTCCGGTGAGGATGCTGGCCAGCGGTGTCCGCAGCTCATGGCTCACGTTCTGGAGCAGCTCGCGGCGGACGCGGTCCGCGTCCCGCAGTACGGAGACCTGCTGCTGTGTCTGCGCGAGCCGGACCGCCGTGCGTGCCGACGCCGCCTGGTCGCGATACAGACGTGCGAGTTCGGCGTTCGCCTCGGCGAGGGTTCGCGACAGCGCCCTCGCCTCGATGATTGATCGACGTCGGAGGGCCGCGACACCTCCGACTGCACCGGCGGTCGAAAAGAAGATGATCAGGTACAGAACATCGCCGGCGTTGGCGAGGCTGAGGCTGCCGACCGGCAGGAGGAAGAAGTAGTCGGCGAGGAACGACGACAATGCCGCCGCCACCAGCGCCGGAGCGAGACCGGTGAGCAGACCGAGCGATGCGACGATGCCGAGATAGAGGAACACGTACGCGCGAGCCTCCGAAGATGGCAGCCGGACGAGCACCAGCGTCAACAGCGGCGGGCCGGCCAGGGCGACGATGATTCCGGCGATCAGCACGTGATGGGTGCGAAGACGGGTCATCTCAGGACTTCGCCAGGTGCTCGTTGAGCGCATCGACGAGGCGGCTCGACGCAGCCTGCAGGCCGTGCTCGGCCATCAGCGTGTTGAGCGCCGCGGGATCCGCCGGGTAGTGGTCGCGCCGGCCCTCGGGAAGCTCGATCGGAAGGTCCGCGACCGGCGGAACCACCTGGCTCGCTCGGGTCAGGTAGTCCTGATCGTGCTCGCTCAGGCGTCGCGCCTCGAGGATCGCGCTAATGCCACCGTGCTGGCGGATCATCGAGGCGGCGGCGACTGCGCCAACACCTTTCAACCCAGGCAACCCATCCGACGGATCGCCGCGCAGCATCGCGTAATCCGCGTAGCGACGCCCGGGGATCCCGTAGCGCCGGGTCACCTCGGATTCGTCGACGAGTGCCCATGCCCCTTTCTCCGGATAGAGCACCGTGACCCGCGGGTCCTCGACGAGCGCGAACAGGTCGCGGTCGCCGCTGACGATCTCGACGGTCCCGGCTGCCTTTGCCGTCCAGGTGGCGATGACGTCCTCGGCCTCGTAGCCGGCCACGCCGAGCGCATCGATGCCGATCGCGGCGAGGAATGCGTCGATGACCGGCATCTGCGGGATGAGCGCCGGCGGGATCGGCTCCGCGACCCGCTGGGCCTTGTACCCCGGAATCAGCGCGACCCGCCAGGCCGGCCGCCAGTCGGCGTCGCTGGCAATTGCAATGTGCCTGGGTTCCCTGGTGCCGGCGAGCCGCGTCAGCGTCTCGAGGAATCCCCGCGCGGCGTTGATGAGCCTGCCGTCCGGTGACCGCACCGTCTTGGGGACACCGTAGAAGGCGCGGAAGATGAGGCTGGAACCGTCGACGAAAAGCCAGTCGCAGGACATCGATCGGCTACCGGCACCCATTCATGAGCGCGGCCATCGTACCGTCCACCGCCTCGTTCCTCGGGGCTCATCTGCGACGCTTGCCATGTGAGCGCCGACATCCCGGAATTGATCGTCCCGGACGCCGCGGCGTGGCGAGCCTGGCTCACCGAGAATCATGCCAACCCCACCGGCATCTGGCTCGTCCTTTCCAAGCAGGGCACCACCCAGCCAACCGCGCTCAAGTACGCGCAGGCCCTCGACGAGGCGCTCTGCCACGGCTGGATCGACGGCCAGGCCGCTCCGCGGGATGACATCACGTACCAGCAGCGGTTCACGCCGCGGCGGGCGCGAAGCAACTGGTCGGCGCGCAACGTCGGGATCGTGAGCCGGCTCCGCGCCGAGGGCCGGATGCATCCCGCCGGGGAGGCCGAGGTCGAGCGGGCGCAGCGCGACGGCCGCTGGGACGCCGCGTACTCGGGCCCGGCATCCAGCGAGGTGCCACCCGACCTCGCCTCGGCGTTGGCGGCGCAGCCCCAAGCCCAGGCGATGTTCGTGATCCTGACCAGCCAGAACCGTTACGCGATCCTCTATCGCCTCGGGAGCGCGAAGCAGCAGGCAACCCGCGAGCGGCGAATCGAACAGTTCGTCGCGATGCTCGCGCGCGGCGAGACGATCTACCCGCAGAAGCGGACCCTCTGACGCGCGGCTGGGGCTACGGAGTCGGAGCAGGCGGTGCCAGCGGCGCGCCGCCTTCGGGCGAGGGCAGCTGCGGCGGCGGCCCGGATGGCGGTGCAGCGAAGGATGGCAAGGTGACCGGTCCAGGCTGTGCCGGCGCATCCGGCGGTGCGCTCGCAGTCGGCGGTGCGCTCGCCGTCGTCGGCGGCTCCAGAGGAACGCTTGCGGGCGGGCTATCGAGCGGTGGCGGTTCCGGCGGCGCGGGCGGCTTCTGCAGGTTGTCCACCTGACGCTGCACCGCGTGCTGCGCGTCCTGCGCCGCCTTCTTCACGTCGTCGAGAAAACCCATAGCCATGCCCCTCGTGGACGCTGCCTGTTTCGCACAGCATATGAGGTAGCGATGCGGCGCAGCGCGCCCCGATCAGCTCGTGCGGCGGTGCGCCTGACGCATCAACCAGTTCGTTGATGCGCCGGCCGGCGGCGAGACCGTGAACCCGAAAAAGCGAACTCTCTGAGGGTCATCTCTCCGCCGCTGCCACGTCGTTGCGGCCTCGGCTTCGGCTACGGACCGGGTGGTGTGTGACGGAGCGCTGAGCAGTGCCTGGAAGTGCCGGTGCGGCATCGTGATCTGGGCGATGACGATCGCCAGAACCAGCACCGACATGTTGGCAGTGGCCACCGATCCAGTCGATCCGGTCAGATGGACGATCGAGGCAATCACCGCCACGACAGCAGCGATCGTCGTCTGTTTCGAGAGGAATCTTGCGATGGTCGCGGCCCGTGGACCGTCGACAACCTGACCGTCGACAACCTGACCTGCCACTCCCCCCTTCATGCGACCGATCGTATCAAATGCGTCACGAGACCGCAACCGGCAGTCCTGGGGCCCAGCCTCGCCTCGCCCTTAGCCAGCCGTTACCCCACAGACAAAACGCCCTTAACGACGCCGCGATCATCTTGGGCGCTGAGAGATCCCGGATTCGTTTGAGGAGGAGCCATGGCCAGACGACCATTGATCACGCTGGCATTGGTGGGGACGGCCACCATCGCCAGCGCGTCGCTCGCCACCGTGACCGGGGCGAGCGCGGCGTCCGCAGTGAACAACAGTTTCAGCACCACATCACCCATCAAGCACGTGGTCGTGCTGTTCCAGGAGAACGTCTCCTTTGATCACTACTTCGGCACCTATCCGAAAGCGACCAACGCCGACGGGCAGCCCTTCAAGGCGAAGCCGGGCACGCCCACGATCAACGGGCTCACACCGGCGCTGCTGACCGCAAATCCGAACGGGGTGAACCCGCAGCGGCTCGGCGTGGCAAACGCCCTCACCTGCGACCAGAACCATGACTACATGCCGGAGCAGCAGGCCCTCGACGGTGGCCTGATGGACAAGTTCCCCACCTACACCCAGGTCGAGAGCTGCTCGGCGCCCGACACCGCGCCCCCAGGGCTGGTTATGGACTACGACGACGGTAACACCGTCACCGCGCTCTGGAACTACGCACAGCGCTTTGCGATGAGTGACAACAACTTCGACACGACGTTCGGACCGTCCACGCCGGGGGTGCTCAACCTCGTGTCCGGGCAGACGCACGGCGCAACACCGTCGACGCTCTCGGGCGTGACTGACAACGGCACCATCTATGGGGACGCTGATCCGGCGTATGACGAGTGCTCGGCCGGCTCGACAGTTGCAATGAGCGGCACCAACATCGGCAACGAGCTCTCTGCCGCACACGTCACCTGGGGATGGTTCCAGGGTGGGTTCACGCCGACCGGATCAGTGGGCGGCACGGCGGTCTGCGGCGCAACCCATACCAACATCGGCGGCGCGGCGGTCAGCGACTACAGCGCGCACCACAATCCCTTCGAGTACTACGCGAGCACCGCGAACCCCGCGCATCTTCCACCGGCCAGCGAGGCTGAGGTCGGTCACAACGGACAGGCCAATCACCAGTACGACCTCAGCTACTTCTACAAGAGCCTGAAGGACGGCAACCTGCCCGCGGTGAGCTTCGTCAAAGCGCCGCGGTACCAGGACGGCCACGCCGGTTACTCCGATCCGATCGACGAGCAGACCTACCTGGTGAACACCATCAATGCCGTCGAGCACTCGAAGTTCTGGAAGTCGACAGCGATCGTTATCGCCTACGACGATTCGGACGGCTGGTACGACCAGGTGATGCCGCCGATCGTCAACTCCTCGGCCTCGGTCGAGGACGCGCTGTCGGGCACCGGGCTGTGCGGCCATGGCACGCCGGCAGGCGGATTCGAGGATCGCTGCGGCTACGGCCAGCGGCTGCCGCTGCTCGTGATCTCGCCCTACGCTCGTGAGAACTCGGTGGACAACGCGCTCACCGACACGAGCTCGATTCTCCGGTTCATCGAGGACAACTGGTCGCTGCCACGCATCGGCGGTGGGTCATTCGATGCGCTCGCCGGCACCATCGATGGGATGTTCAACTTCCACCACCGGAATGCGACTCCGCTGATCCTCAACCCTTCGACGGGAGAGCCGGCCGTTTAGCCCTCACCGCTGGAAACATCCTCCTTCCGAGAGCGGGGCGCGTCAGCGTCCCGCTCTCCCTTTTCAGGGCGCGCTGACCCAGCGAGCGATACTGGTGAGCTCGTTGCTCCAAATGTGGCCATCGGGTCCGACGCATAGCGTGTAGGAACCATCACCCGATGGGGACGCGAACGTTGTGTATGCGCCGCCCGGCGACATGTGTCCCACGCCGTTGTTCGTGGTGAACCACATCAACTTCCCCTTGAGCGCGAGACAGCCGAGCCCGAGTCCGCTGATCGCCGGCAACGGATGATCCTTCATGGTGCCCGTGCTTGAAACCTCGGCGAGGTATCCCTCCTCGGCGATCCAGATCTTGCCGTCACTCCCGATGGCAAGACACGCCGTGTTCGACGGGTGATCAAGCGGGTATTCCGTGTACACGCCGGACATCGTCAGGCGGCCGATCATCTGAGCGCCGTCGCTGAACCACATCGCGCCATCCGGGCCCGCGATGATCGTGGCAGGAACGTTGCCACTCGGTGGAGCGGGAAAGTCGGTCACGACGCCGGTGGTTGTCACGCGCGCGATATGGCCGTTGAGCTCGACGAACCAGAGGTTCCCGTCAGGCCCGGCTGCAACCCAGTTCGAACCCGTGGGCATCGGAAACCAGCTGAAGACACCGGCCGTTGTGAGCCGGCCTGCATACGGCGCCGCACTTGCAAACCACAGCGCGCCATCGGAGCCCGTGGTGATGCCGATGACCTGCGGCGGCTGGTATCCAGGATCCGGTGACGGGAGTGGGAAGAGATGGACCGTCCCCCGTGGTGTGATCCGGCCAATGGTGGCGGCCTGCTTCTCGGTGAACCAGACGGCCCCGTCGGGACCTGCGGTCATGTCAAGGATGCTGCCCGTGAAAGCTGGGATCGGGTATTCGACGGCCTTGACCGTCGAGGCTGCTGCGGTTCCTGGCACCGCGGCAGCAGCGAGGCAGAGAACACCCAGTGCCGCGAGAGTTGACTTTCGGCGCATACGAGGTACCTCTTTTGGCGTTTCCGGGCATCTGAGGCGGAGGACTCCCCGCGGGTACCCTTCCCGATCCAGTCTTGATCATACTCGCCAATAGCGTCAATCGCTGCAATACCCACGGGGGCTGGCCACGCAGGAACCTCCGTCAGGGTGGCGGCTCGACCACCGCAAGGCCATCAGCGATGTGGATGCGCCAGCCCTGCTCGTGCACCCGGCGGTGATGCGTCCGGCACAACGAGACCAGATTGTGGAGCTCGGTGGGACCATCCGGCCAGTGGATGATGTGGTGGCCATCGGTCCATGCGGGCGGTCGATCGCAGCCCGGAAACCGACACCCCTGGTCGCGCAGGT
>JBAQGL010000181.1:0-9722 GCA_049287785.1 Candidatus Dormiibacterota bacterium | reverse complement strand
CGGGCACACCGCGTTCGAACCCGATCTCGACGACGACGCTCGCCGCCTGGTCGCGCTGCGACGCCGTCCACTCGTAGACCTCGTCAGGCGGTTCCGCCCAGGGATCCTCGAGGATGCCCGTCTCGATGCTCCGGCCCCACAGGTTGGCGTCCACTGAGTACGGCGACTGCTTCGTCGCCGCAACCTCGATGCCGTGCTTCGCGGCGTACTCGAGCTCGTCGGGGCGTCCCATGTCCCAGTCGCGGACGGGAGCGACCACGCGCAACTCGGGTGCGAGCGCGCCCACCGCGACATCGAAGCGGACTTGGTCGTTGCCCTTGCCGGTTCACCCGTGCGCCACCGCGACCGCGCCCTCCTCGCGCGCGACGTCGACGAGCAGCTTGGCGATGAGCGGGCGCGCGAGTGCGGTCGCGAGCGGATAGACACCCTCGTACAGAGCCCCCGCGGCAAGGGTTGGAAAGCAGAAGGCGTCGACGAAGACCCGGCGCGCGTCGGCGACGTGTGCGCTGAGCGCACCGGTGCGCAGCGCGCGGGCCACCACGGCGTCGACGTCCTTCGACTCGCCGAGGTCCGCGGTCAGGGTGATCACGTCGTAGCCGAGCTCCTCCTGCAGCCAGCGGATCGCGACCGAGGTGTCGAGGCCGCCGCTGTACGCGAGCACGCAGCGTTCTCGGACGGTCATGCGTCCTCCTCCGACATCGAGTTGAGGCGAAGCAGCAGGCGCTGTGCGGCGGGTCGCGACCGCGCGATCACCAGCACCGTGTCATCCCCCGCGATGGTGCCCGCGACCTCCTCGAAGCGCGAGCCGTCGAGCGCGCCACCCACCAGCGGTGCGCATCCGGGTGCGGTGTGCACGATGCCGAACAGATCGACGAATTCGATGCCCAGGACATGCTCGCGGATCGCATTCCGCAGTCGCTGCATGGTGTGCTCCACGTCGAGCTCGGCGACCGGTGCCATGTAGCGAGGGCCGGCATCATCGTGGACTCGGAGCAGACCGAGCTCGCGGATGTCGCGTGAAACCGTCGCCTGGGTGACCGGGAACCGCCTGCGGTGCAGCTCGGCGACGAGGTCCTCCTGGGTGCGGACGACCCCACCGCGAACCAGCGCGAGGATGGCGCGATGGCGCGCCGGCTTCGCGGCTGGACCGATCACGCGCGCGGTGGCCGCGCTCATGCGTCTGTGCCGGCGCCGGCCACGGAATCGAATGCGCGGCTGAGGCGCAGCACGGCCTCATCGACCTCGTCGCGGGTGATGACCAGCGGAGGGACGAGCCGCAACGTGCGCTCGCCGATCGCGTTGACGATCAATCCCTCATCCAGTGCGGCGGCCGCCACATCGCGGGCGACGTCGCGGCTCAGCCCGATCCCGAGCATCAGGCCCCGACCGCGCACCCCCGTGATCGGCGCGCCCCGCTCGGCAAGTCCGCTCACCGATTCGGCGAGGTAGTCGCCGACTTCGGCGGCATGCTTGATCAGACCCTCGCGTTCCATCGTCTGCATCACCGCAACCGCTGCGGCGCAGGCGAGCGGCCCGCCTCCGAAGGTCGAGCCGTGGTCGCCCGGCTCGAACACATCCGCGCGCGGCGCCGCCAGGATCGCGCCGATGGGAACGCCGCCTCCCAGCGCCTTGGCGACGGTCATGATGTCCGGCGCAGCATCCTCGTGCTGGTAGGCCCACCAGCGGCCGGTGCGGCCCATCCCGGTCTGGATCTCATCGAGGATGAGCAGCACGTTGCGCTCGTCGCACAGCCGCCGGATCGCCGCGAGCCGCCCCGGCTCGAGCGAAATCACGCCGCTCTCACCCTCGATGGGCTCGAGCATCACCGCGCAGGTCGCGGCGTCGATGGACTGCTCGAGTGCCTCGAGGTCGCCGTAGGGGATGTGCACGAACCCTTTTGGCAGCGGCTCGAACTGCTTGCGGTAGCGGGGATTCGCGGTGGCCGCGAGCGCACCCATGGTGCGACCGTGGAACGCGCCCTGTGCACAGACGATCACGTGCGCGCCGTCGCGATGCACCTTCCCCCACTTGCGCGCCAGCTTGATGGCGCCCTCGTTTGCCTCGGCCCCGCTGTTGCAGAAGAACACGCGTGATGGGAAGGCCGACGCGACCAGGAGCTCGGCCAGCTCGAGTTGCGGCTCCGTGTAGTAGAGGTTGCTGGTGTGCACGAGCGTCGCCGCCTGGCCGGCGATGGCGTCGCGGAGCGCGGGGTGGTTGTGGCCGAGGATGTTCACGGCGATGCCGGCGACAACGTCGAGGAGCTCGCGCCCGTCGTCGGTGGTGACCCAGACACCGTGGCCGCTGCGCAGGGTGATCGGTTGGCGCTGATACGTGTCCATGAGCGCGGCCTTGGCGCGCTCCGCCGGCGTGCGGCCGGGAGCGTCGCCGGCGTGTGTGCTCATGTCGAACCAGTCCTGGTCAGCATCGTGCCCACTCCACCGTCGGTGAGCACCTCGAGGAGCAGTGCATGCGGGACGCGCGCGTCGATGATGTGGGTTGCGCATCCGCCGTCGGTGGCGCGGATGGCGGCCTCGACCTTCGGGATCATCCCGCCGTGGATGATGCCGGCGGCGAGAAGCTCACCGCCGCGAGCAGCGTCGAGCTCGCTGATCAGGGTGCCGCTCCCGTCACGGACGCCCTCGACGTCGGTCATGAGAATGAGCTTGCTTGCGTCGAGCGCGACCGCGATCTCGGCGGCAACCGTGTCGGCGTTGACGTTGTAGGCGTGTCCGTCGTAGCCGAGACCGATAGACGCCATCACCGGGATGCGCCCCTGGTCGAGGATGGCCACGATCGGCTCTGCGTTGACCTGCACCACATCGCCGACGAAACCCAGGTCGGCGCCGTCGGCACCGGCGCGAGGACGGACCAGCAGCGTCGGGCCGTCCTCGCCGGAGAGCCCGATCGCCCCCGCACCGAGCGTGTGGATCCGCGCCACGATGTCGGGCCCGATCTTGCCGGTCAGGACCATCTTGGCGATCTCCATGGTCGGCGCATCGGTGACCCGGAGCCCGTCGACGAACCTCGTCTCGATACCCATGCGCTCCTGCCACGCGCTGATCTCGGGCCCACCGCCGTGCACGATCACCGGTCGCATGCCCACGAAGCGCAGCAGCACCACGTCCTCGAGCACCGAAGCGAGGTCGCCGGCAGCGCTCGCCGCACCGCCGACCTTGATGACGAGGATGTGCCCTGCGAACCGCTTGATGTAGGGCAGTGCTTCGATGAGCACCTCGGCACGATGGATCTGCTCGTCGATGGTCTGTTCAGGCATGGTGGTTGTGGTGGTTGCTCCGTATCAGGTGGTGTAGTCGGCGTTGATGCGCACGTAGTCAGCGGAGAGGTCGCAGCCCCACGCATGACCGGAACCGTCGCCGGCACCGAGGTCGATCACGATATCGAGACGTGGATGCGCGAGGGCGGCGCGGATTCGCTCACCGTCGACCGGTTCGGGAGCGCCGCGATCGAAGACGACGAGACCGCCGATGGCGACACGGCACCGATCGAGGGTGAAGGCGGCGCCGCTGCGGCCGAGGGCCGCGACGATGCGGCCCCAGTTGGGGTCGCCACCGTGGATGGCCGTCTTCACGAGCGAGCTTTGCGCGACCACCCGGGCGGCGACGCGTGCCTGACCGGCATCGGCGGCCCCGTTGACGGCGACCCGGAAGTGGCGCGTCGCTCCCTCGGCGTCGGCGACGAGCTGCTCGGCGAGCGAGTCGCACACCTGCAGAAGCGCGGCCTCGAAATCTGCGAGCGCGCTCGACCCCGCCGTGAACATCGCGCCACCCGCGGCGCCGTTGGCAAGCAGGATGCAGGAGTCGTTGGTCGAGGTATCACCGTCCACGGTCACGCAGTTGAACGTGCTGTCGGTGACGCGCGACAGCACAGGCTGCAGCAGCACCGAGTCGATCGGTGCGTCGGTGGTGATGAACGCGAGCAGGGTTGCCATGTCGGGGTGCATCATCCCCGCACCCTTCGCGGTGCCTCCGATGGTGTAGGTGACCGAGCCCGCGACGAACGTTGCCGCCGCCACCTTCGCGACCGTGTCGGTGGTCATGATCGCTCGGGCGACATCGCCTCCCGCTGACGGCGACATCGAGAGCACGGCCGCACGGATGCCGCGTACGAGCCGGTCCATGGGCATCGGGCGGCCGATCACACCGGTGCTGCACACGAGGACATCGCTCGGGTCGAGGTCGAGCGCGTCGCCCGCCGTGGTGCACATCACCAGCGCATCACGGAAGCCCTGCGCGCCGGTGCACGCGTTGGCATTGCCGGCGTTCACAACCACTGCGGAGATCGGCGTGCCGCGGCGAAGCGTCAGCTGTGAGATCACCACCGGCGCCGCCTTGACGGTATTGCGAGTGAAGACACCTGCTGCGGCTGCCGGGGTGTCCGAGCGGATCACCGCAACGTCGGTGCGGGTCTCGTCCCCATCGCCGCGGATCCCCGCCGCGGCGACGCCGCCGCGAAATCCGAGTGGAGCGCAGACACCGGCACGCGATTGCTGCGCGACCGGCGCGGTCATGGCCACAGCGCGCGGGACTCCAGCCCGGCCGTCTCGTCCAGGCCGAAGCGAACGTTCATGGCGTGCACCGCCTGGCCGCCGCCACCCTTGCCGAGATTGTCGATCGCGACCGTGACCACTGCCGTACCGTCCTGCCATCCCGCGTGGATCGCCGCACGATTGGTCCCGGTCACCCGTTTGGTCGCCGGCGGGGTGTGGACGTGGTCGAGGAACGGGCTGGTGCCACAGAACGCCGAATACAGATCATGGAAGTCCGTCTCGGTCACGCCGGGACGGGGGCGGAGATACGCGGTGGCAAGGATCCCACGCGTCATCGGGATCAGATGCGGGACGAACGTGAGCTGCACGTCACCCCCGGCGGCGTCGTGCAGCTGCTCGAGCATCTCCGACTTGTGGCGGTGCCCCGCAACGCCGTACGCGTGCACCGACTCGTTCACCTCCGAGAAGAGATTGGCGACCTTCGCCTCACGCCCCGCGCCGCTGACCCCGCTCTTGGCGTCAACGATGATGTCCGGCTCGATCAAGCCCGCACGCAGCGGCGGGACGCACGCGAGCAGCGCGGCAGTCGGATAGCAACCGGGCACCGAGATGAGATTCGCGCAGGCCAGGCGATCGCGCTGCAGCTCGACCATTGCGTACACCGCCTCATCGAGCAGATCCGGAGAGGGGTGCTCGACCCCGTACCACCGCCGGTACGCCGGTGCGTCGTGGAGGCGGAAGTCCGCCGAGCAGTCAATCACGGTGGCCCCGCCCGCGAGCCAGCCCTGCGCCAGCGAGGCTGCCACCGTGTGCGGCAGGGCGGCCATCACGACGTCGACCGAGCCGGGGTCGAGGCTGTCTTGGATGGTCAGCTCGACGCGGCTCCCCGGCACCACGTCGCAGTAGCGCTTGCCGGCGCTCCTGTGCCCGAGCACGCGGGTGAGCTCAACATCCGGGTGAGCGGCGAGCAGGGCCGTGCACTGCATGCCGATGTACCCGGTGGAGCCGACCACGGCGGCGCGAAGCGGTGTCGTCTGAGCCATCGCCCGAGAAGTATACGGTCAGGCTGCATACTTATGCAGTCTGCGATCTCAGCGCTTGCGCAATCCCTTGACGCCGAGTGTGCGCTGGCGGGCACGCTCCATGTTCACCGCTGCACCCACGAGCGACAGATGCGTGAAGGCCTGCGGGAAGTTGCCGAGCAGCTGTCCACTGCGCACATCCACCTCCTCCGAGAACAACTGGAGCGGCGAGCTGAAGTGGAGGAGGCGCTCGAATCGGCGCTCGGCCTCCTCGAGCTCGCCGACGTGCGCGAGCGCGTCCACCAGCCAGAACGAGCTGAGAAAGAACGCGCCCTCCTCGCCCCGCAGGCCGTCCTCGCTCTCGTCCGTGCGGTAGCGATTGACGAGCACACCCTCGCCGAGGTGTTGCGCGATGGCGCGCACCGTCGAGTGCAGTCGCGGATCCTTGTCGCGTAGAAAGCGCACCTGCATCATGCGAAGGATCGATGCGTCCAGCGCGTCGTCGTCGAACTCCTGGGTGAACGAATGGCGGTGCTCCGAGTACCCGCGCGCGGTGATCGCTCGATGGATGCGCAGACGCGCGCGTCGCCAGGCGAGCTTGTCGTACGGGAAGTTGTAGCGATCCGCAATGCGGATCCCACGATCGACCGCGACCCAGCACATCAGCTTGCTGTAAACGTACTGCCGGCGCTCGCTGCGCACCTCCCAGATCGATGAGTCGGGCTCCTGCCAGCGGGCGATCGCGATTTCGACGATGTTGCTCAGCTCTTCCCACAACGTCTGACTGATGCTGCCACCGAAGCGGGCGAACACGTAGGCGCTGTCGAGCACCTCGCCGTACACGTCGAGCTGCAGCTGGTTGACCGCGGCGTTGCCGATGCGCACCGGCCTCGATCCGCGGTATCCCTCGAGGTGGTCGAGGGTGTGCTCGGTGGCGTGCGCATGACCGCTCAGGTCAAAGAGGTTGGGGATATCGGTGGACTTTCGGTCGGCGAGATGACGGTGCGTGAGCCAGTCGAAGTACGCGCTCGCCTCAGCGACGAGGCCGAGTTGAAAGAACGCGTAGAGGGTGAACGAAGCGTCGCGCAGCCACGTGTATCGGTAATCCCAGTTGCGCTCACCGCCGATGTTCTCCGGAAGGCTCGTCGTCGGTGCGGCGATGATGGCGCCGGTCGGCGCATACGTCATGAGCTTGAGCGCCAGCGCGGATCGCCAGACGTGCACCTGATAGGGCCCGCGGTAGTCGACCTGACCAACCCATTGCCACCAGTACCGCTGACTCTCGCGGAGCAGCGCGCGGGCTCGCTCGACGCTCCACGGCCTCGCCCCGCACTTTCCCGCCACCCCGGTGTGCAATGCGAAGGCGACCGCATCGGAGGCGCGCAGGTGAAAGGTGTCGTCCGGCCCGTCGAGTTCGACGCTCGAGCTCAGACAGAGATGGAGTTGCTGCGCGTCGGCGTGGAGCTGCCCGTCCTCGATGCTGAGCGTGACCGGCAGACGGGCGAACCCGGGGGCGGGATCGAACACGTGGTGCATGGTCATGTCACCGGCCAGGCACTCCACCAGCCGGACCACGCGGGCGCGGTTGTGCGGCTTGGCATGCTGGACGACGCTGTGCTCGTCGACCGGCATGAAGTCGGTGACCACGACCACGCCGGTACCGGTGGAGAAGACGGTGTCGAGGAGATTGGTCCGGTCCCGATACCGCTGGTGGACCTGGTGCGGCTCGTCGGGATGGATCTCCCAGCTCCCACCTCGCTCAGCGTCGAGGATGCGGCCGAAAAGGGCGTCATCGTCGAAACGCGGCAGGCAGAGCCAGTCGATGCTGCCGTCGAGACCGACCAGCGCGGCGGAGCGGCAGTCCCCGATCAGCCCATACGCCCCGATCTGGAGATACCCGTCGACCCGCTCGTGCGAGACGGTTCGACCCCTGGGGTCAGCCGGGCTAGTACTCGTCCTCGGGGCGCGAGTCATCGTCATCCTCGGTGTCGGCTCCGGGAGGCGTCTCCTCGGCGTCGGACTGGAAGGTGCTCATCCCCAGCTCCCCCAGGTCGTCCTCCGACTCGTCTGCCTTCGGCCGGCCGATGATCTCGTCGCCGTCACCGTCGTCGTCGAGCGGGCTCGAGTCGATCTCGCGGGATGACAGGAGCGAGTCCTTGGCGTAGGGGCGGAACTCCTCGCGGCGGCCTCCCTTGGCCAGCGGGAACGACGACTTGCGGGCGTTCTCGGCTGCCTGGTAGGTCTCGCGGAGGATGATCTCGACCCGCTCGTCCTCGAGCCGGGCCACGGCGGCCGAGTAGCGGTTGCCCGTCTCCATGAGGGGAACCAGACGCCGGGCGATCTTCGTGTCGACCTCGCCGAGCGAGACCCCGCGCGAGGTCTGAGCCCGCAGCGTCGACCCCTCCCGGTAGAGCTCGACCACGTCGCCCGGGGCGATCGAGACCGTGGCCGACTTCGATGGTGCGCTCAGCACCGTGATGGCGCTCTTGCCCGGCTCCTCGGTGAACAGCTCGACGTCGATGGCGGCCGCGGAGCCGGACGCGGTGCTCTTGCTCTCCAGCATCGCCGTGAGCTTGCGCACGTTCTTCTGAGCGATCAGGTTCAGCGGGTTGAGCTGGAGCGAGGCCGAGTAGGAGGCGAGCGCCTCCTCGCGCTGGCCAAGCTCCGTCAGCGCCTTGCCGATGCGGTTGAGGGTGTCCTCATCGGCGCCGTGGCGCTCGACCAGCGACTGGTTCACAGCCAGCGCCTCGGGCCAGCGGCTCTCGAGGGCAAGCGCGATAGCCTCGTCGACGAACAGGCTGCGAGGCTTCACACGTTCTTCAGACACCAAACACCACTCCGGATTTCAAGGGTCAATGACCGCTGCGATTGCGCTCGCTCCCGACCCACGGCCGAGAGAGGCAATCGGGTTCGCTATGATACCTGCTCAGTGAGGCGCGTCCGTTCCCTTTGCGATCTCTTGACACCGCGCCGGCCATGACGCGGATCATTTCGGTCGCGAATCAGAAGGGCGGCGTGGGCAAGACCACGACCGCGGTGAACCTCGCGGCAGCCATCGCCGAGGCGGGTCCGAAGGTCCTCGCTGTTGATCTCGATCCACAGGGTCATCTGACCATCAACATGGGGTGCCGGCGGCCCGATGAGCTGGAACGGACGATCTACGACCTGCTCACCGACCATCGCGTCAACGTCGCCGACGTGCTGCTCTCATCCGACGGGATGGGACTCGATTTCATCCCAGCGAACATCGATCTCAGCGGCGCGGAGCTGCAACTGGTCACCGAGTTCGGTCGCGAGTCGATCCTCAAAGAGAAGCTCGAGCCGATCGACGGCCGCTACGACTACGTGGTCATCGATTGCCCACCGTCGCTCGGCCTCCTCTGCATCAATGCGCTGGTCGCGTCGACGGACGTGATCATCCCGCTGCAGTGCGAGTACTTCGGCATGAAGGGGATGCAGCAACTGCAGCGCACCATCGATCGCGTGCGGGCAAAGCTCAACAGCCATCTGCGTGTCGCCGGCATCCTGCCGACGCTGTACAAGTCACGCACCCTGCACAGCCAGGAGGTCCTCGACCTCGTCAAGGGCGCCTATCCCGACCTCGTGTTTCCGATCACCGTCGACTCCTCGATCAGGTTCGCCGAGACGCCGCTGGCGGGCCAGTCGATCCTCGAGTACGCCCCGAACTCGCCTGGGGCTCGCTCCTATCGGGCCCTCGCCAAAGCCGTCATCGCCCAGGATCAGGGCGACGGCGACGCCATTGAGGTCTCCGGGAGCGCGGAACGCCCACGCGAGCGGGTACGCGCGGCCCGACGGTGATGCGCGGATTTCGCCGCGCCCAGCTGCGCGGCAGCGATGAGCTCTTCCGCTCCGACGAACCAGAACAGCTCGACGCCCCTCTGTCGCCCGGCGGCAACGACGATGGCGTCCACCCGGTCCCGACCGCCCCGGCACCCCACATGCGCTCGGTACGGCTGACCGACGACGAGCTGCGGATCCTGTCGGAGGCGGTCCAGCACCTGAAGTTTCCCGCGAAATCGCCGACGCGCCCGTCGGTGGATGAATTCGAGAAGCTGGAGGTCCTCCGCCAGAAGCTCCTCGACGCCCTGTGAAGGGCGGAGGGGAGGGCATCGACAGAGGCGGGCACGGGGTCGGAACGCCTTCGCCGTTCCGCCCCTCGCTCTCGCCGGGGG
>JBAQGL010000180.1:0-2481 GCA_049287785.1 Candidatus Dormiibacterota bacterium | reverse complement strand
GCGCTCGCCGCCGCGGTGTTCGACACCACCCGAGCCGAGGAGCGCCTGCGCCGCGCCACCGGGGCCGCCTCACTCGACGGGCTCGGCGTCGCGTCGGTTCCGGTGGCCCTTCGCGCCGCAGGTGCCGTGCTCGCGTACTGCGAGCGAGCGCACATCGTCATCAGCCAGGAGTTGCTGCACATCATCATCCGCACGCCTGACGGCGCGATGCGTCTCGATGCGCACACCCGCGCCAATCTCGAGCTGCTCACCCGCCTCGGCGAGCGCGGAACCTCACTGCTGCAGCTCCTCGACTCCACTCGGACACCGATGGGCACACGCCTGCTCCGGGCCCGTCTCCAGGAGCCGCTGACCGAGGTGGGCCCGATCCAGCACCGCCTCGACTCGATCCAGGCATTGCTCGATGACCGTGACGGCCGGCGCCATCTTCGCGACTCGCTCACCGGGATGCGCGACCTCGAGCGGCTGGTGGCGCGGTGCGTGCAGGGAATGGCGACGCCGCGTGACCTCGGTGCCGTGCGCGACACGTGCGCCGCCCTCGACGTCGCGGGCGCAGCGGCTCGTGCAATCGAGGCGGGAGCCGAGATCGGTCACGCGGCCGAGCGCTGCCGCGCGCCCGAGGGGTTGCGCGAGCGTCTTGACGCATTGCTGTGCGATGAGCTTCCCGCCGGCGCGAGCGACGGCGGCGCCATCCGACCCGGAGCGGATGCCGACCTCGACACCCTTCGCGCCGCAGGCAGCACCGCCCGCACCTACCTTGCCGCCCTGGAGACGAGCGAGCGTGAGCGCACCGGCATTCGATCGCTGCGCGTGGGCTACAACCGGGTCTTCGGATACTTCATCGAAGTCCCGAATGCGCATCGCGATCGCGTCCCGGAAGGCTACGCACGCAAGCAGACCCTCGCCGGTGCCGAGCGTTTCGTGACCCCCGACCTCAAGGAGCACGAGGCGATCGTGCTCCACGCTCGCGAGCGTGCGATCGCGCGCGAGCAGGAGTTGCTCGCCGCCGTGGCAGCGGACGTGGCGATCCATGCCCGCCCGCTCGCCGACGCCGCAGCCGCCGCAGCGACCCTGGACGCGGCGCAGTCGCTCGCCACCGTCGCAGAGGAACAGCGCTGGGTGCGCCCGGCGATCGACGCGTCGTCAACGCTGGACATCGTCGGTGGGCGCCACCCGCTGGTTGAGCGCACGCTGGGACCGGGAAGGTTCGTCCCCAATGACGTGCACCTCGACGACGGCGCGCGCATCGTCGTGCTCACCGGGCCGAACATGGCGGGCAAGTCGACCTACCTTCGCCAGACGGCGAGCATCGTGCTGCTCGCTCAAATCGGGTCGTATGTCCCCGCTACCGAGGCGACCATCGGCGTGTGCGACCGGATCTTCACGCGGATCGGCGCGCACGACGACCTGAGCGGCGGGCTCTCCACGTTCATGGTGGAGATGGCGGAAACTGCCGCGATCCTCCGCCAGGCGACCGAGCGCAGCCTGGTGATTCTCGATGAGATCGGTCGCGGCACGTCGACGTACGACGGCGTCAGCATTGCGCAGGCGGTGGTCGAGTATCTGCACGACGCGCCGCAGCTCAACTGCCGCACGCTCTTCGCGACGCATTTTCACGAGCTCACGGTGCTCGCGGACCACCTGCCCCGGGTTCGCAATGCGCGCGTCGAGGTGGTGGAGGAGGGCGCCGACATCACGTTCCTCCATCGCATCGTCCCGGGCGGTGCCGATCGTTCGTACGGCGTCCATGTCGCCAAGCTCGCCGGGATCCCGGGTGGCGTCCTGGTGCGCGCGCGCCAGTTGCTCGCCGCGCAGGAGCGGGAACGGCCGCTTGCCGGCAATGGGGAGCACGGCTCCGACCAGCTGACCCTCTCGCTCAGCGATCCCGCACCCAACCCGGTGATGACCGAGCTCGCCTCGCTCGACCTCGACGGCATGACGCCGATCGCGGCGCTCAACAAGCTCGCCGAGCTCCACGACCGAGCGTCGACGTGATCGCCGCCGCCCCGATCCGCAGGCTGCCGCAGGTGGTCGCCGACGCGATCGCCGCGGGCGAGGTCATCGAACGGCCGGCCTCGGTGCTCAAGGAGCTGGTGGAGAACGCCCTGGACGCCGCTGCACGCCGCATCGACATCGCCATCGAGGGGGGCGGCCTCGTGCGCATCGCGGTGGTGGACGACGGGTCCGGTATCGCGAAGGACGACCTCGAGCTCGCGGTCGAGCGCCACGCGACCTCCAAGATCGCGGTCGCCGGTGACATCGCCCGCGTGGACACGCTCGGTTTCCGTGGTGAGGCGCTGGCGAGCATCGCGGCGGTGTCGGACCTGCGACTGACGACATGCACACGTGGAGCAGTGGGTGGGGCGACCCTCCACGTCCGCAATGGTGAGGTGCTCTCCCGCGCCGCGGCAGCGAGCGGCCCGGGAACGCGTGTCGAGGTCTGCGAGCTGTTCGCCGCCTCGCCGGCGCGGCTGCGATTCC
>JBAQGL010000179.1:0-7232 GCA_049287785.1 Candidatus Dormiibacterota bacterium | reverse complement strand
TCCATGACCTCAGCCTCACAGGGTGCCTATCCTTGACACAACCTTGGGTCGCTGACCCATCGTAAGACCCAGGAAGAGCTAGGTCAGATGGGCTGGATTTTCCCCATTCCCGATGCATCAAAACTGCATCAGCGAATGGGAGTTCCCTTAAGAATTGCGGCCCATTGAGGCCGTGTAAGGGTTCGATTCCCTTCCTCGGCACTCGATTTCGTTCAGTCCAATGGGGAGAGGAGAGATGGCAACGGAATTGATGGACGACCCCGACCAGATCGTGACCACGGCTGAAGGCCGGCGTGTGGGCTTCCGGCGCTATGGCGCAGACACGGAGCCGTCGCTGCTATATCTGCACGGCTGCCCGGGGTCCCGCGCGGAGGTCCGCCTGTACGAACTTGACCTGCTTCAGGAACATGGCATGTGTGTCATCGCCGTCGACCGCGCGGGGTACGGCCTTACCGATCCAGCGAACAATTGGGATGTTCTGGCGCGGGTGCACGACGCACTTGCCGTCACGGATGCCCTGGGGATGTCGACCTTCGCCGTGCAAGGAACGTCGGCTGGCGGCGCGTACGCGCTCGCGCTCGCGGCCACTGTTCCCGACCGTGTTCGGGCGGTCATCCTTGCTGGCGGACAGGGAAGGCTCGACACTGACTGGGCCTTCGATGACATGCCCCCCGAATTCGCTGAGGGCTGGCGTGAGGAGCTCCGCGACCCCGAGGGCTCACGCGTGAGATTCGAGACGGAGATGCTCGCTTTTCGGAATGCACCGGACATCCTTGGAGCGTGGCTGGATATGACGTCGCACATGCCCGAGGACGAACGCGCCCTCGTCGCCTCGCGGGGTGATGCCTTCACAGAGGACACGCTGGAGGCTACGAAGCAAGGCGGCGTGGGCTACTGGCTGGATGGACAGACGCGAGCGAGACCTTGGCCGTTCGCGGTCGATGAGATCCAAGCACCCATTCATGTTTTTCACGGCGACCATGACGGCTGGAACCCGCTGCCCGCTCTGAGGCGGAGCCTCGAGGGAGCCACTCGGGTCCAGGAGCACATATACGCGGGCGGCGACCACCTGTCTCCCTGGACCACCCGGCAACGACGCAGCGCAATGCTCGGGGCCGCAGCGATTTCGTGAAAGAAATAGCGCGAAGGAGGTAGCTTCGTATGAAGACTGCAGCCGAACCCCTGGGTCGAGTTGGGAACCCGGACACGCCGGTCACCGTCGTGAGCTATCCGTGAGACGCGCTATGCGCGCGCTGTAAGCCATTCAACGATGGCGGCGACGGTCTCGGGATCCAGTGAGGCGTCGGCGGCGTTGTAGCTGCTCATGGCGTCGCCCTGGGCGAGCTCCGCACGCGGTCGCGCCTCATGCTTCAGCACGTGGTTGGCATTCTCGGGGAAGAGAAAGCTGACGTCACTCAGCCCAGCGGCGGCGCGCTGAAGGGGTTCCGCGTCGGCCTGCCAGTCCACCTGTAGATCCTTCTTCCCGATAACGATGAGCACGGGCACGCGCACCTCCATGAGAGGTGCTGCGGCGTCCGCGGTCCAGAGCTCCCGGGCAAACGGAAGGTTGGCGGGGGTCTCCAGGGCCGATATCAGGTAGCGCACGCCCTCCGGCAGCGCGGGATCCGGGGCGGCCTCCTCGCCCGCGAGGAATCGAGCGACCGCGGAGTCGTAGAGCGCGAGGAGTTGCTCGCCGTTGGGGACGCCCTCGGCTTGGGCGGCAAGCTGGGATCGGGTGACGTCACCGACGGTGCGCCCGGGAGGCCCGGTCAGCACCAGGCCTGCGAAAGGGATGGCGGGGTCGTGGACCTGGTAGTTCAGAACGTGGAGGGTCCCCTCGCTGTTGCCAAGCGCGAAGATCCGATCACGGCGGACGTCCTGCTGCTCGGCAAGGGTGCGCACCGCCCCTGCGAGCTCATCGACGTGGCTCTGCATGCTGATGGCGCCGATCAGGAGAGGGATCGTCTCGCGGACATGGGGGCCGGAAGCGCGCTTGTCGTAGCGCAATGAGGCGAGCCCCGCTTGCCCCAACGCTTCGGCGAGGAGGCAGCCGCTGCCGTTGGTCCCGGGAAGGAGTGGGGAGTTCCAGTCGCGGTCTGTCGGGCCGCTGCCGGCCACCAATACGACCCCCGGGAACGGACCCGTTCCCTCCGGTTTCGTCACGGTGCCATAGACGGTTGTGGGTGCGAGTGGCCAGCTGACCTCCATGTCGGAAAACTCTAGTCAACGCGCCGGGCGGGCGGTTCCAAGCCCTGCGGCCGCGCGACCGATCAGCTTTCAAGAAGCCCTCGCGGCGGCGCTCCCCTAGCATCGGGGTCGATCCCTGATCGGCACCGGAGGAAAAATGCAATGAAGCCCAAGCCAACGTCCGCCAAGAGCACCACCGGGAAATTCACGGCCGAGGAGCGAGCAGCGATGAAGGCGCGCGCACGAGAGTTGAAGGAGGAGGCGGAGCGGGCGGACGGGGAGCTCGCGGTGCTCGCAAAGGTCGCCGAGATGGCGGAGGCGGATCGCGTCATGGCCAGGCGGGTGCATGCTGTCGTCAAGGCGAGCGCGCCCGCGCTCACCCCGAGACTCTGGTACGGAATGCCCGCATATGGCTTGGGCGGCAACATCATCTGCTTCTTCCAGGACGCGCAGAAGTTCAAGACGCGGTATGCGACGCTCGGCTTCAGCGACAAGGCGCACCTCGACGAAGGCACCATGTGGCCGAACGCATTCGCGCTCACGAAGTTGACCGCGGGTGACGAGGCACGGATCGCTGCCCTGGTGAAGAAAGCGGTGAGTTGAGGTGGACGATGTCTTTTCGGAGTGATTCGTACGAGCAGGCGCTCACCCGTGCCGCGATGCACGCGCGGGCGTGGCTCGATTCGGTCAGCGACCGTCCCGTGGGCCCACGTGCGACCGCAGCCGAGTTGCTCGCGGCATTCGACGGTCCGCTGCCGGAGGGTCCCATGCCGCCCGAGGACGTCGTCGACATGCTTGCCACGTTGTCTGAGCCAGGGCTCATGGCGATTCAGTCGGGTCGCTTCTTCGGGTGGGTGATGGGCGGAACCCTCCCTGCCGCGCTGGCTGCCGACTGGCTTGTGAGCGCCTGGGATCAGAACACCGGGATGCGCCATGCAACCCCGGCGACTGCGACGCTGGAGGAGGCGGCGGCGGCCTGGCTGCTCGAATTGCTCGGTCTTCCCACCGGATCGGACCTCGGCTTCGTGACGGGCGCGACGATGGCGAACTTCACGTGCCTCGGGGCTGCCCGAACCGCGGTGCTCTCGCGGCTCGGGTGGGATGTCGCGCGCGACGGGCTCGCCGGAGCGCCGAAGGTGCGCGTCCTCGCCGGCGAAGAGCGGCATGACACCGTCGATCTCGCACTGCGCTACCTCGGCCTCGGCAGTCCGACACTCGTCGCCGCCGATGATCAGGGGCGGATCCGCGTCGATGCGCTCACCGAGTCACTCAAAGCATTGGAAAGCGGGACTCCTGTGGTCGTATGCCTTCAGGCCGGCAACGTGCACTCCGGCGCATTCGATCCGTTCGAGGCGGCCATCGAGATCGCACACGAGCATCAAGCTTGGGTTCACATTGACGGCGCATTCGGTCTCTGGGCGGCGGCCGCGCCGTCGATCTCGCACCTGATGGCCGGCGCCGCCGGCGCCGATTCGTGGGGAACGGACGCGCACAAGACGCTCAACGTCCCGTACGACTGCGGGATCGCGATTGTGGCGGACCCCATCGCCATGCGCGCCACCTTCGGGGCGCACGCCAGCTACTTGATCACCGACGACTCGGGTCCCGGAGACCCTCTCGAGAAGGTGCCGGAATTCTCTCGGAGAGCGCGGGGCGTCCCCGTATGGGCCGCGCTTCGATCGCTGGGGCGCTCCGGGGTTGCCGCGCTCGTCGAGCGGCTTGCCGGGAATGCTCGGGCGTTGGCAGCTGGCATCGCCGGCATCGACGGCGCTCGCGTCGTCAACGAGGTCGTGTACACGCAGGTGTGCGTCGAATTCGGCGACGATGCGCGGACGCGCGCGGTCACGGCTCGTCTGATCGCCGATGGCACGGTGTGGATGTCGGGCTCGCGGTGGCGCGGCAGAGACATCCTTCGCATCTCGGTCAGCAACTGGGCGACGGACGCCGACGACGTGCGTCGCTCGGTGGACGCCATACGACGGGCGTCCACCGAGGTGGGCATCTGATCGCGACCGGTCCGACGCTCTCAGCCGCGCCGGTACTTGGCGACCGCGAGAGGCGCGAACACCGCGATCAGCCCGACTGACCAGATCAGCGAGCGGATCACGAAATACGACGCGGGGTGACCGAGGAGCGCTTCAGCGGAGTGGCCCTGCGTGAGCGTCCGCACCGCATTGACCATCGCCGTGATCGGCTGATTCTCCGCGAATCCGCGCATCCAGGACGGCATGGTGGCGACCGGGATGTAGGCGGATGACACGAAGCTGAAAGGGAAGACGATGAGCGCGAATCCCTGAGCCGCCTGCGCTGATCCCGCGACCATGCCGATGAGCACGAAGACCCACTCGAAGACGAAACCAAAGAGAATCACGAGCGCGGCCGCGGCGAGTGCGGCACTCCAGCTGCCATGCACCCGAAAGCCGATCAGGAACCCGATCGCGACGGTGATCGCCAATCCCCAGACCTGAATCGCCGTGTCGGCGACTGCCCGACCGATGAGCACTGCGCTGCGTGGAATCGGCAAGGAACGCAGGCGTGCGATGAGCCCGGCGCTCATGTCCTCGGCCATCCCCGCGGATGCATACATGGCATTGAAGAGCACGCCGGTGGTGATGAATCCGGGTACCACGAAGTCGACGTAGTTGACGCCGGGCAGCGCGATCGCCCCGCCGAAGACATAGCGGAAGATCAGCAGGAACATCGCGCCCTGGACGGTGCCCACAACCACAAGTTGGGGTGAGCGCACGAATTTCCGGAGCACGCGACGTGCGATCTGCCCGCTGGAAACGATCAACCCCGCGGCGTTGCCGCGCGGTGGTGCGATTGCGATGCTCATGCCACGTTCTCCTTGGGTGCGCCGGTGAGCGCGAGAAATGCTTCGTCGAGGGTTGGCTGCCGGACGGACACCTCGTCAATGGCGATACCGGTGTCGTCGAGCGGTCGAAGTGCGGCAAAGACGCGCTCGGTGTCGGCGCCGAGGGCGACACGAACGCTGTGCGTCGGCCGATCGATCGTGGCCGGGCCGTCGCCGATGGCCATCAGCGTTGCCGCGACGCGGTCAAGCGAGGAGAGATCCCGCACCCGCACCTCGACGACGTTGCGTCCGGCTCGGCGCTTCAACTCGCGAGGCGTTCCCGCCGCGACCACGCGACCGTGATCGATGATGGCGATCTGTGATGCCAGATGATCGGCCTCGTCGAGATACTGCGTGGTGAGCAGCACGTCGGTGCCACCGGCGACCAGCGAGCGAATGACGTCCCAGAGCTCGAGCCGGCTGCGCGGATCGAGCCCGGTCGTCGGTTCATCGAGGAGGAGGAGCCGCGGATGTCCGACCAGGCTGGCGCCGAGGTCGAGGCGGCGCCGCATGCCACCGGAATACGTACGGACGGGGCGGTCGGCGTCGTCGCTCAGGGCCATCCGTTCGAGCACCGCAGCCGCGTCGCGCCTCGCGTCACCGGCGGAGGCACCGAACAGGCGGGCGACCATGACGACGTTCTCGCGCCCGGTCATCGTCGGCTCCACCGCCGCCGACTGGCCGGCCAGAGCCACGAGCCGGCGCACCGAACCGGGCTGGCGCGCAACGTCGACACCCCCGACCCTGAGCGTGCCCGCGTCGGGGCGCAGGAGGGTGGCAACCAGGTTGACGAACGTCGTCTTGCCCGCTCCGTTCGGACCGAGCAGTGCCATCACCTGCCCTGGCTGCATCGTCAGGTTGAGCCCGTCGAGGGCATGGGTCTTGCCGAACCTCTTGACGAGGCCGGTCGCTTCCAGGGTGGACATCTCTAACGCCCTCCGGTTGATGGTGCGCCTAACAGTGACATGTGCAATACTAGACGAACACTGTTAGGGAAGTCAACGGTTCCCTGAGCACATCATCGCCTCGCCAACAAGGGAGGACGCATCTGTGACCCGTCAAGAGACGGAGGTTTCCGGGCTCAACCGCGAAGCGGTGGTCCAGGCGGCTCTGGCGATGCTCGACACCGTCGGGGTCGATGGACTCTCGATGCGCGCGCTCGCGGATCGCCTCGAGGTCAAGGCCGCCTCCCTGTACTGGCACCTTCGCGACAAGGAGCAGCTCCTCGAGCTCGTGGCTGAAGCGGTGCTCGACCGCGTGACCGTGCCGATCTCGCCACCGTCATGGCGCGCCCAGGTCAGCAGCGCGTGCGATGACCTGGCTCGGTTTCTCGGCGAACACCGCGCCGCGGCGACTGTCGTGCTCAGCTGTCTTCCGGTCGTGCAGCGGAGCCGTCTGGGCCGCGATCTGGCCAGAGTCCTCGCGGCTGAAGGTCTCCAGGCTCCCGAGAGCGCTGCGTTCGCGCTTGTCGCCGAGGCCGCCGCGTCGGCCTTCCTCGTTCCACACCCCTCCGGGCGGCAGCGCGGCGGCGAGGTCATGACCCTGGCCGTCGACTCCGGGTCATGGCGCGTCATGGTTCGTGCGGCCGCATCCGGTGCGGCGGATCTGGCGACCTCGGTCGGCGGAGGAGGGGCCGCCTCCGTGGAGGTCCGCCCTGACAACCTTGTGCTGGTCAAGAACCGTCGCGGTGGCAACCATGGCGCCGTCGAGCTGAACCCCGATTACACGTGGTACTTCAAGATCCATGGGGGGACCTGGAACACGGTCCTCGATCTCAGCGGGCTGAGCATCAGCGGGATCGAGCTGGACAGCGGCGCCGGGAACGTGACCTGCATCCTGCCCGCCCCGAGCGGCGTGGTTCCGATCCGCGTCAACAGTGGCATCGTCGGGGTCACGATGCATCGCCCTCGCAGCGCCGCGGTGCACGCCGTCGTGTCATCCGGTTCCGTCAAGGTTCGCCTTGACGACAAGCCGATCCGGACGGTGAAGTCGGACGTCCAATGGGATACCCCCGGAGCGCCGAGAAGCCCCGATCGCTACGAGCTCACGATCTACAGCGGCTGCGTAAGGGTGACCATGGACGCCGATGCTCCCGCCGCGTCCGGGGTGGCGCAGCCGGCGTCGCACGACGTGGACGATGCGCCGGCCTGGCGAGCGGACGAGGGCGTCAGCCTCATTCTCGACGGCATCG
>JBAQGL010000178.1:0-4867 GCA_049287785.1 Candidatus Dormiibacterota bacterium | reverse complement strand
CGCAGCACCTGCACGGATATCGGGGCCGCCCCGGTGATGAGCGTGTGCGCCTGGTCGAGACCGGTCTCGGCGCGGATTCGGCGGAGCACGAGACGCTCGGCCACCAGGTGGCGAACCCGCTGCGCGGCCGTCGGCGACTCGCGTCGCTGACGTTGATCGACACCCCGTTCTCCCACGGCGATCGCCCACCGCGCCAGCCGACGGCGTGACGCAGGCAGTGCATCGACTGCGGCACTGATGGTCGATGCCATCTTCTCCCACACCCGCGGCACGCCGACGAAGCAGGTCGGTCGAAGGTCGCGCACCTCCTTCGGCATCTCGGCGATCGAAGCCGCGAACCAGATCGCGTTCCCTGCGCAGTAGAGGCGGATCTCGCTGTTGAGTCGTTCGAGGATGTGCGCCAGCGGCAGATAGCTCAGGACGCGGTCATCCGCTGACAGGTCGACGATCGGTCCCAGCGCGTTGATGGCTGCGATGAGGTTTCCATGCGTTGCCATCACCGCTTTTGGTGGCCCGGTTGTCCCGCTCGTGTACACGAGTGTCGCGACGTCGTCCGATCGCACGGCATCGCTGCGCCGGTCCAGGTCACCTGCAACCTGCCCCAGGGCAACTGCACCCCGCTGCAGCGCCTCGGTCCACGACACCACGAACGCTTCCTCGCCGTCAGGAGCGGAGCCTTCCATGAGCACGACACATCGCAGCGCGGGGAGACGATCACGCGCATCGAGCACCATCGACACCAGCTCATGGTTCTCCACAACCGCGATGGGTGCGTCGGAGTGCGAGAGAACGTACGCGGCTTCGGCGGCGCTCAGGGTCTGGTAGAGCGGTGCAGTGCATGCACGCGCCAGCATCGTCGCGGCGCTGGTGATGAGGAATTCCGGCCGGTTGAATGACCAGACCGCAACGTGCTCCTGCTCTTTCAGCCCGGCGCTGATGAAGAACGCCGCGAGCGATCGTGCCTGCTCGGCGTACTCATCCCACGCGATCGACGCCCAGTGGTCGCCGTCGCGATGGAACATCGCCGCGCTGCCGGCGCGCGAGGCCGCCTGGCGTCGAAACAGCTCGACAAGCGTGAGCTCCGGAACCGGCGTCACATTCGTGGTCATCGATGTCTCGCATCTATCCGGCGATGGTCCGGAGCCCCGGGTGCTCCCCGAGTATGCGGGGTCAGGCCACGGCGGACTCGGCGCAGACCGGGACCGCGTCGAGACATTCATCGATGATGGCGTGGACGAGGCGGTCGACACGCTGCTCACCGAGCCGCGGAGCATGACGGGAAACGCGCTCCACGATCGCGTTCTCCCTGACGAGATCACGCTCCGGCAGCAGATCGGCAGACTTGTGATGCTGCACGGCCTCGACGATCGCGGCGCGGTACTCGAGCATCCGGAAGACTGCATCGTCGATCGTGTCGATCATCGTCCGGCATCCCGCGACCGAGTCGGCGACGGCGGGGCGGGTCATCGCGCACAGCGACAGTGATGTCTGCACGATCCGGCCCAGCATCTGGGGAGTGATCGCCTGTGCTGCGTCGCACAGCGACGCGGCGGGGTCGGGGTGACATTCGATCAGGAGCGCGTCAGCGCCGGCAGCAAGCGCCGCGACCGCGAGTGACGGGACCCAGCGCGAATTGCCTGCGGCATGGCTCGGATCGACTGCGATCGGGAGATCGGTCATCTCCCGCAGGACGGCAATCGCGCTGACATCGAGCGTGTTCCGGGTGGCGGTTTCGAACGTCCGGATGCCGCGTTCACAGAGGATCACCTGGCGGTTGCCCTCGGCGGTGACGTAATCGGCGGCCGCGAGCCATTCGTCGTAGGTGGCAGACATCCCGCGCTTGAGGATCACCGTCATGCCGCTCTGACCCGCGGCGCGGAGCAATGGAGTGTTGTGCATCGAGCGCGCTCCGATGAGCAACGCATCGACATGGCCGCGCAGCACCTCGATGTCGTCGGCGGCGAGGGGCTCAGCGATGACCGGTAGTCCGGTCACGCGCTTGGCCTCGTCGAGCAGCGGCAGCCCAGCGGTTGTTCCGAGGCCCTGGAACGATCCCGGGCGTGTTCGCGGTTTGAGCACACAGCCTCGCAACGCTGATGCGCCCGCTCGATGGGCGGCGACCGCGTGTTCGACATAACCCGCCTCGACCGCGCACGGTCCGGCGATGACGGGCAGCGTATTGCCGCCGACCTCGACCGCGCCGATGCTGACGCGCTGCGTGTGCTCTCGTCGGGTCGCGCTGATGAGCAGCGGCTCGATGGTCACTGTATGGTGCCTCCGTGTGGTGATGGGCCACCACACGGGATCCGGGGCTGACCCATCTCTGATGAACCAGCCCTGGTAACGACTGCGCGTTGGGTTTAGAAGACCCCCGGCAGCCTTACGGCTGGCGGGCCAAAGTATCGACGCGCAGTTGTCGCCATTTGCAGCAAACCCTAGCACACGCGCGGCGTCCTTCAGGAACTGCTTGCAGGATCCGTTTGCAGGAGTGCTCGCAGATGCAACTTGATCTGACGGCCCCAGGCCTGTCAGGCTACGCACGTATCGGCCATCAGCTAGGCGAGCAGCCCCCGAATCGAGGTCTGTTCAATCCTGCCCAGGAACATGACGCCTGCGGGGTCGCGTTCGTCGCCCGGATCGCCGGCGGGCCCGCCCATTCGGTCGTTGAACAGGGCATCCAGGCGCTCGTCAACCTCGGTCATCGAGGCGCGTCGGGCGCCGAGCCTGACAGCGGTGACGGTGCGGGCATTCTCCTGCAGCTGCCGGATGCATTTCTCAGGGAGACAGCTGGATTGCAGCTGCCCGCCCCCGGGTCATACGGGGTGGGGATGGCGATGCTGCCGCAGGACGCGGATGAGCGCCGGCAGTGCGAGGACATCACGCTCCGGGCGTGCAGAGCCGAGGGGCTCCGCCTGCTCGGCTGGCGTGACGTCCCCGTGGTCGCGGACTCGGTGGGCCGCTCGGCTCGTTTGGCGCTGCCCGTGCTGCGCCAGCTCTTCGTCGCGGCGATCGGCCTCGACGGTTCCGCGCTCGAAGGGCGGCTGCTCGTGCTCAGACGGGTCATCGAGCGTGACGCGCTCGCAGCCGGCATTGGTCGCGATCGATTCCACTGGGCCAGCATGTCGAGCCGCACCGTTGTCTACAAGGGAATGCTCACCGCCGCGCAGCTGGCGGGCTTTTACCCGGACCTGGTCGACCGGCGGCTGACATCGATGCTGGCGCTGGTGCACGCGCGTTTCTCCACCAACGTGCTGCCCCGGTGGGATCTGGCCCAGCCGTTCCGGATGTCGGCGCACAACGGGGAGATCAACACGCTTCGCGGGAACGTGAACTGGATGCGTGCACGCCAGTCGAAGTTCCGCAGCCCTCACTTCGGGGATGACATCGCGAAGCTCATGCCCGTCCTCGACGAATCGGGCTCCGACTCCTCGCAATTCGACAACGCGCTCGAAATGCTCGCCATGTCAGGCCGGTCGATCGAGCACGCGGTGATGATGATGATCCCCGAGGCGTGGCACCAGAACCCGTTGATGGACGACGAGCGCCGCGCCTTCTACGAGTTTCACAGCTCGCTGCTCGAGCCGTGGGACGGACCGGCGGCGATCGCGTTCACCGACGGGCGGGTCATCGGTGCGACGCTGGACCGCAACGGCCTGCGCCCCGCCCGGTACCTCGTCACCGAGGACGGCCTCGTGGTCATGGCATCCGAGGCGGGCGTTCTCGATCTGCCCGAGGATCGCATCGCCAGGAAGTGGCGGCTGGAGCCCGGGCGGCTCCTGCTCGTCGACACCGAGGCGGGCCGGATCCTCGACGACGCGGCGGTCAAGAGCACGCTCAGCGCTGCACAGCCATACAGCGAGTGGATCCGAGCGGGCACGGTGCACGTGGACGAGCTCGATCCTCCCGACCACGTGCCCGCGCCGGACCCCGGCACCCTGCTGGTTCGTCAGCAGGCCTTCGGCTACAGCCTCGAGGACGTCGAGGTGCTGCTCGAGCCGATGGGCGAGACGGGCGAGGAGGCGGTCGGTTCGATGGGCAACGACACGCCGCTCGCGGTGCTGAGCGATCGGCCGCTGCCGCTCTTCAACTACTTCAAGCAGCTGTTCGCCCAGGTGACCAACCCGCCGATCGACCCGATCCGCGAGCAGGCGGTGATGTCACTGGTGACCACCCTCGGCGCGGGCGGGAATCTCCTCGAGCAGGGTCCCGCGCAGGCGAAGCGGCTCGAGATGCAGCACCCCGTGCTCACCAACCACGACCTCGAGAAGCTCCGGCATGTCACGCAGCGCCAGTTCCCCACGGAGACGATCTCCATGGTCTTCCACAGCGACGCCGGCGCGGCCGGCCTGGTGGCGGGGATCGAGCGCATCTGCCGGCTGGCGTCACAGCAGATCGAGGCCGGAGCCACCGTCCTCATCCTCAGCGACCGGCACATCGATGCATCGCACGTCCCGATTCCCTCGCTGCTCGCCACCGCCGCAGTGCATCACCACCTGGTCCGCGAGCAGACGCGCACCGGCGTCGGCCTGGTCGTCGAGACGGGCGAAGCCCGCGAGGTGATGCACCTCGCGCTGCTCATCGGCTACGGCGCCGAGGCCGTGAACCCCTATCTCGCCTTCGAGACGATCGCCGACATCGCCCGGCGCGAGCTGATGCCGCCGACCGTCGATGCCACCCGGGCGGAGGAGCTCTACGTACAGGCCCTGGTCAAGGGCTTGCGCAAGACCATCGCGCGCATGGGCATCTCAACGATCCAGTCGTACTGCAGTGCGCAGATCTTCGAGTGCCTCGGCATCGACCGCACCGTGATCGACCGTTACTTCCCGAACACCCCGTCGCGGATCGGTGGCATCGGCATGGACGTGAT
>JBAQGL010000177.1:0-3864 GCA_049287785.1 Candidatus Dormiibacterota bacterium | reverse complement strand
CCCTACTGTCCGCGCTGCCAGACCACACTCTCGTCGCACGAGCTGAGTCAGGGGTATCGCGAGGACACGCCGGATCCCTCCGTCTTCGTGAAGTTCCGCCTCAACGACTCCGACGGCAAGACGTTCTTCCTCGCTTGGACCACAACGCCGTGGACACTTCCCGGCAACGTCGCGCTTGCCGTGCACTCGCGCAAGCCATACGTCCGGGTCGTGCAGGGCGATGAGTCGTACATCCTCGCCAAAGAGCGGCTTTCCATCCTCGATGGCGACTACGAGATCGTCGAAGAGATGGACGGGTCGGCCCTCGTCGACCTGACCTACGAGCCGCTCTTCACCGACATGCTTCCCGAGGGCCTCGCGTTCGTGGTGCTCGACGCCCCGGAGCTGGTGAACATGGATGAGGGCACCGGCATCGTCCACACGGCTGCGGCGTACGGCGTCGCCGACCTCGAGCTGTGCCAGCGCATGGGGGTCGCGGTTCGACACGTTGTCGGGCTCGACGGCCGTTTCCTCGACGGGCAGACGCGATACCGGGGGATGTTCGTCAAGGATGCCGATCCGAAGATCATCGAGGATCTGCGCGAGCAGGGGAGCCTTTACCGCGCCGAGAAGATCCTGCACACCTACCCGTTCTGCTGGCGCTGCGAGACGCCGCTTCTGTACTACGCGGTCACGTCCTGGTTCATCCGGACCACGGAGGTGAAGGACCGCCTGCTCGCGCACAACCGAAGCGTTCGCTGGCAGCCGGCGCACATCCGCGATGGGCGGATGGGCAACTGGCTCGAGAGCCTCATCGACTGGAACCTGTCGCGCAGCCGCTACTGGGGGACGCCGCTGCCCATCTGGGTCTGTGAGGAATGCGACGAGAAGTTCTGCGCGGGCAGCGCCGCCGACGTCGGCCTGACGGTGGACGACGACCTTCACCGTCCATTCATCGACGAGGTCACGCTGCCCTGCAAGCTGTGCGGCGGCGTGATGCGGCGCGTCCCCGATGTCATCGACGCCTGGTACGACTCCGGCGCGATGCCCTACGCGCAGAAGCACTATCCCTTCGAGAACAGGGAGCTCTTCGAGCGCACGCACCCTGCGGACTTCATCTGCGAGGGCGTCGACCAGACGCGCGGCTGGTTCTTCTCCCTGCTTGCCGAGTCGACGCTGCTGTTCGACCTGCCGGCGTACCGGAACTGCGTCGTCGTCGGCACCCTGCAGGACAAGCAGGGCAAGAAGATGTCGAAGTCGCGGCGCAACACCATCGAGCCGAGCACGATCTTCGACCAGTTCGGCGCCGACGCGGCGCGCTGGTACTTCTACGCGCAGGGCGTCGAGAACGCCGAGCTGCGCGTGAGCCCCACGTCGTTCCAGGACGTCGTGCGCCTCTTCATGCTGACGCTCTGGAACGTCTACTCGTTCTTCGTAACCTACGCGCTCACCGAGGGATACGATCCCGCTTCGGCCGCGCCGGCGGTGATCGAGCGCCCGGTGCTCGATCGCTGGGCACTCTCCCGGCTCGACGAGACGGTCGCGGCGGTGCGCGAGGCGATGGAGCGGTACGACGCGTCGGATGCGGTGCACGCCGTCGAGGGGTTCGTGGAGGATCTCTCCAAGTGGTACGTGCGGCGATCGCGCCGCCGTTTCTGGAAGAGCGCCGGCACCAGCGACGACTCGCAGTCGGCGTTCGCCACCCTGCAGACGGTGCTCATGACACTGACCGGGCTGATCGCGCCGTTCATGCCATTCATGGCCGAGCGCATGTACCGCAACCTGACCGGGTTCAACGGCGATCCGCCCGCAGCGGCGGGGGTTCCCGACTCCGTCCACCTCACCGACTACCCGAAGGTGGTCGGGGCGTGGCGTGATCCGGACGTGCTGGTGGAGATGAGCCGCCTGCGCAGGCTGGTGGAGGACGGGCTCGCCGCACGCACCGCCGCCGGCGTGCGTGTGCGTCAGCCGCTCGCGAGCGCGACCATCGCCAGCGATCCGCTCGCGCCCGAGCTCGAGGCGATCTTCATGGAGGAGCTCAACGTCAAGGGCGTCCAGTACGTGGACCCTGCCGGTGAGCACGCGTCCGTGGTGTTCGACACCACCATCACCGACGAGCTCAGGCTCGAGTGGCTCGCGCGCGAAGTCAGCCGCAAGGTGAACGAGCTGCGCAAGCAGGCTGGACTCCGCGTCGAGGATCGGATCACGCTCCTCGTCGATGCCGCCGGCGATGCGCGGCGTGCGGTCGACGCGTACCGCGAGTGGCTGCAGGCGGAGACGCTCGCGGTCTCGATCGAGGACCGGCGCGATCAGGCGCTCGCGGAGTGGGAAGGCGAGCTGGGAGGTGCAATGTGCTGGCTGGGAGTACAGCGGTAGCGGCCCGCCTTCGCGCCTCGCGGCGACGCATCTATGCGGTGATGCTCGGGACCGCCGCGGTGGTTGCGCTCGTCGACCACGTCACCAAGTGGCTGGTCGCGTCGCATCTGTATGTGGGACAGCAGATCTGGCCGGGCTCGTTCGTCTCCATCGACCATGTCGAGAACAGCGGCGCCGCGTTCAGCGTGCTGCCGCAGCTGCACTGGCTCTACCTCGCGGTTGCCCTGGTCGTGAGCCTGTACATCGTGTTCTCCGGGTATCGATACGGGACCACGTGGTACCGGCAGGTGCTGATCGGCATGATCCTCGGCGGCGCGCTGTCCAACGGGGTCGACCGCCTGGTCCAGGGTTCGGTCGTTGACTTCATCGACTTCCACTTCTGGCCGGTCTTCAACGTCGCCGACAGCTGCATCGTGGTCGCGATCATCCTGCTGCTGGTGTTGAGCTTCGTCCCGTCGTCGCACGCGCCGACCTCGTCCGCATCATCGGCGCCGTCATGAGCGCGGGCACGGCGACGGTCGTCACGCCTCGTCTCGACATGTGGCTCGCCGACTCGAGGCACATCACGCGGCACGCCGCACGAACGCTCATCGACGCCGGCCTTGTGACCGTCGACGGGCGCCCGGGGAGGCCCGGGCAGCGAGTTCGCGATGCCGCTGAGGTCATCGTCATGCAGCCGCCACCGACCCCCATTCCGGTGACACCGGCCGGTGCTGCGCCCCAGCAGACGACGGAGTTGTGCATCGTCTATGAGGACGACTGGCTGGCAATCGTCGACAAACCGTCGGGCATGGTTGTGCACCCGGCGCCCGGGCATGCGAGCGGCACCCTCGCCGATGCGCTCAAGGATCGCGGGACAACGTGGTCGCTCCTCGGAGGGAGCGAGCGGGCGGGCATCGTGCACCGCCTCGACCGCGACACCAGCGGACTGCTGGTCGTGGCCAGGACCGAGGCCGCGCATCGCAACCTGGCCAAGCAGCTCAGCGATCGTTCGCTCGGGCGCACCTACTGGGCGCTCGTGCACGGTGGGTTTCGCGAGGACACCGGGACCATCGACGCGCCAATCGCGCGTCACCCCCGCGACCGCAGGCGCATGGCGATCGTCGAGGGAGGCCGAGAGGCGATCACCGACTTTCGAGTCGTGGAACGCCTCGGCGGCGCGACCGTCCTCGAGGTCTCGCTGCGGACGGGGCGGACCCACCAGATTCGGGTGCACCTCGCTTCGATCGGTCATCCGATCATCGGCGACGGCGTGTATGGACGCCCCGACCCCGACCTCCGTCGCCCCGCCCTGCACGCGATGCGCCTCCGCCTGCGCCACCCGGGCGACGGGGGCGATCGATCCTACGAGTCGCCGGTCCCCGAAGAGTTGATCGCCGCCACCGACAGGCTCCGACCCCTGGTCCCATGAGCGCGCACGGCAGGCTCATCGTCCTGACCGGGCCGAGCGGCGTCGGCACGGACACCGTGCTGAGCGAGCTGTTCGCCCTCGACCCGACGCTCGAGTAC
>JBAQGL010000176.1:0-3670 GCA_049287785.1 Candidatus Dormiibacterota bacterium | reverse complement strand
GGCCCAGACAAGTACACGGCGACGTTCCTTGGGATCCAGCGAAAGATCGACTCGGCGATGGCACTCGAGGCCCTGCAGACACGGATCGCTGATGCCGGCCAGTATTGGTTCATGACCGAGCCAGACGAGTACGGTACGTACCAGGGCAATCAGACAAAGGTCGATGCACTCTTCCACCGCCTCGTCGTGGAGCGAGCCGAGGAGTGGATGGCCGAGGCCGATCAAAAGCTCAAGGGAACAGGTATCCGCTGTTTCGTTTCTGGAGCCAACGACGACTTCCTCGAGATCGACGACGTCATAGCGAAATCTGACGTCATTGAGGATCCCAATGGCAGGGTGATCGAACTGTCGGGCGGCTTCGAACTGCTCGGTATGGGATGGGGAAACCCGACGCCCTGGGCCTGCCCGCGGGACATTTCCGAAGTCGAGCTCGCTGAGCGCATCGACAGCGTTGCGTCGGAGGTCCACGACATGGATCGCGCCATCTTCAACCTTCATGTTCCGCCGCTCGGCAGCCTTCTGGATGTCGCACCCAAATTGGACGACTACCTCCGTCCGCGAGTGGGTGGTGGCGGACTGGAGATGATCCCCGTGGGGAGCACGGCGACGCGCGACGCGATCCAGAAGTACCACCCCATGATCGGACTCCATGGCCATATCCATGAGTCGAAAGGCATCAAGAAGCTCGACGGCGTGACGATTACCAATCCCGGCAGCGAGTATGGCGAGGGAATCCTCGACGGGCTGCTGATCGACATCGATCCGGACAAGGGACTCCGACGCGTCGAGTTGGTGACGGGGTAGTACGTCGGACGTCAGCTGAACCCGGGAGGCGCGCCGAGCGACGAGAAGCAATCCGATATCGCTGAGGCAATGTCGAGGAGGCGGACGTCAGCCCAACGGGCGCTGACCATCTGCACGCCGATGGGAAGTCCGCTTGACGATAGGGCAAGCGGACAGACCAGAGACGGGTGTCCCGTGAGGTTGAACTCGTAGCCGTGCCGGCACTCTTCGTCATAGCGCGCCGGTTTGCCATCAACGAGGATGGGGCTCCCCGGCTCGCAATGCGGATACGCCGTCGTCATACACGGCGGACAGAGCAGTACGTCCCACTCGGCAAAGAACGCTTCCCACTGAGTCACCACGCGCTGACGCCGGTCCAACGCGTCGGACACTTGCGCTCGGCTTGGCAGATCTTCACCATCGTCGACTTCGGGGATCCCGTACAGCCGGGCGCGATTCCGCCAGGTGGTGTTCGAGATCGTCTGATACATGTGCCATTGCTCCTCGAAGCTCAGGACCGGGATAACCTCTTCGACGCGCACGCCGCTCTGCGCGAGATCGGTGGCGAGACGCTCCAGCGTCCAGGCAATGTCCTGCGACACCGGCGTGCCTGGAAAGGTTCGAGTCCATGCGATTCGAAGCCGGCCGCGCTCCGCGATTGCAGGCGCGTCTAACGTTCGCAGCGCGACGATGCGGTCTTTTCCGTCAGGTCCGGCGATGAGTCGAAGCGCGAGGTCGATATCCTCAAGGGATCGGGCGAGCGGTCCGCTGGTCGAGAGGACCCAGTCCAGTCGCGGACGCCCCGGGAGTTCCGGGATGTGCCCATATTCCGAAACCAATCCCATGGTCGGCTTGAGCCCATAGATGCCACAGAAATGCGCCGGCACCCGGATCGATCCACCGGAGTCGCTTCCGACGTCGAGCGGAGTCAACCCGGCGGAAATCGCCGCCCCTGCTCCACCGCTCGAACCGCTCGGCGTTCGCGATTGATCCCATGGATTGTTCGTCCGCCCGAAGATCGGATTCGTCGTTTGCTGGTCGTACGCCAGCAGCGCTGAATTGGTCTTGCCGAGCAGGATTCCGCCCGCCGCCTTCAGCCGAGCCGCAACCGTCGCGTCAACCTCTGGGACGTAATCCCTGAGCGGCGGATATCCCGCCGTAGTGCGGACTCCTTGAGTTGATTGTGTGTCTTTCAGCGTGTATGGGACACCGTGGAGCGGACCCCAGGATTCGCCTCGCGCGGTCGCCTCATCCGCGGCTCGGGCACGTGCGGTTGCGCGGTCAGCATCGAGTGTCACGATCGCATTGATCGACCCATTGAGCCGCTCGATCCGGTCGAAAGCGAACTCGATCAGCTCCGTCGCTGAGAGCTGACGAGCACCAAGGAGCCGCGCGAGCGAGCTCGCGCTCGCGAAGGCGACATCGATATCGCTCTCAACGGTCATCTCACTCGACCGGAATCTCCTTGTAGCGAGCTGCAACGTCCACGCCCTGTGTCCGCCGGTAGGCACGCGCAACGACATACCAGACGATGGCCGCCACGATGACTCCCCCGTTGAGCCAGATCGAGAACGCCGTATTCGCTCCGAAGGCCGAGTCCACAAACGCCCGGTAGATGACCCAGATCAGCGTCACCGACGCCACCACTGCTGAAAACGCCAGCAACGGCACCCCAAAAACCTTCATCGCCGCCGGTGAGCCCTCGTACGCGTCCCGCTTGAGCATGGGGAACACGATCGCAGCCAGCGAGGTGAGACAAAACGCCACAGCAAAACCGATCAACCCCGAGAGTGTCACGAGCAGTGTTGTGAACGCGTAGATCGTCAAGGCGACCAGCGCGATAACGACCGCAACGACGATCGCGAGGCCGGGCGAATGGAATCGGTCGGAGACTCGCGACACACGCTCGGGCGCCACACCGTCGAGCCCCCAGGCCATCAGCGCGCGAGACGAGTACAACGCGCCGGCGCCGCCTGCATAAGGGATCAACAGGAGCACATACAGATTCATCAAGATCGTCAGGAGCGGGTTGTTGGTAGCGATCGACGCAAGGAGATTGATCCACGGGGCGATCGGCAGTGGGAACTTCGCGCCGATCGAGGACGAGGCGAGCAGGAACTGGTCACCAACCGCGATGCGGACGAAGAACATCAGCGCGATCAGGATCACTCCAGCCCACACCATGGCACCCGTAATGCCGATGAGCTGCCCTCGCCGAACGTTCTTGATCTCACCGCTGAATGAGACCGAGTTGATCGCGAAGAGGATGGAAAAGGCCGGCCAGATCAGGAAGTTCATGGTCGATCCGAAGCTGAAGGCCGGATTGAGATTGGTACCGGCGCTTTGGGCGGTGGAGATCACCTTCGCGTAGGCCCCGGTCCCGGCAAGTGCATCGAAGTTCGATTTGAAGTTGAACACCCCGGCAGCCGTGAGCGCCAGCACCACGATGAGCAGGGCAATGCTGGCGAGCGCGATCCAGACGCACCACCGCTGGAAGGTGAAGTAGAGCTTTGCGCCGCGGAAGAGAAGAGTCCCAATCACCAGCACCATCACCAGTCCGGACAGGAAGATGCCCCAGTTGCTCCCGAAGAACGTTCCGATGTTGGTGAGCGCCTGGCTCTTCGTCACCAGCCCGAGGGTCGTGAACAAGGGCGCCCATCCGTAGATCGCCCAAAACGCCCCGGTGACACCGAAATAGAACGCCTGCCAGAAGACCTGCATGAAACTGACCACGAACCCGTACGCAGGATGGATCGTGCGGGAGAGGAAGACGTACTCACCGCCGGACCGCGGATACACGGCCGAGTACAGCGCGTAGGTGATACCCAAGAAAACGGAACCGACGATGGTGATCGCGGTAGCCAGCTCCATCGACGATCCCGGATAT
>JBAQGL010000175.1:0-6361 GCA_049287785.1 Candidatus Dormiibacterota bacterium | reverse complement strand
GGTCGACCGACACCGGTCACCCACGCGGGCCGCCTCGGCGAGGCACACGTAGGCGCGCAGATCTGGCTCAAACGCGAAGACCTGCTCCATACCGGGGCACACAAGCTGAACAACGCGCTCGGCCAGGTGTTGCTCGCACACCGCATGGGGAAGCGCCGGATCATCGCTGAGACCGGCGCGGGACAGCACGGGGTTGCGACCGCCACGGCATGCGCGGCGCTGGGCCTCGAATGCGTTGTGTACATGGGGCGTGAGGACATGCGGCGTCAGTCGCTCAACGTCTACAAGATGGGCCTGCTGGGTGCCGAGGTCATGCCGGTCGACAGTGGGTCGGCGACGCTCAAGGACGCCACCAATGAGGCCATCCGTGACTGGGTCGCGAATGTCCGTGCCACTCATTACGTCATCGGGAGTGCCGTCGGCCCGCATCCGTACCCGTCGCTGGTGCGGCGGCTGCAACGCGTCATCGGCGACGAGGCGCGAGCGCAGATCCTGGCGCATGCCGGGCGACTGCCGTCGATGGTTGTTGCCTGCGTTGGAGGGGGCAGCAATGCGATCGGCATGTTCGCCGCGTTCCTCGATGACGACGTGCGGCTCGTGGGGGTGGAAGCCGCAGGACGCGGGCTCGATACCGGCGAGCATGCCGCCCCACTCTCACGGGGACGCCCGGGGGTGCTCCATGGAGCCCTGAGCTACCTGATGCAGGATGCCGGCGGGCAGGTCCTGGCCACGCATTCGATCAGCGCGGGTCTCGACTACCCGGGGGTCGGCCCTGAGCACAGCGCGCTCCGCGACAACGGCCGCGTCGAATACGTCTCCGCGACGGACTCCGACGCGCTCGCCGCCTTCCACGAAGTCTGCCTCCTCGAGGGCATCATCCCCGCGCTCGAGTCCTCGCATGCGCTGCACGTCGCCGCCCGACTGGCTCACGGGCACCCGGCAGGCGAGGTGGTGCTCGTCTGCCTCAGCGGCCGCGGGGACAAGGATGTCGACACCGTGCGCGAGTTCGATCGCGCATGAGCGTTCCGCCGCCGGAGACGCGCTTCACCACCGCGTTCGCAACGAGAGCGCCCGGAGCATTGCCGGGGCTCATCCCATATTTCACCGCGGGGTACCCCCGGCACGACAGCCTCGGTGCGCTGTTGACGTGCGCGCAGCGCACCGGCTGCATCGCCGCCGAGGTCGGCATTCCGTTCAGCGATCCCCTCGCCGACGGGCCCACCATCCAGCGCACCGGCCAGATCGCCCTCGGCAACGGGATGACTCTCGCCACAGCGCTCGACCAGGTGCGCGAAGCGCGGAGCGCGGGCGTGACCCTCCCGCTGGCGGTGATGACCTACGTGAACCCGGTGCTGAGCTTCGGCATCGACGCCTTCGCCGGTGCCGCCTCGGAGGCCGGCGTCGACGGCGCCATTTTTCCGGACCTTCCGCTCGACGAGGCAGCCGGCATGCGCGAGGCGATGCACGCCGCCGGTGTCGCGGTGATCCCGTTGGTCGCGCCGACGACCACGCCCGACCGGCTCGCTCGCATCTGTTCGACGGCGGCGGGCTTCGTCTACTGCGTGGGCGTCACCGGGGTGACCGGCGCGCGGCGCACCATCGCCGACGACGCGATCACGCTGCTCGAATCGGTGCGCCGGCTGACTCCGCTGCCGCGCGCGCTCGGATTCGGACTCGCAACTCACGAGCACCTGCTCTCGCTGCGGGGGCATTCCGAGGCCGCCGTGGTCGGCTCGGCGCTGCTCGATCGCGTCGGCCAGGACCCCGCCAACGCGGTCGCCGGTGCGGAGGCTTTCCTCAACACGATGATCGGCAACCAGCCCGCGCGATCCGGGTGACCCAGGAACGCATCGCTCCCGCCGGCCGCGTCGACGGTGAGGTCAACGTCCCGGGTGACAAGTCGATCAGCCACCGTGCCCTCATCCTCGGCGCCCTCGCGCGGGGCCGTACCTACATCGGCAACGCATCTCCGGCTGCGGACGTGCTCGCCACCGCAGCATGTCTTCGCGCCTGCGGAGTGTGGGTTCGCGACTTTCCGCCGGCTCGGTACGCGCTGGATGGCAACGGAGTCGGCCGGTTGCGCGCTCCTGACGCCGTGCTCGATTGCGCCAACTCCGGGACCACCATGAGGCTGCTCGCGGGCGTCCTTGCCGGCAACGACATCGAGGCGACGCTCGACGGCGATGAGTCACTGCGCCTGCGCCCCATGGCCCGCGTGGTCGACCCGCTGCGCGCCATGGGCGCCGAGCTCGCGGCGTCACCCCGGGGGACCGCACCCCTCCGTGTGCACGGCAGGGACGTCCTCGACGGTGTGACCTGGCGGTCGCCGGTAGCGAGTGCGCAGGTGAAATCGGCGATCCTGCTTGCTGGACTCTCCGCGGCGGGACCCACCACGGTCGTCGAACCGATTCCCACTCGTGACCACACCGAGCGGATGCTGCGGATGTGCGGCGTCGACGTCGTGTCCAATGGCGCCGAAGTGACGGTGCACCCTGGGCCGCTCGACCCGTTCGGGCTGCGCGTCCCAGGGGACCTTGGTTCGGCCGCGTTCTTTCTCGCCCTTGCCGCAGCACGCCCGGGGTGGCGAGTGCGATGTCCGGGCGTCGGGCTGAACGCGGGACGCACCGGCATCCTCGAGGTGCTGCAGGCGATGGGTGCGGAAGTCGTGGTGGAGGAGGGCGCTCCCGCAGGCGGTGTTGAGCCCGCCGGCGACGTCGAGGTGCGGGGAGCCGACCTCCGCGGGGTCACGATCACCGGGTCGCTCACGGTGCGGTGCATCGATGAATTGCCGATCATCGCGGTGCTCGCGACCCAGGCGGACGGCGACACGGAGATCCGTGATGCCGGCGAGCTGCGCAACAAGGAGTCCGATCGCATCGCGATCCTCGAAACCGGGCTCCGTCTGCTTGGCGTGCGGTGCGAGAGCACCGAGGCGTCGCTCACCATCCACGGCCGCGCGCGACTGAATCCCGCACATCTCGACGCGGCGGGCGATCACCGTTTCGCCATGGCCTGGGCGATCGCAGCAGCATTGGTGCCATCCGGCGCCGGCGACTCGGTGGTGGACGGGGCGGAATCCGCCGCGGTGTCCTATCCCGGCTTCTTCGCCGACCTGCGAAACCTGCTGGGTTCCTGAACCTCAGGGCTCGAAGCGAAGCAGGAGATGCGGACCGTCGCGGGCCTCGACGACCTTCAGCCAGCGCACCGCGATGGTGACCGGGAGCACGTCCGGGCCCTCGAGGTACGCCTGTGCGCCGGCGGCATGCTCTATGAGGCGCCTCGCCACCTCGATGCGCATCCCCTGGTCCTCGACGACGGCGGCGATGCCGCCACCCTGGATCCATCGCGACGCGTTGCCCGGCGAGCACATGAAAGCGACCCGAGGGTCCGCCTCGAGCTCCCGATACAGGCGTGACGCGCTCCGAGTCGCGATGAGCAATCGGATGCCCCGGTCGGTGCGCTCCGGCGCGAAGAACACACCGGCGACATGTGGCCCCGCCTGGCTCGTGGTGGCGAGTGCCGTCGTGTCGTAGGCGCGGAGGGCCCAGAGCGCTCGCTCCAGCGCGAGCGGCGTGACCTCGGCACCACCCGCCTGGGTGTCGATGACGCTCATCGGAGCAGGCGGCTCAGCCGCCGATCGGCGAAGACGCGGCCCCCGGTCTGGCAACCCGGGCAGTACTGAAACGATCGCGACGCCAGCGACACCTCGCGCACCGTGTCGCCGCAGACCGGGCAGGAGAGGCCGGTGCGGCCGTGCACCCGCATCGACTGCCGTTTCCCGTCCTTGAGCGACGCCGGATCGGAGTCGACGGCGAGCGCGACCGCTGCGGTCAAGACGTCTCGAATCGCCGCGTCGAGCCGTTCGAGCTCCTCGCCGCTCAGTGCGTCGGCATGTCGAAAGGGAGAGAGCTGCGCGGCATGCAGGATCTCGTCCGAGTAGGCATTGCCGATCCCCGCAACAACCGACTGATCCGCCAGGACGCTCTTGAGGGTTCCGCGCTGTTCGCGCAGGATCGCGCCGAGGGTTGCCGGCAACAGCCCGGGGTCCAAAGCGTCGATCCCAAGACGCGCGATCCCGTGGACCTCCTCCGGGTCCCGCACCACCGACACCGCTAGACGCTTGTCGGTGCCGTGCTCGGTGATCTCGAGACTCCCACCGTCGACGAGGGTCACGATCACCGCCAGAGGGCCGCGCAGCGATGGCCGGGCGTTGGTGGGCGTGTCGCGGAGCCTGATCCAGCCGCCGCGGGCGAGGTGCACCACCAGGTGGAGCGGCGGAATCGAGAAATCGAGGAATTTCCCACGGCGCTCGCAGCCGTCAAAGGCGAGGCCCTCGAGCGCACTCACCGGCGGGTCGAACGTCTTGAGCACGGCCACTGAACGAACGGTCATCTTGGACACCACCCGTCCTCGCAGGCGCGTGTCGAACGACCGGCACAGTGCTTCGACCTCGGGCAACTCAGGCATCGCGGGTGAAAGAATGCGCCCGGTGCCGAGAAGCGTGGCTGGTCCGCGTGCCGTCGTGCCACGGCGAACCCGTGCGCACGGGGCGGAGGACGTTCTCTGCGTGCCGCGATCGACCATCTTTCCGGATGGCGCCTGGCACGGTCTGGTCGCGCACGGCCTCGAGCGTGTGCTGCGGACCATCCATGCGACCTCCGAGTACCGGCCCCGAGCGGAGATCGAGGACGACCCGGAGCTGCAGCAGATCATTCCGTACTGCGTCGTCCACCATCCCGACGACGAGACGTACCTGCTCACACGGCGCCTGCGGCGGTCGAGCGAGAAACGCCTCCATCACCTGTACTCGCTCGGGATAGGCGGACACGTCAATCCCGGTGACGGCGAGGGCGAGGATCCGGTGGTTGGCGGTCTTCGCCGCGAGTGGGCCGAGGAGATCCGCTGTCCGACACGTGCGCGTGCCAGCCTCGTCGCGCTGCTCAACGATGACTCGAGCCCGGTGTCGCGGGTCCACCTCGGCCTCGTCTTTCTGGTGGAGCCCGAGGGCGGTGTGGTCGAGGTCCGCGAGATCGAGAAGCTCGAAGGTGAGTCCCTTTCGCTGGAGGCGATGCGCCGCCACTACCTGAGCATGGAGTCCTGGTCGCAGCTCGTCTACGACGACCTCGTCGCCGGCGCCGAGACGCGGGTGAAGAAGAGCCCGCTGGTGGTGGAACTCGAGCCGGAGCCATGAGCCCGGCTTTCCCGCCGCGTCCGGAATACTTCCTCACGCCTGAGGAGCTTTCGGCGTGGTTCGAGGCGAACCCGGCGGCCACGGAGCTCTGGGTGGGATTCTGGAAGAAGGGGTTCGAGCGCCCCGGCATCGCATACGCCGACGCCGTGGACGAGGCGCTCTGCAGCGGCTGGATCGACAGCATCATCCGGCGGGTCGACGAAGCCAGCTACATGCTCCGCTTCACCCCACGCCGGCCGAAGAGCAACTGGACCGACGCCAACCGTCGCCGCGTCGAGGAGTTGCGAGCGATGGGGCGGCTGCGCGCAAGCGGCGCGCGTGCCGCCGCAGCGGCCGATCAGCCTCCGAGGCGCCCTGGGCGCTGACCCTCCGTATACTCGGCCCTCAATGGCCACTACCGTTCGCGTCCCCGGACCCCTTCGCCGCCTCACCGGCGGCAGCCCAGAGGTGAGCGTTGAAGGCGACACCGTCGGGGCCGTGCTCACCAACCTCGATGCCACCTATCCTGGCTTCCACGATCGTCTGTACGACGACTCCGGGAGCCTGCGGCAGTTCATCAACATCTATGTCAATGACTCCGATATCCGCTTCGCCCAGGGCCTCGAAACCCCCATCGCCGAGCGCGACGAGGTATCGATCGTGCCCGCCGTTGCCGGAGGTGGCGGTCCCCGCTGATCGTCCGCTGGATCTGCTGCCGCGATCTGCGGTGATCGCCGTGGCGATGTCGGGTGGGGTGGATTCCAGTGTCGCTGCAGCACGTGTCGCCGCATCGGGCCTGCGCGCTTTCGGCATCACGCTGGCGATGTGGTCGGGGAGCCGGGAGATGGTCCGGGACCGCGGCTGTTGCTCCATCGACGCGGTCGATGACGCCCGGCGAGTCGCCACCGCGCTGGCGCTGCCGCATTACGTCTGGAATCTCGAGCGCGACTTCGAGGCCGAGATCGTCACCGACTTCGAGGACGGGTATGCGTCGGGGACGACGCCGAATCCCTGCGTCCGGTGCAACCAGCGAATCAAGTTCGGTGTGCTGCTCGAGCGGGCTCGTGCAGCCGGCGCGACCCATATCGCCACCGGTCACTACGCGCGGACCGGACGGCGAGGGGCGCTGGTGACGCTGCACCGGGCCCGCGACGCACGCCGCGACCAGGCGTACGTGCTCCACCGTCTGGA
>JBAQGL010000174.1:0-14258 GCA_049287785.1 Candidatus Dormiibacterota bacterium | reverse complement strand
AACGGAGGCGCTGACAAGCTGAGCAGGGGCGCGGGTCCCCCCTCCCGCTCCGCCGCGCAGAGCGCGGTCTCTGAAGCCGGAGGCGATGTCCCATCGCCCGTAACATCAGCGATTCCGGGGCGTGATGACGCGTTTGAAGCGTCGACGCTATAACTCAGGAAGCCCCTGAGGGGGGCCCGCCTCGAGCCGGCGCCAGGCTCGCGCGGGAGATCGTGATGTGTCACGACGTCTGGTGACCACCGAGCAGCAAGCAGGTGATGCCAGGGCCGACCCGGAGAACCGGCCCAGGGCGAGCTCCGGCAGCGTCGCGCCCATCTGGATCCTCAACATCGGCCTGGCGCTCGCGGCTGCAGCGGTCTATGTGGTCTTCATGGCACCGCTGCGGCGCCCAGGTGGGGTGGCAATCCTCTCGATCGCCTTGCTGGTGGCCGGATTCGCGGTCGGCGAGGCGTGGCGCGTGGCCATCCACTTCCGCCAGGAGGCGCAGTCGTACTCGCTGAGCGAGATCCCGCTGGTGATCGGTGTCTTTGCGCTCGCCGGAAACCCAGGGGAGCTGGTTCTCGCTCGAGTTGCCGGCGCAGCCATCGGGCTCGGCCTGCTTCGCCGCCAGGAACCGAAGCGGCTCGTCTTCAACCTCGCCACCTTCGCTATCGAGACCGAGACGGTGTCGCTCCTCGTCAACCACATCTCCGGCACCACCGCGACCAGCTGGGTGGTCTGGCTGTGGGTGCTGCTGTTCATGTCGATCGCATCGCTGGTGGGTTTCGCGCTCACGGCCATCGCCATCTCCCTCTCAGAGGGCCGGCAGCCACACCGGCAATGGCTGCAGCCGATCGTCATAGTGCTGATCGGCGGGTTCGCGAACTGCAGCCTCGGACTGGTGATCGTCGCGCTCAGCAGGAGCAACCCGGCGATGCTGCTCCTCCTGCTGACACCGCTCTCCGCAATCGTCGCCGCGTACGTGCTCTACACGCGCGAATATCGGAAGAACCAGCGGCTCAAGAACCTGTATACGTCAAGCGGCATGCTCCAGCGCGCGAGCTCCGGCGGCGCCGCGATACCGGAGCTGCTCGACCACTACTGCAATGTCTTCCGAGTCGACACGGCGATGGTGTCACTGCTGCCGGTGGCGACCGGCACCGGATCGTCGCGCACCATCAGCACCAGGCGCGGTGTGCGCGACGCCGTTGACGTGGTGCTGAGCGCCGAGCAACTGGAACGACTCCTTCCGCTGCTCGACGAGACCACCTCGTCGTACGTCGATGCCGGCTTCGAGGTCGTCCAGCGAGGCGTGATCATCACGCCGTCGACGTCGAATCCCGATCTGCGCAGATGGCTGAGCGAGCAAGGGTTTCGAGACGCCATGGCGACGCTCCTTCAGGGCGAGGGCACGCTGCTCGGGACCCTGATCGTCGCCAACCGGCTGAGCGACCTGGGCAGCTTCAACAGCGACGACCTCCGCGACTTCGACGCCTATGCCGCGCAGATCACCGTTGCCGTGCAGAACACCAGCCTTGGCGATCGCCTCCACCGCCAGGCGTTCTACGACACGCTCACCGGCCTCTCCAATCGCGCGTTGTTCATGGACCGTCTCGAGCACGCGCTCACACGCCGCGAGCGGAACGGTGAGTCACTGGCGGTGCTGTTCCTTGACCTCGACAACTTCAAGGAGATCAACGACAGCCTCGGACACATGGCCGGCGACGAGTTGCTCGCTCGCGTTGCCGACAGCCTGAAGACCGTGTTGCGCGCCTCGGACACGCCCGCACGTTTCGGCGGCGACGAGTTTGCGATCCTCGTCGAGGAAACCGCCGATCGCGAGGACACGCTCCGTGTCGTCGATCGCGTCGAGTCGGTGTTCAAGTCTCGTTTCAAGGTGGGCGGGCGCGAGGTCACGATCAGCGCGTCGATCGGCGTCGCGGTCACGGCGTCGCGGGACATCTCTGCGGAGGAGCTCGTGGGACGCGCCGACGTGGCCATGTACCGCGCAAAGCTCAAAGGCAAGGACACGTCGGAGATCTTCGAACCCGGGATGCAGGACGTCGTGTCCCGACGGCTCGAGGTGCGCACGGACCTCGAGCGCGCCGTCGACGACCGCGAGCTGGTGGTCCTCTATCAGCCGATCGTGGACATGGCGTCCAGCACGCCGGTGGGTGTCGAAGCACTGGTGCGCTGGAAGCATCCCCGCTGGGGCATGGTCGGGCCGGCCGAATTCATCGGCATCGCCGAGGAGACGGGCATCATCCGCGAGCTCGGCCTCCACGTCCTCGAGGTGGCCTGCAGGCAGTGGCAGGCGTGGCATGTCGGCCTCGACGACGAGCCAACGGTGACGATGAGCGTCAACGTCTCGCCCCGCCAGCTGCGACACCCGGACTTCGTCAAGGATGTGAGCCGCATCCTCGTCAAGACCGGGCTCCTGCCGTCGCATCTCACCCTCGAGATCACCGAGAGCTTCATGGTCGACGACCCGGTGAGCGCCCGCGCGCGTCTGCACGAGCTCAAGACGCTTGGGGTTCGCATCTCGATGGACGACTTCGGCACCGGCTACTCGTCGCTCGCCTCGCTCCAGGACCTGCCCCTGGACATCCTCAAGATCGACAAGCTGTTCGTCGATCACGTCGCCGAGGACCCGCGCCGGACGGCATTCGCCCAGGCCATCATCCGGATGGGTAAGACGCTCGGGCTCGGACTCGTCGCCGAGGGCGTCGAGAACGCCGACCAGGCCGAGCGGCTCCAGAGCCTCGGGTGCCGCTTCGCTCAGGGCTTCTACTTCTCGCGACCGGTGCATGCGGATGAGATCCAGAAGATGCTGCTTGCGTCACACGCCATCCGTATCAACGGCGGGCGCTGGATCCAGCCCGAGCCCGCCGATCAGCGTGCGCGGCTGCGCGTGCTCGAGAGCGCTTAGGGCAGAGACAGGGGGCTCACGGGGGAATCCCCCGTGTGTCAGAAGATCGCGTCAATGCGCGCGAGGAGTGCCGGGGTGAGCTTGTCGAGCACGTCGAGCGCGCCGAGATTCTCCCGGACCTGCTCCACACGACTCGCACCGGTGATGACCGTCGAGACACGTGGGTTGGATGCGCACCATGCGATCGAGAGCTGCGCTGGGCTGGCCCCGAGCTCGCGGGCGATCACTGCAAGCTCGCCAACACGCCGGTTGGCCTCCGCGTCGGTCACGTTGTCCTTGAGCCATCCGTAGCCGGGAAGCGCGGCGCGGCTGTCGGACGGGACGCCCTCGCTGTACTTGCCGCTGAGGAGCCCGGAGGCGAGCGGGCTCCAGGTCGTCAGGCCGAGGCCGATCCGGTCGTAGAGCGGCGCGAACTCCCGCTCGACCTTGGCGCGCTCGAAGAGGTTGTACTGCGGCTGCTCCATGACCGGCTTGTGCAGGTGGTTGCGATCGGCGATCTCCCACGCCTCGAGGATCGCCTCGGCGCTCCACTCGGACGTGCCCCAGTACAGGGCGCGACCGGAGCTGATGATGTCGTGCATCGCGTGCACCGTCTCCTCGATCGGCGTCTCGGGATCGGGTCGGTGGCAGAAGATGAGGTCGAGGAAGTCGAGGCCGAGACGGCGCAGCGACCCGTCCACCGCGTGGAGCAGGTACTTGCGATTGAGCGTGTTGCGCATGTTGACCGACTCCTCGATCCCCCAGAAGAACTTGCTCGAGATGACGTAGCTCTGCCGCGGCCACCCGAGCTCCGCGATCGCCTCGCCCATGATGGTTTCCGATCGTCCCCCGGCATACACCTCGGCGTTGTCGAAGAAGTTGACGCCGGCGTCGTACGCGGCGGCGAGGCAGTCGCGAGCGCTGCTGCCGGCGAGCTGCGGGCCGAAACTGACCCAGGATCCAAATGAAAGAACGCTGACCTGAAGCCCTGAGCGGCCGAGGTGCCGATACTGCATCTCCATGACGCACGAGGATAGAGCCCCGGGGCGAGGCCGCGGCGCGCGCAACCCGCGATGAGCCAGCTCGACACGCTCACCGGTTGGATCGCGGCGGCACTGTTCGGTGTGGCCATCGGATCGTCGCTGGTGAACCGCTGGCGGCTCTCCGCTGGACGGAGCTTCGCGATGGGATGGTTCCGCGCTCACAACTGGCTCGGCGCCGTCGCCACGGTGGCGGGGGTCGCACATTGCCTGTCGTCGGTCACCCGCACCAACCTTCCCGCGGGCGAGGAGATCGGCATCTGGGCAGGGGCGGCGGCGGTCGGCCTGCTCGTCCTGACCGCGTTCGCGGGCAGCGGTCTTTCGGGTGCGAAGCGGGACGCCCGGCGACGCATCCGGCGCAACCACGTCGCGACCATGTTCGCGGTGCTCGCGGTGGGAGTCGTCCATACCGCGTTGAACGGGCCGCTCGCAGGCCGATGAACGGGCGCCTCGCGCGTGCCCGCGCCGGACGGGACTCTGGCAAGATGGACCTCCGCAACCGCGGGCGAGTGATATGGACCTGATGCGCGATCGTGGGAGGAACGCCTGATGACTGAGACCACCGAGGCTGTTTCCGCACCCGGCGCGGGAGCGCAGCCCCCCACACCCGCTCCCCCCGCAAGCGAGCTCGATCCGCGTCGCTGGCTCGCCCTGGCGAGCGTGATGACCGCGCTGTTCATGGTGCTGCTCGACGTCTCGATCGTCAACGTCGCGATCCCCGCGATCCGCTCCAACCTCGCTGCCAACAACGCCGACATCCAGTTCGTTATCGCAGGCTACGGCCTCGCCTATGCGGTGCTGCTCATCACGGGCGGTCGACTTGGTGACATCTTTGGCAGAAAGCGGCTGTTCATCATCGGGATGTCGGGGTTCGTGATCGCGTCGGCGCTCTGCGGCCTCGCTCAGAGCGCGATCATGCTCGACCTCTCACGGGTCCTCCAGGGTGCGATGGCGGCGATGATGTATCCGCAGGTCCTGTCGGTCATCCAGGTCACGTTTCCGCCCCAGGAGCGCGCTCGCGTCTTCGGCCTGGTCGGAGCGGTGATCGGCATCGCGACCATCACGGGACCGCTCGCCGGCGGGCTGATCATCCGCGACGACATCACCGGCCAATCCTGGCGGTGGATCTTCCTGGTCAACCTGCCGATCGGCATCGCCGCGCTCATCGCTGCGACCCGGCTGATCACCGAATCTCGCGCTCCCAACGCCACGCGTCTCGACTTTGGCGGTGTGATCCTTTCCACTGCGGGAATCCTGCTGCTCGTCTATCCACTCGTCGAGGGGCAGGTCGCCGGATGGCCCGCGTGGACGTTCATCTGCATGGCGATCAGCCCGGTGATGCTCGCGCTCTTCATCCTGTACGAGCGGTCGCTGCCGTCAACGCGGTTTCCGCTGGTGCAGCTCTCACTGTTCCGGATCCGTTCCTTCAGCGTCGGGGTGGCGATCTCCGCCATCTTCATCGCCGGGATCCCCGCCTTCTTCTTCACCTTCAGCCTCATGCTCCAGGTCGGCCTGGGATTCAGCGCGCTCAACGCGGGCTTGACGACGATCCCCTGGAGCCTCGCCTCCGCGGTCGCATCCTTCATGTCGACCCGCGTTGCTCCACGACTTGGCAAATACACGATCGCGATCGGATCGGCACTGCTCGTGATCGGCATTCTCGGTGTCATCGGGACCCTGCACCTCCAGGGCACCAAGGTCACCGGGTGGGACCTGATCCCGTCATTCATCGTGAGCGGGCTCGGCCTGGGGACGGTGATCGCGCCACTGCTCAACATCATCCTGGCGGGCGTGCCGGGCAGGGACGCCGGCTCCGCGTCCGGAGTGCTGACCACGTTTCAGCAGCTCGGCGGCGCCATCGGCGTCGCGGTTGTGGGCGTGGTGTTCTTCGGTCTCCTCACGAGCCGCGCACCCGATGCGATCGCGACGGTCACCCCGCAGCTCCAGTCGCAGCTCGCGGCCGCCAACGTGCCGCCCCAGGAGGCATCGGCGCTCGTCGCGAAGTTCTCAACGTGCTTCAAGGAGCAGGCTTCCGCAAGCGACCCATCCGCTCCCATCCCCGGATGTTCACGGACGTCGGGATCGCCCCAGGTGAGCAATGCGTTCGCGGCCGCAGCGCAGGCCGGGCTTGCTCGCGACTTCGTGACATCGGTCGAACGAATCCTGTTCTTCAACGTCGGCTTCTGGGCGCTCACCGGGATACTCTCGATGCTGCTGCCCCGGGCCAGACCGCAACCGGTCGCCGGAGTTGCGAAGGCCGCCTGACATGAGGACGGGCTGCCGTCCTCGAGCGAGGTACCGGCAGCCCGCGGGGGAGACTAGTTGGCCAGGCCGTGGCTCACGTTGGAGAAGACGTTGTTCACGGTCTTGCCCAGCGTGGTGAGGATGACGATAACGACGATCGAGATGAGGACGAGAATCAGCGCATATTCGACCATGCCCTGACCTTCCTGGTTATTCCTGAGCCTTTCCACAAGCTCACGGATGCGTTCCCCGACCTCCAAAACCCTGTTGCCCATTTTGATATCTCCGATAAAGACGTTTCCCCGTGTAGCGAGGCGACACGTTCAGAATGGGCCGTGATCTCAAACCCTTCCGGAAAGCCTGGTAACAGGTAGTCGCACAACGATTCGCGTTCCGCCAACGTATTCGTCATCGAGTGTGATGGCCCCCTTGTGGGCGGAGACGATGGCGGCACAGATCGCGAGCCCGAGTCCGGCGCCACCGGTCTTCCTGGACCGAGATGAGTCACCGCGCGAGAAACGCTCGAAGATCACCGGACGGAGCGACTCCGGGATTCCGGGCCCGCTGTCGGTGATCGAGATGCCACATGAGGCCGGTGGAAGGGGCGTGAGCGCAACGGCGACGCGCCCACCTCGTGGCGTGTAGGCGAGCGCGTTTTCGAGAAGGTTGTCAAAAAGACGGCCGAGGAGCAGGGCATCACCCTCGACGACCCCCTCACACTCGAGCTGCTCGGTCAGCGCGACGCCGAGCGTCGTCGCGTGGCCTTCCCATCGGGCGAACGCCTCCTCGAGCACGTCGGTGATGTCGGTGCGCGAGGTCGCGGTGATGAGCCCCCCGGCGTCACCGCGGGACAGTGTCAGAAGGGACTCGGAGATCTTCACGAGGCGTTGCGTGTTCTTGAGCGCGAGCTTCACCGTTGCGGTCAGCTCGTCGGGTGTCCGGGGCTGCAGCAGGGTGATCTCGAGATCGCTCTGGAGTGCCGATAGCGGGTTGCGCAACTCGTGTGCAGCATCCGCTGTGAACCTGCGCAGCTGATCTGCGGTTGCCATCTGGGCCCGGTCGCGAGCGATCAGCGACCGGACCGTCAGCTCGCTCAGGCACGCGGTCACCACCACGGCGACGAACTGGAATTTGGCGGTGAGCGGGTCGATCACGCCGGTGAGGGCGGTAACCAGGGTGATGAGCACGGCGGCGACGGTGATGACCGCCGCGTACGGCGTCGGCAGCAGCCAGGTCGCGAAGAGCACCGCCAGCAACAGCATCCCGCCGAGGGTCGGGTTGTTCGGAACCGCGATCTCGATGACCAGAACCAGCGCAAGCATGGCCGTGCAGCCGAGGAACAGGGTCACGCGGCCGACCAGGGGGGTCGGCTGCCGAGGACTGAACGCGTCGCGGCGCTTGATCGCGGCGTTCATGACAGGGCGGCGGCGTCGCCGCTGATCAGGCGATAGCCGACCCCACGGCAGGTCTCGATCAGGACCGACGCGCTCGCCTCCTGCAGCTTGCGACGCACCTTCCCGGCGTACACCTCCACCAGCCCGGATTCGACCGTCTGGGCATCACCCCACACTGCGTCGTGGATCTGCTCCTTGCTCAGCACCTGCGCGGGGTGTCGCAGGAACAGCTCGAGGATCTCGTACTCCCGGCGCGTGGTGGGAACGACGTCGCCCCCGACCGTCACCTGGCGGGCGGCGCTGTCCATGGCAAGGTTGCCCGCCTGGAGGACCTCAAGCTGGGGCGCGATACGGCGCCGGCTCAGCGCTCGGACCCGAGCGAGGACCTCCTCGAAGTGAAACGGCTTGGCCAGGTAGTCGTCGGCGCCGGCGTCGAAACCGGCGAGGCGGTCCTTGACGTCGTCGCGGGCGGTGAGCATGAGAACCGCCGTCGGGGCCCCCTGGAGCCGGAGGTGGCGGCAGAGAGCGATGCCGTCGACGTCGCCACCGAGCATGACGTCGAGGACGGCGACGTCATACGCGAGACCGGCACGGAGGGTCTCGATCGCCTCCTCACCGCTCAGGGCGACGTCAACCGAGATGCCGGCCTCGGCGAGCCCGCGAGCGAGGCTTCCGGCAACCTCCGGTTCGTCCTCGACGACGAGTACGCGCATGGCCGGCATCGTATGCGGTGATCCCGGCCGGCACCGGCTTCGCGAGTGACTCGATACTTGGTCGGATGAACGACGTCATCGCGACCGACGAGGACCTGACCATCCGGCGGGTGCGAGATGAGGATGGCGACTACGCTCGCCTGGTCACCTGGCGGAACAGCCCGCACGTCAGGGAGTGGTGGGACCCCGACGAACCGCCCGTGACGATGCAGACGGTGATCGAGGAGCTCGGGCTGCGCGGCGCCGGGGACGATCCGACCGTTGCGTGCATCATCGAGCTCGCCGGCGAACCGGTCGGCTTCATCCAGTTCTATCCCTGGGAGGCCGAAAAGACCTACCTCTCCAAGATCGGCCTGCGCCTGCCGGAGGGAGCCTGGGGGCTCGACATCTTCATCGGCGACGGGCTTGCGGGCCGGGGGATCGGGTCGCGGGCGGTCAGGCTGCTCTCCGATCGTCTCTTCACCGAGGAGTCGGCGACGGTGGTCGCGCTGATCACCGAGGCCACCAACGCCCGATCTCACGCCTCGTACCGGCATGCAGGGATGCGGGTGTCCGGTGAGCCCTTCCTCGACGTCGACACCCGCGGCGGTCAGCGGGTGGAATCGATCCTCATGATCCGCGACCGGCCCGGCGGAACAGCTGGCGGGCGATGATCTCGCGCTGCACCTCGGACGCACCCTCGTAGATGCGGGTGCCACGGACGTCGCGGTAGAGGTGCTCCAGGAGGTGTCCGCGCTCGAGCGCCCGGGCGCCGTGCACCTGGATGGCCACGTCGATCGCCAGCATCGCCGTCTCCGTGGCGAAGAGCTTCGCCATCGCCGCGGCCTCGGTGTTCGGGGTGATCCCGGCGTCGTGCGCGGCCGCTGCGGAGTGGACGAGCAGGCGGGAGGCCTGGACCCGGGTGGCGACGTCGGCCAGCTGATGGGTCAGGCCCTGGAGCGCTGACAGGGGGTGGCCGAAGGCCTGGCGTTCGGCGGCATGGACAACCGCGGCGTCGAGCGCGGCCTGAGCCATGCCCACGGCGCACGCCCCGACGCTGGGACGGAAGAGGTCGAGCGTGCGCATCGCAACGCCGAACCCGTGGTCGACCTCGCCGATCACATTCTCTGCCGGCACCGCGACGCCGTCGAATCGCAGGCGGCCGATCGGGTGATCGGCCACGAACGGGATCGGCTCACCGGACAGTCCGGCGCTCTCGCGCGGCACGGCTAACGCGGTGATCCCCCGGGCGCCGGCACCAGGGGTGGTCCGCGCGAAGACGGTGTAGATGTCGGCGTCCGGAGCGTTGGATATGAAGACCTTCTCGCCCGTCAGGCGGAACCCGGCGCCGTCGGGCTCGGCGGTGAGCCCGAGCGCGGCCACGTCCGAACCCGCATCCGGCTCGGTGAGCGCGAACGCTGCGACCGCCTCACCCGAGGCGACCCGCGGGATCCAGGTGTCGACCACCTCCGGCCGGCCCGCCGCCAGGATTGGATGGGCGCCCAATCCCTGGAGCGCGAATGCCGTCTCGGCCGCGGTCGAGTAGCGCGCCAGGCCCTCGCGGACCAGGCAGAGGTTGAGCGCCGGGACCTCGCGACCGCGCTCCAGCACCTCGGGAACGAGCCCATGCGCGGAAAGCGCCGCGACCAGCTCGCGGTTGACCCGGCCCGCCTCGCCAGCGCTCGCGATCGGCGCCAGGACGTCCCGCGCCAGCGCCTCGCTGCGGGCAAGCAGCTCGCGATGCGCCGCGGTCAGATGCGCGTAGGTCGCGCTCACCGGACGACGGCGATGCCGACCAGCTCGACGAGGGCGTTCGGGTCGAAGAGCTCGGCGATACCGAGCACCGCCATGGCGGGGTAGCGGCGGCCGAAATGGGTTCGCCAGACGCTGCCGAGCTCCGCCATGGATGCTCGATAGGCGGGGAGGTCGGTCACGAAGATCTGGAGCGAGACGAGATCGTCAGGCTGCCCCCCGGCCGCCTGCAGGGCGGCGACAAGGTTCCGGGCGGCGAGGTCGAATTGCTCGACGATCGACACCCCAAAGATGGTCCCGTCCAGCGCCTGGGCGGTCTGACCACCGAGGTACACGGTCCGTCCCGGCGCCGCGACCACCGCATGCGCGTAGCCGACCGGCGCGGGGAGGTCGGCAGCGGTGACGATCTCGTGCTCGGTGCTCATCGACCCTCCCATCTGGGTGCGCGCCCCTCGGTCCAGGCGCGGTGATACTCCGCGTGGTCGTGGCTGCCCATGAGCAGTGCCTGGGTCATGGCGTCGAGCTCGAGCGCTCCCGGCAATCCCATGTCGAGCTCGCGAGTGAGCAGCACCTTGGTCGCCGAGTATGCGAGAGCCGGTCCATCGGCGAGACGGCGAGCCATGGTCAGAGCTGTTTCTGCGAGTTCATCGTCGTCCACCACCGCGGTGGCGAGGCCGATCTCGAGGGCATGGTCGGCGTCGACCGTGTCACCGAGCAGCAGCAGCTCGCTGGCCCGCCCAAAGCCGATGACCCGAGGAAGCAGGTACGCGGACCCCATGTCCGCGCCTGCCAGCCCGACCCTGGTGAACAGGAACGCGAAGCGCGCGGAGCGAGCCAGGAGGCGGATGTCCGACGCGAGCGCGATCACCGCTCCGGCACCGGCGGCGATGCCGTTGACGGCGGCGACCACCGGAAGCGGGCACTCGCGAAGCGCCCGGACGACGGAGCCGGTCATGCGCGTGAACTCGAGGAGATCGCCGGACTGCATCGACTGGAGGGCACCGATGATCTCGACGACGTCGCCGCCCGAGCAGAATCCCCGGCCGCTGCCGGTGATCACGACAACGCGGGCGTCCCCGCGGTGAGGCAGCTCGGCGAGCAGGTCGCGAAGATCCGCATACGCGTCGAACGTGAGCGCGCCGAGCTTCTCGGGGCGTGCGAGCGTGATCGTGGCGATGCCCTCGTCGACGCTGAAATCGAAGTGCTGCCAGCGTTCGGTGAACCCGGCCGATGCCCGGAATCGTGTCAAGCCTCTGTGCCTCCCGTGTCGCCGGTCGAAGCGAGCCGGCGGAGCGAGGCCCGATCGATCTTGCCCGAGCCGGTCCGCGGCAGCCCGGCCACGATGCGCACCTCGCGCGGAACCTTGTGAGGCGCGAGGTGCTCGCGGACGAACTGTCGCAACGCGTCGGCGCTCGTCGTCGAAGCAGGCCTGAGCACCACCCAGGCCTGGCCGAACGTCAGCCTGTCGCGTTCGGCCGCCACCACCGCGCATTCGACCACGTCGGGGTGGCCGCCGAGGCAGCGCTCGATCTCGGCAGGCGCCACCCAGATCCCGCCCACCTTGAGCAGGTCGTCGGCTCTGCCTCGATACGTGAAGTACCCGCCGTCGCCGCGCTCCACGAGGTCCCCGCTCATGACGAGCCCATCGGCGTAGGTCTCGGCGGTCGCGGCGGCATCCTGCCAGTACATCACGGCGGCGCTCTCCCCTCTGACCCAGAGCCGGCCGATCTGACCGTCGGCGAGCTGATGCCCACCCTCGTCGACGACCTCGGCCTGGTAGCCGGGGACGACCTCGCCGATGGTCCCCGGGCGAACGCGGCCGGGCCGGTTCGAGATGTAGATGTGATACGCCTCGGACGATCCGATGCCGTCGAGGACCTCGACGCCGAATGCCTCGTCCCAGCGGCGATGGAGGGGTTCGGGCAGGGCCTCGCCGGCCGACGTGCACAGGCGCAGGCAGCTCAGGTCCTGGGACGCGGCGCTGGGGTGATCGAGCATCGCCTGCATCATGGTCGGCACGTTGACCAGGATCGTCGGTCGGTGCCGCGCGATCAGCTCGAACACGAGCTCGGGCGTCGTCCTGTCGGCGAAGATCACGCCGGCCGCGCCGACGCCGAACGGGAACAGCGCCGCGAGGTCGCGGGCATAGCCGAAGAAGAGCTTCGGCACCGGCAGGACGACGTCGTCGGCGCGGATGTCGAGCACGTCGCGGGCATATGCCTGGTGGCTGAAGATCGGGCTCCGCGCGGTGTGGACGCACGCCTTCGGTGTGCCGGTGCTCCCGGTGGTGAACTTCCAGATCACGATGTCGTCCTGCGCGATCGGGGCGGCGTCGAGATCGTCGGGCTGGCGAGAGACCAGCGCGTCGAAGGACACCTCGCCCTCGAGCAGGTCGCTGGTGGCGGCGCCGACGACCAGCAGCCGCGGGCGCGCGCGGCTCGCCGCCGACGCTTCGCGCATCCGGTCGAGCGTGACCATGTCGACGACGACCACCGTGGCCGCGGTGTAGTCGAGGTAGTACTGGTAGTCCTTGGGCTGCAGGAACGTGTACACCTCGGCGGTTACGGCGCCGATCTTCTGCACCGCGTACCACGTGGCGACGAATTCCACGGAGTCGGCCAGCGCGAGGAGCACCCGCTCGTGAGCCTGGACGCCGAGCTCGAGGAGTGCGTTGCCCACGCGGTTGCTGAGGGCGGACAGCTCGGAGTAGGTACAGGTGCCGGCCGGTCCGGTGAGCGCCGTCCGCGCTCCCCGCCCCTCGGTCACGTTGCGGTCCAGGAAGGCCGTGGCCAGGTTGACGCCGGGCGCCGTCCCAACGGCGCTCACGCCCGCTGCGCCGCCTCGACGTGTGAGCGGATCAGATCGACCAGGACCCGGCTGAGGGTGGCGAGCGTCTCCTCGCCCTCGGCCGGGGTGGCTTCGGCGGGCGCGCCACAGTAGGCGCGATCCATGCCCATGGCGAGGAAGTCGGTCTGACCTGCCGCCATGGCGGCGGGCATGTCCAGCTCGTAGGCGGGCAGCCGGCGCATGGTCTCGGCCTCGACGAGCTCTGGGCGCGTGGCGAGGACGAGCGACGTCTCGTAGCGCCCGGCGTGAGCGGCCCCGCTCTTGAACTCGGGGGTCAACTGCTCGGCGACGGCACGCCGGGTGAGGTCAAGGAAGCCCGCCTTCGCATCGTCGGCGGCGCGGCGGAGGGTGGCCACCTGGGCCGGCTCGAAGTGGCTGTTGACGATCACGTGGTGGCGGAAGCCCTGGGCGCGGAGGGACGCGCAAACCTCGACGACCATCGCGTGCAGGGTGTCTTCGCTGATCGTCACCGCGCCGGTGAAGGCCGCCGAGTAGCGGGTCACGCCGAATCCGATCTCGGGCAGCACCAGCGCCCGCACCGTGCGGTCGTCTGCGAGCGCCATCGCGGCGCGCTCGCAGATCGCCGTCGAGATGATCGAGTCGGTGCCGAGCGGCGCGTGCGGGCCGTGCGGTTCCACCGCGCCGACGGGCAGCAGCAATACCGGCACCGGCCCGCTGTCGAGCAACGCTCGGGCGCGCGGCGAGGTCAGATCGGCGAAATGGATCGACGCAGGCATGCTGAGGACGCCACATTCACGACGTTCCACACTTTACAGTTGCGCCCAGACTCACATGCGAATTGCGGTTGTCGGGGGCGGGCCGGGCGGACTCTACTTTGCGGCGCTCACAAAGCAGCTCGAGCCGACCCACGAGGTCACCGTATGGGAGCGCAACGCCGACGACGATACCTTCGGGTTCGGCGTGGTCTTCTCCGATGAGACGCTCGGTGGTATCGAACATGCCGACCCGGCGATCCACGAGGCGATGTCGCGTGAGTTCGCACGATGGGACGACATCGACATCCATTACCGGGGAGTGGTGATCACATCGGGTGGTCACGGTTTCGCGGCGATGAGCCGCAAGCGGCTGCTCCAGATCCTGCACGCCCGCTGTCGCGAGCTTGGTGTGACGCTGCTCTTCAACACCGAAGCACCGTCCTCCGGCGAGCTTGCCATGACGCACGACCTGGTGGTTGGAGCGGACGGCGTGAACTCGACGATACGCGGCCGGTACGCGGAGACGTTTCGCCCGACCCTCGAGGTGCGCCGCTGCAAGTTCATGTGGCTCGGGACCGACCTCGTCTTCGATGCGTTCAAGTTCTACATCGTTGAGACGCCACACGGCATCATGCAGATTCACGGTTACCCGTACGACGCGACCGGGAGCACGTTCATCGTGGAGA
>JBAQGL010000173.1:0-8210 GCA_049287785.1 Candidatus Dormiibacterota bacterium | reverse complement strand
ACTATCCCGACGTCACGCTGTCGCACGAGCTCGTCGACTCGTTCGCGATGCGCCTGGTGCGCGAGCCGGCGACCGTCGATGTCGTGGTCGCCGAGAACCTGTTCGGCGACATCCTGAGCGACGAGGCCGCGGTCCTTGCCGGATCGCTCGGCCTGCTGCCGTCGGCGAGCCTCGGCGCCACCGACCAGGGGTTGTACGAGCCGATTCACGGCAGCGCGCCGGCACTCGCGGGACGTGGTATCGCCAATCCGTACGGCGCCATCCTCTCGGTCGCGATGCTGCTCCGCCATTCGCTCCATCGCGACGATCTCGCGGTCGCGATCGAGTCCGCCGTCGACGTCGGCATCACCGAGGACGTGCTCACCTCCGACCTTGGTGGGACGGCGAGCACAGACGCGGTCGCCGACGCGGTGGCACGCGAGGCGCTGCGCCATCTCACCGTGCACAGCGGAGCAGCCTCGTGAGCATTGAGATTTACGACACCACGCTGCGCGATGGCGCGCAGGGTGTGGGCATCAACTTCTCGGTGTCGGACAAGCTGCGCATCGCGGAGCATCTCGACACCCTCGGTGTCAGCGTCATCGAAGGCGGATGGCCCGGCGCCAATCCGACCGACACCGAGTTCTTCTCCGCGATGCAGACCCACCCGCTGCGCAACGCAACCCTCGCCGCGTTCGGGGCCACCCGGCGGCCCGGCATGCAACCGCAGGACGATCTGCAGCTGCGCACGCTGCTCGACTCGATGGCGCCGATCATCACGCTGGTCGGCAAGGCGTGGGATCGCCAGGTTGTCGATGTGCTGCGAACCACGACCGCCGAGAACCTCGCGATGATCGGCGACACGGTTGCCTGGTTCGTCGACCACGGCCGGCGCGTGATGTACGACGCCGAGCATTTCTTCGACGGGTATGACAGCGACCCGGACTACGCGCTGCGCTGCCTCGACGTGGCCATCAGCGCCGGTGCCGAGCGCATCACCCTCTGTGACACCCGTGGCGGCATGCTTCCCGACCGTGTGGAATCGGTGGTCCGCGAGATCACCGCTCGATTCGGCAGCGTCGCCGGCATTCACTGCCACGACGACTCGGGATGCGCCGTCGCGGCGACTCTCGCCGCGGTCCGCGCCGGTGCCGTCCAGGTGCAGGGCTGCATCAACGGCTACGGCGAGCGAACCGGCAACGCGAACCTGTGCACGCTCATCCCCAACCTGCAGCTCAAGATGGGCATCCAGGTCATCGATGCGGCGCAGCTGGCACGTCTGACCGAGGTCGCACGCGACGTCGCCGAGATCGCCAACATCGCCCCTCCCCTGTCGGCGCCATACATCGGCCTGGCCGCGTTCACGCACAAGGGTGGTCAGCACATCGACGCGATGAGCAAGGCATCGTACGCGTACCAGCACATCGACCCCGCCCAGGTCGGCAACGAGCGTCATTCGGTGATCACCCAGCAGTCGGGGCGCGGCACGGTCCTCGAGAAAGCCGCGGCCTTCGGCGTCGACCTCACCCAGGACCGCGCTCTGGCGCGGCGTGTCGCCGACCAGGTCAAGGAGCTCGAATTCAGCGGGCACTCGTTCGAAGGCGCCGAGGCGTCATTCGAGCTGCTCGTGCACCGCGCGCGTGGCAATCCCGCCCCATTCACCCTCATCGACTACATCGCGCTCGTCGAGCAGCGCGAGGGGCGCCAGCTCGTCTGCGAGGCGACCATCAAGATGCAGGTCGGCGACGAGGTGGTGCACACCGCTGCCGAGGGCAACGGACCGGTCAACGCGCTCGACGCCGCGTTGCGCAAGGCGCTGTCGCCGAGCTATCCCGAGATCGGCGCGACCCAACTGTTCGACTACAAGGTGCGCGTGCTCGACGGGCGCGACGGCACCGCCGCCGGAGTCCGCGTGCTCGTCGAAAGCGGCGACCACCACCGTCGCTGGAGCACGGTCGGCTGCAGCACCAACATCATCGAGGCGTCGTGGAGCGCGCTCGCCGACGCGTTCGAGTACGCGATCGTCGCGACCCGCGAGCGCTCAGGCCGGTCAAGCCTTGCGGGCGAGCACCTGGAGGTAGTCTGACTCCAGCGTCAGACCGCCGCCCGAAACCTGGTTGAGCTCGGCCATGAGCTTCCTGCACTCCTCGGCGATCGACGCAGCCTGTTCGGCGTCGACCATGCTCAGCATCGCCCGCAGCGGCGGGTTGGCGCGCTCCCAGAACTCCCACCCGGCATCCAGCGAGGCGAACTCGAACGTGAGCGCCTGCGGGTAGATCTCGATTGACGAGGTGAGCCCCTTGAACCGGCGGTGCACCTCATCGGTCACTCCCCATTCGAACGGGGAGTGCGTTCCCGGCGGCGGTGCCGGCCCGTGTTCGACCAGCATCGCCGTGAATCGACCGAGGAACCCCTTCGGGCCGTAGTTGGCCATCGCGACGAGGCCGCCACGCTTAGTGACCCGGAAGAGCTCGCTCGCAACCCGATCCGGGTCCGGGGCGAACATCGCGCCGAAGACCGAGGCCACGACATCGAAGCGCTCGTCGGGAAACGGGAGTTGCTCCGCGTCGGCTTCGCGCCATTCGATGGCGAGGCCGAGGGCGGCGGTCCGCGACCGGCCGAGCTCGACCATGGTCGGGGTGAGATCGGTGGCCACCACGGTCGCCCCGAGGCGAGCAGCCGCGATCGCGAAGTTCCCGTTGCCAGCCGCGACGTCGAGAACCTCCGAGCCCGCCTGGAGGCGGCTCCGCTGGGCCAGCTCGATCGCGTGGGGCTCGAGGTGACTGGCGATCGCGCCGTAGTCTCCCAGCGACCACATCCAGCGGATCGCTTCCTTCATCTTCGGGTCGTCCGCCACGAAAAACCTCCTATGCGGCGACGTCTCGCCGCGCCAGCGCGACGCCGGCGGATCCGAACCCCACAACCACGATCGCCAGCATGGCGATCAGCCCGCCGACGAACACCGGCGTGATCAGGGGCGTGCCATACAGCTGAAACACTGACAGGTTGTCGGCCCATGCCGGCCATTTGAAGAGCGGACCGAGCTCGAAGACGAAGTACGAGACAACCGCGACGGTCGAGAGCACCACCACCGCGGCGCGTGGCCGCCAGCCGGCGAGCAGGGCACCGGCCGCAGCGAAGGTGAGCCCGAACGGGATGAGCAGCGCCGTCGCCGCGAGCAGCTTTCCGACGTCGAGGGGGATGCCTTCGGCAGGCGCCAGCGCGAGGATCACGGCCATGGCGGCGAACGACATGATGGTTACGATCGCGGTGAGCTCGGCGGCTCGCTCACCGAGCACCCCCCATCGTGTGATTGGCTCGGCGAGCTGCATCTCGAGCACACCCGACGAGTCCTCGCCGGACCAGCGCGACACGACGGTGATCGCGAAGATGGCCACGAGCGCCTGCGCGAAGCTGAGCCAGATCAACGCGAGCAGCACGGTGTGCACACTCCCGGACAGGCCACGCAGGTACGGGCTCAGACTCGGGGTCGATGCGAAGAACGTCGCGGTGACGTTGACGAGGAGCACGACCGCGGCAGCCGCCACCGCCATCCCCACGGTCCAGCCGAGCGCGCCGCCGCGATGGATCCACAGTCCGCGCGCAACGGGAGTGCGCAGCAGCGGATTGGACGAGGCCTCGTGGACGTCGGGTGCACGCCGCGAACGCGTGCGGATGAGCCCGGCACCGATGTCGCGCCGGACGAATCCCACCGACGCCACCATCGTCGCCGCCGCGGCGACGATGCAGAGCCCGAGGGTTGCCGCAACGTCGAAGGTGCCGCCTGGGGCAACGGCGTTGGACTGGTTGAACAAGTGGAAGACGGATATGTCGGTGACCGGCGACCGGTGCACACTCGACCTGCCGATGCTGTCGAGGAGAAACATGAGCACCAGCACCAGGCTCCCGCCGGCCGCAGCCGAACGGAAGTCGGCGGCGAGCTGCGCAACCAGCAGCCCGATCCCGAAGCAGGCGAGGGTCAGACCCCAGAGTGCCGCGCTCTCGCCAACCACGCCCGCCACCTCCGTCGGAGTCCCGGCGATCAGGCATCCCACCCAGGCCGCGGCGCCGGCCACGAACACGATCTCCGCACTGAGAATGCCGAAGAACACGCTCCGGGTGGCGAGGAGCCGGAGGCGCGAGATGCCCGTCGCCAGGAACGATTCCGCCAGGCCGCGGTCCTCGTCACGACGTACCGCGCCGCACGCACTGATGACGCCCCAGGCGGCGAAGACGATGGACAGGAAACCGTAGCCGCGCCATTGCAGATACCCGGCGGCGGTATCGGCTCGTATCGGGAGCGGGAGGAGCCAGCTGAATTGCGCGCCGAGCACCGTGATGGAATGCCCAAACGCTACCTGCGACGCGTGCGTCTTCCCGGCGATGAGAGGAAACGCCGCGCTGTTGACCAGGACATAGACGATGCAGAAGTAGGTCATCGCGATCAGGCCGATGCGATGGAGGCGCAGCAGCAGACGCGCAGGCATCACTTGCTGTAGTAGCTGAGGAAGATCGACTCGAGGCTGGGTTCGCGACTGACCATGTCGACCACGGGGTGGTTGCTGATCGCCGCGAGCAGACCGTCGAACCCGCCGTGCACGGTGCACGTGAGCCTGCGCCCGTCCACCGCGACGTCCTCAACTCCCGCAGCCGCGCGGACCGCCGCCTCCGGCACGTCACCGCCGAATTCGATGACCACCTCGTGATAGCGCAACTCGTGCACCCTGTCCATGGTCATATCGGAGACGAGGCGGCCATCGCGAATGATCCCGACCCGCGAGCACGTTTCCTCGACCTCTGAGAGCACATGCGATGACAGGAACACCGTGGTCCCGGCTGCGCTCACCTCGCCGACCATGCGGTGGAACGTCTGCTGGTTGAGCGGATCGAGACCACCGGTGGGCTCATCGAGGATGAGCAAGCGCGGACGATGCATGAACGCGAGCACCAGCCCCAACTTCTGCTTGTTGCCGCGCGAGTACTCGCGGAAGCGCCGTCCGAGGTCGAGCTCCATGCGCTCGGCGATCTCGGTAACCCGCGCTCTGTCGATGCTGCCGCGCATGCCACCGAGGTAGGCGACGACCTCGCTGCCACGCATGCCGCCGAACTGCGGGAGCTCACCGGGCAGGTAACCGACCTCGCGCTTCACCGCAACGGCGTCGCGATCGCAATCGAGCCCGAAAATCGTGGCGGTCCCCGCAGACGCGTGGATGAGTCCCATGAGGAGGCGGATCGTGGTCGTCTTGCCTGCGCCGTTGGGCCCGAGAAAGCCGAACACCTCGCCTTCGGCGACCTCGAGGTCGAGGTCGAACAGTCCATGCCCCGAGCCGTAATCCTTGCTCAGCCCGTGCATGACGATCGCGCTGGTCATCGCTTCCTCCGCTTCTCGAGGCGCCGGATCAGCAGTGGATACTGGTTGATCATTTCCTGACACCAGTCCGCCATCGCCTGCAGCCGCTGGCGACCCTGCGTCCCGGATGCGACGCGAGCACCCTGCCGCAACTGCGCAACCAGGTCGCTCATCTGCCGCGCCCGGGCGGCAAAGATCGATTCGAGGTTGTAGAGCGCCTCGTAGAGGATGCGCCGGCTGCCCGGTTGCCCGATCGCGCGCGCCAACCCGAGCTGCGCGAGCTGTCGTGAGGCAACGCTGGCGCCGCTCTTGGCAATGTTGAGGTCCGCCGCGATGTCGTCGAGGCTTGCGGGATCGCGCCGCAGCAGCAGATACGCATAGATGCGTCCGTGGTTGCGGGGCATCCCCCAGCCCACCATGAGCTGGCCCATGTCCTCGATGAACGCCACCTGCGCTGCGGTCACGGTTCGAGGCCAACGTTCACTACATTCAGAATATCACGATTCCAGAAAGGTGGACCGCGTATCAGGTGCGGAGGCTACGCTTGGCGATATGAGCGAGGTGCAACGGATTCTCGATGCGATCTTCGCGATCTCGTCGGACCTGGAGCTCCCCGCCGTGCTCCAGCGAATCGTCCAGGTTGCCTGTGATCAGACCGGGGCGCGGTACGGAGCCCTCGGCGTGCTCGGAGCCGAGTCCGCGGAGGGCGAGATCCTCCTGTCCGAGTTCATCACCGAGGGTATCGACGATTCCCTGGTGCGCCGCATCGGGCACCTTCCGAGAGGACTCGGCATCCTCGGTCATGTCATCCATGAACCACGCCCGCTTCGCCTCGATGATCTGGGCGCGCACCCGAACTCGGTTGGATTTCCCCAGGGACACCCGGCGATGCACACGTTTCTGGGGGTGCCAATTCGGATTCGCAACGAGGTGTTCGGCAACCTCTACCTGACCGAGAAGGCGGGAGGCGGTCCGTTCACCGACAACGATGAGACCCTCGCGGTCGCGCTCGCCAGCGCCGCCGGGGTCGCGATCGAGAACGCGCGCCTCCACGAGGGCGTGCAGGAGCTCGCGCTCCTCCACGATCGCGAGCGAATCGCACGTGACCTGCACGACACCGTGATCCAGCGGCTTTTCGCAACTGGGCTGGGTCTTCAGGGACTGTCGCGAGTCGTGCGCGACGTCACCGTCGCCGACCGGATCCAGGCCGCGGTCGATGACCTCGACGCGACCATCCGGGAGATCCGCAGCGTCATCTTCGAGCTGCAGGCGGACGAGCGCGGACCCTCCGGATGCAGGATTCGCGTGCTGGCGCTTGCGGCCGAGATGACCCCCGCGCTCGGCTTCGAGCCGCGCGTCCGCTTCGACGGACCAGTGGATTCCATCGTCGGATCGGACCTGGCCGAGCATCTGCTCGCCGCACTCCGAGAGCTGCTCAGCAACGTCATTCGCCACGCGCGGGCAACCGCGGTCGAGGTGCGGGTCCGCGCCGGCGTCGAGGTGATCCTCACCGTCGAGGATGACGGCCTCGGTCTCGACAACGAACGAAGGGCCGGCCTCGGCCTCGCCAACCTCACCGAGCGGGCTCGCGCCCTCGGCGGCTCCTTCAGCCTCGAACCGGGCCAGGGGCGAGGTGTTAGAGCCGTGTGGTCCGTGCCTCGGGAGCTGCAGAGGAAGCGCTGATCTCTCTCATCGGGCGACCAGCGGCAGACGCACCGACCGCTCGAGGTTGTGCGACACGCTGACGAGGAACGAGCGGATGCTCGCCTCGGCGACTCGATGCAGCAGGAGGACGTCGGCGTGTCGCCCCACGAATCCAAGCGGCGGGTCGTAGCTGCCCATCAGGGTGATCTGGCACGTGTCCGACCCGAGCGGTGCGAACTCCAGATCGCCGTCGAGGTGGGGGAAGAAGCGGGTCGCGCCCGGCGCCCACCAGTGCATCGGGACCACGAGACGGTCCTCCCCCTCGTATGGATCGGCAAGATCCACTTCTATCGTCTTCCCGAGGCGTGGCATGCCGTGGAGGATGGTCAGACGGAGCGACAGGCGCTCGCCGTGACGGTACGCGGCTCCAGCGCTCGCCTCGATCACCACGCGGGGATCGGCGCGCACTCTCGCAGTGACCTCATCGTAGTTGCGGTCGATCTGCACGAAATCCTGGATGAGCATGTCACCAGTCAGCATCGGATCATCGCCCGGCGCCGACCAGAGCATGTGGGCGTCGATCCGTGTGACCAAAGGCCCGCCTACACTGGGACGATGCCCGCCACTCGCGTTCGCGTCCTGCTCTGCGACGACCACGAGCTGGTGCGCCGCGGACTCCGCTCGTTGCTGGAGTCCGACCTGACCATCGAGGTGATCGGCGAGGCGAGCTCCGCGGATGCGGCCGTCACGGCGTCCGCCGAGACCGCGCCCGACGTGGTGGTGATGGATGTCCGAATGCCCGGGCGCTCCGGTATCGAGGCGTGCCGGGACATCCGAGCCCACCGCGAGCAGACGCGTGTGCTCATCCTCACGTCGTTCGCCGATGACGAGGCGCTGTTCAGCGCGATCATGGCCGGCGCATCCGGATACGTGCTCAAGCAGATCCAGGGCAACGACCTCCTCGACGCCATCCATCGCGTCGCCAACGGGGAGTCGCTGCTCGATCCCTCGGTGACCGGCCAGGTTCTTGCCCGCATCCGGGGCGATGTCCTTGGGCCCGGCGGCGATGGCGGTGTCGAGCAACTGACCCCGCAGGAGCGCCGCATCGTCGGGCTTGTCGCCGAGGGCATGACCAACCGTCAGATCGGGGAGCAGGTCCATCTCGCCGAGAAGACCGTGAAGAACTACGTGAGCAACATCCTCATGAAGCTCGATCTCTCGCGACGCGCCGAGGTGG
>JBAQGL010000172.1:0-10388 GCA_049287785.1 Candidatus Dormiibacterota bacterium | reverse complement strand
GGTCTCGCAATCGTCATTGCATATGCGACGCAACCGCTGTATGCGTACCCGGTCCACTCGGGTGGGCTGAGCCTGCTGGGAGATCAGGAGATCGCCGCGGGTGTGATGTGGGTCCCGGGAGGCACGCCCTTCGTGATCGCACTGCTCTACCTCGGCATCCGATGGTTCGAGATCGACGATCGCTCAGCGGCTGGCGCCGTGGTGGCTCAGCCATGAGCGGCAATCCTCTTGTCGTGTTCGGCTGCGCTGTGGCATTGCTAATCACCGGCTGCGGCGGCGCGCACACCGTTGCGAGTGCCCCTCAGCAGGTCACGGCGTCCGGTGGCCCGACGCTCACCGGGAAAGTTGTGAGCATCACGTCGTTCCACGGCCATCCCGTCGTGCTGATCTTCTGGGCATCGTGGTGCGGGCCCTGCCATGATGAACAGCCGGCGTTGAACACCGCGTATGCGACATGGTCGCCTCGTGGCGTCGTGTTCCTGGGCATCGACCTCCGCGATACGACCACTCCCGCCCTGGCGTTTGAAAGAGAGCTCAAAGTGCCGTATCCCAGCATCGCCGACACCAACGCGACGCTCGCAGTCGACTACCGGATCCCGTCCGCGCCTGCGTTGGTCTTCCTCAACAGCAAGGGAACAGTCGGCGATGTCGTGCTCGGCGCGCTGGGGACCATGAGCCCAGCTGACTTCAACGCCGAGGTTGCAAAGCTCCTGAGCACCGCGACGGCGGGTGGCGCGTAGGAGAGGCGATGCAGACCAGCGCAGACATCGTCCTGAACCCGACGGATGCCATCGCGGCGTCGGGCGGTGCGCGCACACGCTCCACGCAGGTCCGCGCCACCGCCCGTGATTACATCAGCCTGGCGAAGCCGCGGATCATCGTGCTGCTGCTCATCACTGAAGTTGCCACCATGGTCATCGCCGCTCGTGGCGTCCCCTCGCTCGCGCTGCTCTTCTGGGCCGCGCTCGGCGGTGCTCTCGCGTCCGGGGGCTCGGGCGCGATCAACTGCTGGTATGACCGCGACATCGACCGCGTCATGGCCAGGACCTGCAGCCGCCCGCTGCCGTCCGGACGGATCCTTCCGTGGCAGGCGCTCACCTTCGGCGTCGCAGTGATCGCCGCATCGGTGGTCGTCTTCAGCGTCGCGGTGAACACGCTGGCGGCCGCGCTGGCTCTCGCCGGCGGCCTGTTCTACGTCTTCATCTACACGATGCTGCTCAAGCGCAGGACGCCACTCAACATCGTCATCGGCGGAGCAGCCGGCGCGTTTCCGCCGCTGGTCGGCTGGGCCGCGGTCACCGGCAACGTCAGCTGGATGGCATTCGTGCTGTTCGCGCTGGTATTCCTGTGGACCCCGCCGCACTTCTGGTCGCTCGCATTGCTCCTGCGGCGCGATTACCGCAATGCGAGCGTGCCGATGCTCCCGGGGATCATCGGGACGGCCCGAACCCACCGGCGCATCCTGCTCTACCTGCTCGCGCTGATCACTGCGAGCCTGCTCCCCGGGCTCGCGCTCGGCATCGGCTACACCGCCGGCGCCGCGTTGCTCGGTGGCTGCTACCTTGCGCTCGCGCTCTGGGCGCGTGCGAAGGCGTCATCCCATGCAGCGGCAGTGCTGTTCCATTACTCCCTCGCGTACCTCGCGCTGATCTTCGTGGTGGGCGCGGTCACCGCGCTGGTGCTCGGCTAGCGCGAGGGGGGCGAGCCCAACTCAGGACGGTCTCCGTCCCGCGCCCCGGAAACGATGACCACGCCGCTCGCGTAGCAAACGACGATGCGCTGGCGGCCGGCCCGGCTCGCGATCCTGAGCCGAACCGGCCGCGACTGCGCGGTGAGACGACTAGTGACCGAGGGCCGTTTGGGCCTGTGTGTCCATGGTCGACTCGATCGTCGAGACGTTCGAAGAGCTTGGGTTCTGTAGGAACTGGAGCAGGTCGGCCCACATCTTCGGCTCCCAACTGCCCTGGAGATCGTCGAGGCTGAAGACGAAGCTTGTGGCCCCGACCAGCGCCTGGGCATCGGCCTGGGTCACGGTGTCCGGGTATGCGCTGGTCTTCACCTGGTTGTTCGGGCTGGCGAAGCCGCCCAGATGCGCCCAGATGGTGCCGCCCTCAGGGCCCGCAAGGTACTTGATCAGTGCTGTCGATTGCTGGGTCTGGGTGAGCAGCATGGCCACGTCGCCGGCGCCCTGGATGGCGGAGTTGTTGGCGCTGTCGGCCGCCGGGGCGGGGAACGGGAAGAAGTCGAAGCACGGGGTCGCCGAGGCGCTGGCGGTGCATGCGGCCCCGCCCGTGCCCGTTGTCCCCGGGGCGTAGTTGGAAGAGTTGCCCGTGATCTCGCTGACCACGAAGTCGCCCTCGAACACCATCGCGGCCTTCGGCATCGCGGGTGGCTTCGGGAAGACCTTGTCAACGCATGCGGGATACGCATTGGACAGCGACCCCGACAGGCCACCGAGCAGATACGAGGGCTGGCTGAAGAGCTGACCGAGAGTGGTGAAGGCCGTGGTCACCGTCGGATCGGTCCACTTGAGCGCGTGCGTTGCCAGCTTGTTGTAGTTAGCTGCGCCGGCGGTCTTGAGGTACACGTTCTGCCACATGTCGGCGACCGGCCAGCCGACGTCGGTGCAGAGCGAGAACGGCGTGGTACCGGCGGCTTTCAACTGGGCCGCGTCGGTGATCAACTGTTCCCACGTGGTGGGAGGCGACGAGATGCCCGCCGCGGTGAACAGCGCGGGGTTGTACCAGATCGTGTTCTTGTTCGCGCCCTTGAACCACACGCCGTACTGCTTGCCGTTGTAGCTCGCCAGCGTGTTCCACGCACTCCCGAAGTTGGACGTCAGTCCGCCCAGGATGCTGGTGAGGTCCTTGATCGATCCGCCCTTGGCGAGCGTGTCGAGCGTGCCAGGATCGGGCACGAGCGCCACATCAGGTGGCGAACCGCCCGACACCGCGGCGGTCAACGCGGTGTCCATGTTGTTGCCCTTGCCCTGATAGTTCACCGTGATACCGGTTTCGGCGGTGAACGGAGCCAGTGCAGCCAGGAAGTCCTGTTGCTCCTGTGCGGTCCATTCGGCCCAGACCGTCACCGAGCCGCCGATCTTCCCGCTCGATGAGCTGGAACTCGCAGATGGTGATGTCGGGTTTGACGTCGAACCGCATGCGGTCGCGATTCCCAGAACTCCGGCTGTCACCACCGCCAGCTTGCTCAGCGTGCTGACCTGCGTCATAAAGCTCCTCCTAACAGGGACATGCGTCGTCGGCCCCTGGCGCACCAGTTCGTAATGGACCTGTGTACTCCTCCTGTACCGGAAACGCAACGCGTTCGATCCTTTCTCATACCAATGGGTGAGGTCGCCGCCGGCAGCCGCTACGGGTTGCGGTCTCCCGTCCGCGGACGTAGGATCACCGGCACTGTGGTGAGTGCCTAGGGTGGCGGTTGCCGTTCCGACCTCTGACTCGGCTCCGGCTGAGCCCGCGGGAGAGATCCTCCCGACGACGAGCAAGCACGCCGGCGGTGGCGGTTTCCGCAGTCACCTGGGATCGCTCCTGTTCCTGCTGCCAGGAGCCATCTGGCTGCTCTTGATCGTCGTGTACCCGTTGATCGCCACGGTGATCCGAAGCCTGTTCGACGCCAGCGGTCAGAACTTCATCGCCCTCGGCAACTACAAGGCGATCTTCTCGACGACCGAGATCATCGTCGCCCTCAAGAACAACGTGGTGTGGGTGGTGCTGTTTCCGTTCCTGGTCACGTTCTTTGGTCTGGTCTTCGCGGTGCTCACCGAGCGCATCCGCTGGTCGACCGCCTTCAAGACCATCGTGTTCATGCCGCTGGTCTTCAGTGCAACAGCGGCCGGTCTGACCTGGGCATCGATCTTCTTCATCGATCCCCATACCGGGATGGTGAACGCAGCGATTCAGGGTGCCGCCAACGCGATCAATCCTCCGGGGCTCTACCCAATCGACCCGGCCAGTGGTCAGACCGTGTCCGGCCTCGCAGCAACGGGAGTGCAGCCCGGGCCGGCCGGCTCACTGGAGAGCAAGACGACGGTGAGCCCAGGCAACACGATTCAGCTCGGGATGATCGCCATCGCTGCGACCACACTCCAGGCGAACGGAGCCGTTCCGGCGGTCGCGCCCACAGCGTCGTCGGGAGCCATAACGGGGCTGGTATGGCGCGACTTCTCTCCGACGCATCCAACCGTTCGTGGACAGGTGTTCCCCGACGAAGACGGCATTCCGGGCTTGAAACTTGCGCTCCTGAACGGGAGCGGTGCTTCCGTTGCCACGACCACGACGGCCAAGAACGGTACCTTCGCATTCGCCAATCCCGGCTCTGGCAACTACCGCGTGCAGATAACGGCCAACAACTTCGGCGCGGGCTTCAATGGCATCTTCTTCCTCGGTACCCAGACGCTCACTCCGACGAGTTCGCTGAGCCCGACGATGCAGGCGATCTTCAGCCTGCCGATCGTCGACATCGCGATGATCATCGCCTACCTCTGGATCTGGGCGGGCTTCGCAATGGTGGTCATCGGCGCCGGGCTCGCGGCGTTGAATCGCGAGGTACTCGAGGCTGCACAGATCGATGGTGCCAGCGAATGGCAGACGCTACGCCGGGTGACGGTTCCGATGCTGGCGCCGGTGCTCGTCGTGGTGTTCGTCACCATGCTGATCAACGTCCTCAAGATCTTCGACATCATTCTCAACATGCCCGCGCCCTCATCACAGAGCGGTGCGGCAACGCTGGCGGTTAATATGTACTACGACTTCTCGACTGCCACCGGGCAGGGCCTGGCCGCCGGGTTGGCGGTGGTGCTGTTCATCCTCGTCATCCCCGCCATGCTGTTCAACCTCAAGAGGATTCGCGGATGAGTGTGCAGGCTGCATCCTTGCCGGCGGCTGCTCAACCGAAGAAGCAGGGCTTCCGGGTGCGCCCGTCGCGCATTGTGATCAACGTCGTCCTCGCGGCGATCGCCATCTTCTGGCTCGTGCCCACCATCGGCATCTTCATCATCTCGCTGCGCCCCAACAGTTCGTTCGAGCAGTCCGGGTGGTGGACGGTCCTCACCGCCCCCTCGCAGCTGACCTTCAACAACTACCAGCAGCTGTTCTCGGCGGGCTTCAAGGCAGGTGGTGTGCTCGACTCGCTGACCACCTCGATCGCGATCACGGTGCCGGTCACCATCCTGGTGACTGTCGTCTCCAGCCTCACCGCCTACTCGCTGGTGTTCGGCAGGTGGCGGGGTCGGACGTTGGTGTTCCTGCTCATCGTTGCACTGCTGGTGCTGCCGCTGCAGATGGCACTGATCCCGGTCGCCAGTCTCTACAAGGTGTTCGACAATGCGACCGGACTGCAGCTGTTCGGCTCGGTGATCGGCGCGATCATCTTCCACGTCGCGTTCGGGCTTCCATTCGGCATCTTCCTGATGCGCAATTTCTACTCGGGCATACCGCATGACCTGCTCGAAGCTGGACGGATCGATGGAGCAGGGGAGTGGACCCTCTTCCGCAAGGTGGTCATGCCAATCGGGATCCCCGCACTCGCGTCACTTGCCATCTTCCAGTTCATCTGGGTGTGGAACGACCTGCTCGTCGCCCTGATCTTCCTGTCGGGCAATACGCATCAAACGTTGACGCTGTTCCTGTACGGGCAAACGAGGGCGCTGTCATCCAACTACTGGATCATCTCCACCGGCGCGATGATCTCGATCATCATCCCGTTGATCGTGTTCTTTGCCTTCCAGCGATATTTCGTCCGTGGCGTGCTCGCCGGGGCGGTGAAATGAGGAGCGTGTCATGGCCGGCGTAGTCCTCGACGATCTGACCAAGCGTTACGACGGCGGGGCGCTTGCAGTCGACAAGCTCAATCTGGACATCCAGGACGGAGAGTTCGTGTGCCTGGTCGGTCCTTCCGGATGCGGCAAGACCACCGCCTTGCGCATGATCGCGGGACTCGAGGAGATCACCAGCGGTGAGGTTCGGATCGGTGATCGCGTGGTCAACAACCTGCCGCCGCGAGACCGCGATATCGCCATGGTCTTTCAGAGTTATGCCCTCTACCCGCACATGAGCGTCCGCGACAACATGGCATTCGGTCTGCAATTGCGCAAGACGCCGAAGGCCGACATCGACAAGGCGGTGGTCGAGGCGGCGCGCATCCTCGACCTCGAACGTTTCCTCGACCGGAAGCCGGGGCAGCTGTCCGGAGGGCAGCGCCAGCGCGTGGCGCTCGGCCGGGCCATCGTTCGCGAGCCGGCGGTGTTTCTCATGGACGAGCCACTTTCGAACCTGGATGCGAAGTTGCGCGTCCAGACGCGTGCTGAAATCGCGCGGATGCATACGCGCCTCGCGGCCACGATGATCTACGTCACGCACGACCAGGTCGAGGCGATGACGATGGGTGATCGGATCGCGGTCATCAACGAAGGTGTGCTACAGCAGGCGGGGAGTCCCAAGGATCTGTACGAGCTTCCCCAGAATCGCTTCGTCGCGGGCTTCATCGGGTCGCCGTCGATGAACTTTATCGACGTCAAGGTCACCCAGGACGGCGGCGTGCTGCGGCTCGTCGGCGAGAGCGCCGAGATGCGCCCGGATGACACCCAGGCAGCGTTGCTGCGTGACCAGGGCCTCGAGACGGTGGCCGTGGGATTCCGCCCCGAGCACCTCGAGCTCGCACCGCTCACCGGGCCTGGCTTGAGCCTCACGGTGGTGGTCGACGTCGTCGAGTTCCTCGGCAACGACGAGCTCATTCACGGGAGCAGCGGGGGGCGCGACGTGGTGGCGATCATCGACGCCGACAACACGCTGACGGTGGGTCAGTCGGTGACCCTGTCGTGCCCGCCACGACGTCTCCACCTCTTCAATCCCACCACCGGCCTCCGGATCGCGAAAGATGGTGTGCCCGGGAACAGCATGGTCGCGTATCGCGTCACCACGGGCTGATCAGGCGGTTTGGCGAGCCCGATATTGTGCTACAATCTGCTACAGGATCAATCCCCCTGGAGTAAATTGAGATGACATCGGTATTCTGGCTCACCCTGCGCGCCCTCTACGAGATGGAGACCGGGCGTCCGTGCCGGTCGTGCGGCGAGCCGATCTCCAACCGTGATGCCTTCGGAAGCAGTGAAGGCGTTTGCCGCCGATGCCGCGATCGCGCCGAGGTCTAACCCGGCCAACGCGAACCTGAGCAGGCCGGCGCTGCCTGGTCGTTCGCGGCGATGATGCGCCGCCGGACGACCTCGCGTGTCGAGACCCTCGAGGACGAGCTCGAGCGTCTGGTGCTCGACGGCCGGTTCCAGCCCGGGGAGCATCTTGGTGAGATCGCACTCGCCGAGGAGTTCGATGTCGGGCGCAACACGCTGCGCGCCGCGTTCGACGGTCTGGTCCGGCGGGGGCTGCTCGTCAAGTCGCGCAACCGTGGTGTGTTCGTCCGGGCGCTGACCGCGCACGACCTCGCCGAGATCTATGAGCTGCGAACAGCGCTCGAGGTGCAGGCCGCCCGGATGCTCGCTGAGCGCAGATTGGTGCCCGAAGCCGCTCGAACCGCACTAACCCAGCACCATCGCCTCGGGCCGCATTCGTCGCAGCGGGTCGTTGTCGAGGCCGACCTCGCCTTTCACCGTGCGCTGGTCGTTGGCACTGGCAACGCGCGTCTCACCCGTGCGCACAAGAATCTGGAGATCGAGATCCTGCTCTGCCTCGCGCAGCTGGTGCAGGGCTACGCGTCGGTGGGTCAACTCGCCGGCGAGCATGGCGCGCTGCTCGAGGCCATTGAATCCGGCGATGCCGCCGATGCCGAGACGGTCATCCGGCACCACCTCGAGAGCGCCACGTCGTGGCTGGTCGAGCATGCGTCGGCTCCGGCCGACGGCGTCTACGCGGTTGGCCGCGCCGCCGCCAGCGCGTCGAGCGACCTCGGGTAGGTCTCGTCGATCAGCGGGCTGGAGAGCACGAAATCGGCGGTCGCGCGGTTGCAGGCCATCGGGATGTTGTGGACCACCGCGATTCGCAGGAGCGCCTTGACGTCGACGTCATGGGGATGGGGTTCGAGCGGATCCCAGAAGAAGATGATCACGTCGATCCTCCCCTCGGCGATCGCCGCCCCCACCTGCTGATCACCGCCGAGCGGACCGGTCAGGAACCGGTGCACCGGGAGGCCCAGCTCATTCGCGACCATCGCCCCGGTCGTCCCGGTGCCGAGGAGGTCGTGACGCGAGAGCGTGTCGCGATTGAAGCGCGCCCATTCGAGCATGTCGGCTTTCTTGTTGTCGTGCGCGATCAGCACGATCTGCTTTCGCCTGGGGCCCGAGCGTGACACGGCACCTACTCTATCGCGACCCCGAGCGCAGCCCGCGGCACCGCCTCCGTTTCGTCCCGGACGGCGGGGACCAACGGCGCGCGAGTTCGCGCGTCGCGACCACGCGGTGTTCGCGGGCAGGCCTGCCAGACTCATGGTGTGATTGAGGCGCCCTCGACGTCGTGAGCACGGCCGGAGCTGACAGGGCGGGTTCAGACCTCGAGCGGATCGGTTGAGCGTGGTCACCACCAGCGAAACGGCACCCCGGGGCAGCACCGCTCGTGGCAAGCGCGGCGACGGGTACAAATGGGTCGCGCTGTCCAACACGACTGTCGGCGTGCTGCTGGCCACCATCGACGCCTCGATCATGCTGATCGCGATGCCCGACATCTTTCGTGGCATCAACCTCGACCCGCTACAGCCGGCGAACAGCTTCTACCTGCTCTGGATGATCCTCGGCTTTCTGATCGTCAGCAGCGTGCTGGTGGTGGGGCTGGGACGGCTCGGCGACATCGTCGGCCGGGTGCGCATCTACAACCTCGGCTTTGTCATCTATACGGTCGCGTCGCTGCTGCTCACGATTGACTGGATGACCGGTGCGCCGGGTGCGATCTGGTTGATGATCTTTCGCGTCGTCCAGGGCATCGGCGCGGCGTGTCTCATCGGCAACTCGGCGGCGATCCTCACCGATGCATTCCCGGTGAACCAGCGTGGCCTGGCGCTGGGGATCAACAACATCGCGGGCATCAGCGGCGTGTTCATCGGGCTCGTGCTCGGCGGGTTGCTCGCACCGATCAACTGGCGGCTGGTGTTTCTCGTCTCCGTCCCGTTCGGCATCTTCGGCACGGTATGGGCATACCTCAAGCTCGAGGAGCGGGGCATCCGGCGACGCGTCCCCATCGACTGGCTCGGCAACCTGACCTTCGCCATCGGACTCATCCTGGTAATGATCGGGATCACCTACGGCATCGAACCGTACAAGTCCGACCCGATGGGATGGACGAGCCCCCTCGTGGTCTCGTCGCTCGTTCTCGGCGCCGCATTTCTCACCGGGTTCGCACTCGTCGAGAGTCGAGTCGAGAACCCGATGTTTCGCCTGGGATTGTTCCGCATCCGAGCCTTCACGTTTGGCACGCTCTCGAGCTTTCTCGCGGCGGTTGGGCGGGGTGGACTCATGTTCATGCTGATCATCTGGCTGCAGGGAATCTGGCTGCCCGAGCACGGATACAGCTTCACGTCGACACCACTCTGGGCGGGCATCTACATGATTCCGTTGACGGTGGGGTTCCTGCTCGCCGGGCCGCTCTCCGGGTTTCTGTCGGATCGATTGGGCTCACGCCCCTTTGCGACCGGCGGGATGATCGGCGCGGCCGCCAGCTTCCTGTTCCTGCAACTGCTGCCGATCGACTTCCCGTATCAGCTGTTCGCCCTGATCCTCTTCCTCAACGGCCTTTCGATGGGCGCGTTCGCATCACCCAACCGCGCGAGCGTCATGAACAGCCTGCCCCCTGGCGATCGTGGCGCTGGAGGCGGCATGAACGCGACCTTCCAGAGCTCGGCGCAGGTGCTCTCGATCGGCGTCTTCTTCACGCTGATGATCACCGGGCTGGCGGCGACCCTGTCGACGACCATGACCGCAGGCTTAGAAGCCCATGGGGTCCCGACCGCCGTGGCGGTGCACGTCGGGCATCTCCCACCGGTGTCGATCCTGTTCGCCGCGTTCCTCGGGTACAACCCGATCCAGTCCCTGGTCGGTGTCCACGTTCTCTCGCACCTCTCGGCGGCGAACGCGTCGGTGCTCACCGGTCGTGAGTTCTTCCCGCAGTTGATCTCGGGACCATTTGCCGCGGGACTGCACGAGGCATTCACGTTCTCGCTGGTCGTCTGCCTCATTGCAGCCCTCGCTTCGTGGTCACGCGGAAGGCGCGTCGAGCCGGCCCAACCGGCCATCGAGAGCGCAGTGGTCGCGCCGGAACTCTGACCTGCTCCGGGCTACCGTCAATCCGCGACCCTGAGCAGGATGCGACCGCGGCCGTGACCGGTCTCCGACGCTGCCTGCGCGAGCGCCGCCTGCTCGAGCGGGAAGACCT
>JBAQGL010000171.1:0-8777 GCA_049287785.1 Candidatus Dormiibacterota bacterium | reverse complement strand
CAAAGGACGTACGTGTCCTCACCGGCAGGCGTTCGCGGACCGTACAGGAAGTCCGCGTCCCAAATGACCGGGAGCGCATCGCGATCCAGACCGAGGGCCTCCTTCATTCGCGGCACCCAGTCCGCCTGCATTCGATCGCGCAGTCGCCGGTAAGGCTGGGCGTCCGGACCCACCATCGCCGAGCGCGCTGCGGAGGGTCGCAGCTCGTCCGTGTCGAGCAATCCCTGCGGCCACTGGTGGCAGAAGCCGACGACCTGGTCGTGAGAGAGATAGCATCGGATCATCCCTTCAGCCAGGCGCTCCTGGAACGGCTGCGCGACAAGACAGCCGGACCACGCGAAGTACTCCGCGCATGCCGTCACGAACGCTCCCAGGGTCGTCGTCTCGAACGACCCATCCTTCGCCCTGGCGTCGAACACTCGAACGCTCGCATCGGGACCCGGCGCCGGGTTCGCGGTCGTCAGGTCCACCCTCCACACGCCGTTCCCGCCGTTGCCTCTGCCCTGCTTCAGCACGAGCCGGCCGCGCTCGCCCAGCCATGGCGCGAAACGCTGCGTCAATTCTTCGGGCGTGCGATACAGGTCGGTGTCGACACCCCACCCGATGTTCCGAGTCGTGAACAGAACTTCCTTGGTTCCGAGCTTCATGATCGCCGACGGGTTCGCCGACACCCACACGCCCTGCGCAGCTGCGTCCGTGAGCAGTGCGTCGAGGTTTCGTCGATTGGCGCCATCCTGAATGGGATTGACCCAGACGAGCACACCATCGAGTCCCAGTAGCTCGTCTCGAACCTCATCGACGGCGGTGTCCTCGAACACCACCGCTCTGGGCGAGATCGAGTGCTGCTTGAACGCTTCGTAGAGCGGTCCGAGTCCGCGCCCGGGATCGGGCGCCGACGGTCGTGCGCTTCGGTCGCCGCGCCACAGGATTCCGACACGCAGGTCTGCCGACAATGTGGCGCTTGACTATAGCGTCGGCATCGGCCGCTCACGCCCCATACAGACGCCCGCCAGAGGTTAACACGATCTCTTCGGGCCGCCTGCCCGCTACGGGACGACGAAGTGGAATACCCACGGACCGACGATTCGGTTGCTGCTGCCGATGCTGTCGATCGTCAAGGTGAAGCTTCCGCGCTTGCCGTACAGCGTGTTGTTGAAGGTCTCAACCTCCTCGCCATTCGGCGCCTGGAACGTATTACCGAATTCGACGAGCTCCGTCGGGTCGGAGATGACGCCGGTTCTCGTGTCGTAGCCCTTGCCCGTAATGCGTGCCGAGAAACCCACCGACGCCCGCATGTAGATCCGCGTCTCCGACGGCGTCGCGACCACCCGGTCGAGAGTGATCCCGACCCCATCGACGGTGACCGTCCTGCCGACGTTCATGGTCTGCCCCGACGACACCGGAACGAGGAAATGGAAAGCATATGGACCGGCAACGATCGACCCGTGACTGTTCTCAAGATGCAGACCGGGCACGGTCACCGTCAGAGCCAGCTCGGGGACGGTCGCGGGTACAGTCTCGGCGTCGTATTTGATGATGCCAACCGAGTCGTTGGTCTGCGGATCTGTCTGAAAGTAAGCGTCATACCCCGGCAGTGTCTGCCCCCGCGAATCGCTCACGATGGGCTGACCGGTGCCCGTCGCGAAACCCGCATATATCAATGTTCCCGAGTCCGGGTGGACCGCGTAGGTGAGCATCACACCGTTGACGTCCGCATACGCCCGCACGAGCTTCAAGGTGACCCCGTCGCGGGTCTGCGAGAGGGCGAGCGTTTCCCCGAGGTTCTGCCGATACACCGCTGCTGCCGCGGGATCGCCTTGCGTTACCGACTGCAGGAGCGTGATCCCCGCGTATGTTGTGCCACCGGCGAGAGCAACTCCGACAACCACCGCGACTGCAATCCCGATCCGCGTGCGCGGCAAGTGCCGCGATCGCGGCCGGCTCGTCGCGCCGGCCTGAAGCCGTGCCACAGGCTTCGCGTCAACGAACCGCAACGGCGTGCTCCGGGCGACCTCGGCGGTGGCGCGCTTCAATCGGTGAGAGAGGGCGCCGTCAAGGAAGTAGTCGTTCATGGCAGACCTCTAGTCATCGTTCAAGTTGTAGCGTTCGCCGAGGAGCGTGCGGAGTCGATCCCTTCCCCTGCGCAGCTGTGCATCGACGTTTTGCGAGGAACATCCCAGCATGGCTGCGATCGAGACGGTGCTCTGGTCCTCGACGTGACTCAGGATCACGCAAAGCCGCATCCTCGACGGCAGGCGACGGAGCGCTCGAACGATGTCGATCGTCTCGACGTCCCACGCCTGCGACGGCTCTGCCTCGGCACCTCGCAACCGGTACATCAGCGCCTCGCGCAGGGAACGCTGGCGGTTGCGGCCCGCTAAACGAACCGTCGTGATGCGAAGCCATGGCCAGACCGGGTCGGTGAGATACCCCGGGTTGCGTCGCTCCTGTTGCAGCGCGATCACGAACGCTTCCTGTGCGATCTCCTCACCTAGGGCGCGACCTCCGGTCAGCATCGTCGCCAGGCCCGCCAGCTGCTGGTAGCAGGCGACGTAGATTGCCGCCACCCGTGCGTCGGGATCCTGGCCGCCGACTCGGTCACCGGAGTTCGCACGAGACGTCGCTGTGGCCACGGACAGGTCCATCACCCGTATATAGGCACCGCCGGGGTCAAAACCCAACCTCAAGGCGTCGCGTGGTTGGGCTCATCCGCAGCCGTATCACGTTGGGACGCCATCCAAAGCGACGGTCAAGGCAAGGCCGCCATCACTTGAAGCGTGGTCTTGATTGGCACGGGCCAGCGATCCGAACATATGTGCGAGGAATGCCTCGAGAGCTCTAAAAAGCGTCAACACACACGACCTCGGACGACTCATCGGCAACCAGCTCGCGGCCAAACGCACTCCTGCAATTCGTGACTGAGGTAGCGGCAGACTCGATGACCGACGCCGAAGAGATCGTCACGATCCTCATCGACGAAGCGCGAGGACAGATTGCGTTGCAGTCATCAAATGCTGACAGCCACGACACCAAGGCACTCGCGCTACTAGGGGCAGATATCGCAGCAGGGCTGGCGATCGTCAGCCTTCACGCCGTTCGCACTTCGGGCGTTCCGCCAGGCATATTCGACCGCGTTTGGTGGATTCCGGTCTTTGGCGCGGTCCTCTCGGCCATAGCGTTCTCTTTCACGCTGTGGAACCGTGACTTCAGAGTCGGGCCCGCCCGGGATACGTTTTACGCGAACCATATTTTTCAGACGAGCTTTGCCGCGAAGTACGCCCTGCTTACCGATCTGAGTATCGCGATAACCTGGAACAAAGATCGCGTCCGATCGAAGAGTGCAGGATGGATCATCGGAGCATGTGAAATGGTCGGAACCGCTCTGGCCTGGCTCATCATATGGGCAGTGGTAAAGTGATCGAGTGACCGATCAGGCTGACCATCAAGAGCAGGTCCCAGCGCCGGCCGACCCCAAACAGGTTGCTCCGACAAGCCCCCCGCCCCAGCTCGGGACGGTGACGATGGATCCTTTCACCATAGTCAAGAAGGGTGCGGGACCCGATGGTGCGGAGAAGCGCCACCGCCGTTGAGTCTCCCTGACGTGCTAAGGGCGTAAGCCGACGGCGAAGTGCGCGCGAGCCGTCAGTTATCCGCGGCTGACGGCAAATCTAAGACACCTCGAATTGCCATAGCGATCTGGCTGGTGCGCCCAGGAGGATTTGAACCCCCGACCTTCTGATCCGTAGTCAGACGCTCTATCCGGGCTGAGCTATAGGCGCGCGCCAGAGCGGTGACTGTACCCCATCGCACCTTAACCAATAGCCCGCCGCGCGCCGTGGGCCGGTCGCGGCATGATTCAAGTTCAGAGGCTCATCGGAGGTGGATCCAATGGCAGTGACCGGCAGCGTCGAGACAGGAGCGCTTCCTGCGCTCGATTTTGTAGGCGAGGTCGCCCAGCAGATCCGCGTCGACGGGATCCGCGCGAGCACCAAGGCTGGATCCGGGCACCCGACCTCCAGCATGTCCGCGGCCGACCTGATCGCGGTCCTGGCCGCTCGTCACCTGCGCTACGACTTCGCCCACCCGGAGCTGGACAACAACGACCACCTGATCTTCTCGAAGGGCCACGCCTCTCCTCTCCTGTATGGCCTCTACAAGGCCGTCGGCGCGATCAGCGACGAGGAGTTGATGACCTATCGCACCTTCGGCTCGAGGCTCCAGGGCCATCCGACGCCGATCATCCCGTGGGTGGACGTGGCCACCGGCTCCCTCGGTCAGGGCCTGGCGATCGCGGTGGGGGTCGCCCTCGCCGGCAAGTACCTCGACAAGCTCCCGTTCCACGTCTGGGTTCTCTGCGGCGACAGCGAGGTCGCCGAGGGCTCGATCTGGGAGGCCCTCGACAAGGCTGGCCACTACGGGCTGTCCAACCTCACCGCGATCTTCGACGTCAACCGCCTCGGCCAGCGCGGACCCACCGAGTACGGGTGGGACCTGGACATCTACAGGCGCCGGGTCGAAGCCTTCGGATGCCGGGCCATCGTCATCGACGGACACGACCTGACCGAGATCGACGAGGCCCTCACCTCCGCGCGCTCGGACGGCGACCGTCCGAACGTGGTGATCGCCCGCACCATCAAGGGCAAGGGCTTCAAGGAGATCGAGAACAAGGACGGGTGGCACGGCAAAGCGCTCCCCCCGGACATGGCGGTACGCGCAATCGCGGAGCTCGGAGGTGAGCGCGACCTGCGCATCGACGTCCGCCCACCCAAGGCGCTCGAATCGGCTCAGATCCACGCCGCCGATACGCCACTCACGCTTCCCACGTACAAGCTCGGGGACAAGGTGGCGACGCGTAAGGCATACGGCGACACGCTTCGTGCGCTCGGCGCGCGACACGAGGTCGTGGCGCTCGACGGCGAGGTGAGCAACTCGACCCACGCCGATGAGTTCAAGGACGCCTATCCCGACCGGTTTTTCGAGATGTTCATCGCCGAGCAGGAGATGATCGCGAGCGCGGTCGGTTTCTCGGTTCGCGGATACATCCCCTTTGCCTCCACATTCGCCGCATTCCTGTCCCGCGGCTACGACTTCGTGCGCATGGCCGGCGTTTCCCAGGTGGATCTGCGACTTTCAGGCTCTCATGCGGGCTGCGAGATCGGCGCGGACGGTCCATCGCAAATGGCACTGGAGGACATCGCATCACTGCGTGCCGTGCACACGTCGACGGTGCTGTATCCGAGCGACGCGGTATCGGCCGCGAAGCTGGTTGCGCAGATGGTCGACCTGAGTGGCATCAGCTATGTGCGCACCACCCGCGGTGCTTACCCGGTCCTGTACGACAACGATGAGGAGTTCCCGATCGGCGGATCCAAGGTCGTCCGCCAATCCCCCAACGACGTGGTGACGCTCATCGGCGCCGGCGTCACCCTGCACGCCTGCATCGCCGCGGCCGAGCGGCTGTCCGGCACGGGCATCGCCTGCCGCGTCATCGATCTCTACTCCGTCAAGCCGGTCGACACCAGGACGCTGCGCGAGGCGAGCGATGCCACCGCGGGCCGGCTCGTGATCGTCGAGGACCACTATCCGGAGGGCGGTCTCGGCGCAGCCGTGATGGAGGCTCTTGCGCTCGATGAGAATCCGCCGCGGGTCACGCACCTCGCGGTGCGCGGTCTTCCCGGCTCCGGAACGCCGGAAGAGTTGATGGCCGCAGCCGGCATCGACGCAGACGCGATCGTCGCAGCGGTGAACACGCTTGTCGGTGCCACGGTGGAGGCCCGCTAGATGGCGAATCCGCTCCAGCAGCTCAGCGAGCACGGGCAATCGGTGTGGCTCGACTTCATCAGTCGCGAGCTGGTGACCACCGGGCAGCTCGAACACCGCGTCGCCGAGGAGAACGTCACCGGTCTGACGAGCAATCCGACGATCTTTCAAAAGGCGATCGCGGAAGGGTCGCTGTATGACGACCAGATCCGAGAACTGATGGCGTCGGGGATCGACGATCCAATGGACGTGTTCACGGAGCTGGCGATCACTGACATCCAGCACGCGGCCGACATCCTGCGACCCGTGCACGAGCGCACGTCCGGCGCCGACGGCTATGTCAGCCTCGAAGTGCCGCCGTCGCTGTCGCATGACACCGACGCGACCATCGCCACCGCGCGGACGCTCTGGGAGCGTGTCGACCGCCCTAATCTCATGATCAAGATCCCGGCGACGCTCGAGGGCATGCCCGCCATCCACCGGACTCTCGCCGACGGCCGCAACGTCAACATCACGCTCATCTTCGCGCTCGCAATGCACGACCGGGTCATCGAGCAGTACATCACCGCGCTCGAGGATCGCCACCGCAACGGCGAGTCACTCGACGTCCACTCTGTCGCTTCGTTCTTTGTGAGCCGTGTCGACACGCTCGTGGACAAGCTGCTCGAGCAGAAGCTCGCGACGGACCCCGGGAATGCTGCCATCGAGGGCCTGCTCGGCAAGGCGGCGATCGCCAATGCGGTGCTCGCGTACGAGCTCTTCGAGCAGCGGTTCGGGAGCGAGCGCTTCGCCCCGCTGCGCGCCGCCGGCGGACATGTCCAGCGGCCGTTGTGGGCCAGCACCAGCGCCAAGAATCCCAACTACCGGGACGTGGTATACGCAGAGGCATTGATCGGTCCGGACACCGTGGACACGATGCCGCCGGCAACGATCGAGGCCTTCAAAGACCACTGGGTGGTGGCAGGCGACACCGTCAAGTCCGATTACGTGGGTGCCCACCGGGTGATGGAGCAACTTGCCGAGGTCGGCATCGACATGGATGCGGTGACCCAACAACTGCTCGACGACGGCGTCAAGCAATTCGCGGACTCATACGACGCGCTGATTCGCGGCATTGCCGAGAAGATCGATGGGTTCGGTTCCGGATACTCGAAGCGACAGCACTTCGACACCGGCGCGATCATCGTGCCGCTCGACACGCCGGCGGCAGGCCAGGTCGCCACCGGCATCTGGCACCGCGACCCGAACACCTGGAAGCCCGGGGACCCTGCCCATGCAGCGGTGATCAACAACCGACTGGGATGGCTCGACGTGGTCGGGGCCATGCAGGAACGGGTTCCGGCGCTCCAGGCGCTAGCCGTCGAAGTGCGTGAAGCGGGATGGCGCGACTGCATCCTCCTGGGGATGGGCGGCTCGAGCCTCTGCCCCGAGGTGCTGCGCAGCTCCTTCGGGAGCGCGGAAGGGCAGCCGACACTGCACGTGCTGGACACCACGGATCCACTCGCGATCGCTCGCGTGACCGGCGCCATCGACCCGGCCCGCACGGGATACATCGTCTCGAGCAAGTCGGGGACAACCGTGGAGACACTGTCGCACCTGGCGCATTTCTGGGTGCTGACCCAGGCGCTCGGCGACGATACCGGCTCGCATTTCATCGCGGTGACCGACCCGGGCACACCGCTTGCCGACCTGGCGCGCGAGCGCGGATTCCGGCACCTGTTCAAGAATCCACCCGACATCGGCGGCCGCTACTCGGCTTTGAGCATGTTCGGTCTCGTCCCCGCCGCGATCATCGGCGTCGACATCGAGCTGCTGCTGCAGCGAGCTGCAGACATGCGCAGGACCTGCATGGCGGGCGTACCCGGTGACCTCAACTGCGGTCTGAGCCTCGGCACTGTCATGGGCGCACTCCATGACCAGGGACGAGACAAGGTCACCATCCTTGCACCGAGAGCGATCGAGGCCTATTCCCTCTGGGCCGAGCAGCTCATCGCGGAGAGCACCGGCAAGGAGGGCAAGGGCATCATCCCGATCGGTGATGAGCCCATCGGCGCACCGAGTGCGTACTCCGACGATCGTCTCTTTGTCGCACTCCACCTCGGCGAGGACGCCGAGTTCGACCACTCGATCGCTGCGCTGAAGGCCGCCGGACATCCGGTGATCACCTTCGACCTCGCCGACAAGAGCGACCTCGCGGCCGAGTTCTTCCGCTGGGAATGCGCGACGGCAGTGGCCGGCGCGCATCTCGGCATCGACCCCTTCGATGAGCCGAACGTCAAGGAGTCGAAGGACAACACGCAAGCGGTGCTGCAGCAATACGAGCAGAGCGGCTCGCTCCCCGATGAGGCCGCCGCGGTCACCGACGGGGCGCTGCGCGTGTATGGCAACGTCTCGGGCAACAGCGCCTCGGGCGCGCTCGCCGCGCACCTCGACACCGCGAACCCCGGCGACTATGTCGCGCTGATGGCCTATGTGACCCCGGACGAGAGCAACCAGGCGGCGCTACAGCATCTTCGCGTCGCCATCCGCGACTCGCGCAGGCTCGCGACCACGCTAGGGTTCGGTCCGCGGTTCCTGCACAGCACCGGTCAGCTGCACAAGGGCGGTCCGAACACCGGCGTCTACATTCAGATCACCGCGGACGACGGCACCGACGTGGCCATCCCGGGAGCGCCGTACACCTTCTCGATCCTCAAGCGAGCGCAGGCAGCAGGAGACCTGCAGTCGCTGCGCAACCACGGCCGCCGGGTCGTGCGCGTGCACATCGCGGGCAACCTCGATGCGGGGCTGGCCAGCCTCGCCGACGCAGTCAGCGCAACCACGGCGGCGCGCTGAGCGCAGCCTCAACACCAAGGACTCACCACCATGCAAATCGGCTTTGTCGGGCTCGGCAGGATGGGCGCCAACATGGTGCACCGGCTCCGTCGCGACGGTAACCACGCGGTCGTCGCCTTCGACCCCAACCCGGAGGCGCGTGCGAGCGTCGAGGCGTTTGGAGCAACCACCAAGGCCAGCAT
>JBAQGL010000170.1:0-43146 GCA_049287785.1 Candidatus Dormiibacterota bacterium | reverse complement strand
GTACCAGAAGCGGCCAAAACCGACCAGCCACGACAGGACGCGCATCATCTCGCCGCCTCGCTGAGCTTCACGGTTTGGATGCGCCGCCGCGTCCCGCGGCGCTCGAAGGCGATGTTGTCGACCGCAGTGATCAGATAGACGGCCAGCAACCCGAGAATCGCCATGTCGCCTCCGGGCCAGCTCACCCCGAGCCCCTCGGTTGACCAGAACGACCCGAAGGTGGTGAGCAGGATGCCGACGATGAGCTGCAGGAAGCTGCGCGGAATTCGCGCGACGACACGTACCAGCGCCACGCCGAGGGCGCCCACCACCACCAGCGCGGCCGCACCACCGGTCACGGCCGCTCCGAGCTGGCCGGCGGTCGCTCCCACGGACACGACGATGAAGGCGACCTCGAGACCTTCGAGCAGCACGCCTTTGAAGGAGAGGACGAATGCCGTCCAGTCAACGCCGCGATCGGTCCAAAGCTCCGAGTCCTCAGAGGCGTCGACCTGCATGCCGGCAAACCCGCGGGCCGCGACCCGAACGACTCCTTTTCGCAGCCACTGCATCCCGAAGACGAGAAGCAGTGCCCCGATGACCAGTCGCAGCGGAGCGATGGGAATGGCGCTGAGTGCCAGGCCAAGGGCGGCGACAAGCACCGCGAGCACGGCGAACCCGGCTGCAGCCCCCAACAGCGTCGAGCGCCAGCCACGGGTGGTGCCGACGCCCACGACGATCGTGACCATCTCGATCGCCTCGACCGCCGAGGCTAGGAACGCGGTGACGAGGACAGGAACGATCGCCGTCACGAGTGCATTCCCGCTCCGTGCCACGTGCGCGCACCGGAGGCAACCGCGGGCTCAACGAGCCCCGACCCTGCCCCGATCCTTGCGAGCGCCCTGACGATCTCCCCGAGATCCTCGGCCGAGAAATGGAGCGTAGCCGCGTCCACCCAGCCGTCGACCTGAGCAGCATCGCGCGCCCCAACAATGGCGCCGGTCACCCCCGGCCACGCCAGCGTCCAGGCCACCGCAACGGCTGACACTGAGGTGCCGTTGCGAAACGCCACCGGCCGGAGGGCGTCGCGGAGAGCGAGGTTACGAGACAACTTCGGCTCCATGAATTCGGCGGAACCGCGCCGCCAGTCATTCTCCGCCATCGCCGTCACGCGATTCAACGAGAAGGTGTCGGTGAGAATGCCCGACTGCATCGGGCTGTACACGATCACCCCGGTGCCGTGCGCAGCGGCCCACGGGATGACGTCAGCCCCGCGGTCGCGACGGATCAACGAGAACGGAGGCTGCAACGAATCCACATGGCGCACCGTCTCAGCGCGCTCCAGGAGGGCTGTGTCGAAGTTCGAGACGCCGGCGGCGCGAATCTTCCCCTCGTCGACAAGCCGTGCCATCTCGCCCCAGGACTCTTCGATGGGGGTGCCCGTCTCGTCGGGCCAGTGAAACTGGTAGAGGTCGATGCGGTCGACGCCGAGGCGCTTGAGCGACTCCTCGACCTCGCGTCGAATGGAGGCGGGCGTGAGATTGCGCTCCGGCTCGGCGAAGGGCCTGGCGAGATTCGGAACCATGCCGCCCTTCGTGAAGACGTACGGCCGCTCGGACGCAGGGAGCTCACGAAGCGCCCGGCCGACTACCTCCTCCGAATGACCGAGCCCGTAGATGCCGGCGGTGTCGATCCAGTTCACGCCCCGATCGACGGCGTGGAGTATGGCCGCGACGGAGTCCGCATCGTCCTGCGGTCCCCAGCCGTGGGCCCAACCGCCGCCGCCGATGGCCCATGCCCCGAATCCGACGGTGGTGAGCTCGAGGTCGGTGGATCCCAGGCGCCGAGTTGTGAGTGTCCGAGTCGCTGTCGTCATGGCACTGCTCCCGAGGATAAGTACTTCGATATGAAGATACTTTAGAAAGTAGTACGTTGTCAAATATCTTCACATCGAGGTAGAATCGTGCACATGGAGGACGATGCGATCGATCGGATCGTGCAGCAGTGGAATCGCGAGCGCCCGAACCTCGATGTGTCGGCGACCCATGTCCTGCAACGTATCTCGCGGGTCTACGTGCTCCAGAGTGCAAGCTTCGCCGCGATATTTGAACGCTACGGCATCACGTTCGGCGATTTCGAGGTGCTGGCTGCGCTCCTCCGATCGGGAGTTCCGTATCAGATGAGTCCAACCCGTCTGGGCGATGCCATCGTGCTGTCTTCGGGAGCGATGACCAACCGGATCGATCGAGTCGAGGCGCTCGGTCTCGTCGAGCGTCTTCCCGACCCCAGTGATCGACGCGGCACGCTTGTCGCCCTCACCCGCGAAGGACTGAAGACGGTCGATGCGGCGGTGGTGGAGCACCTGGCGAACGAGGAGCGGTTGCTTGGGACGCTCTCCGCGACCGAGCGCGAAGCGATTGCGGGTCTGCTGCGCAAGTTGCTGCTGTCGGAGCCTTTTGCCGAACTCGACTCTTCCCGAACGGTGGATCAGGGTGTCCGAACGGCGACTCGCCGTGCTCGCAGCCGGGCGATTGGGACCGGCAGGACTAATCCCTAATACCCCACGTTTGGGCGAGACCGGCTAAGGAAACACCAGACTTCGTGCTGCCGATGAAGGCGGACCCGTCCGCGTTCCCTGTTCTCGAGCCGTCCGAAGTCGCGATCTTCGAGGCGGTTGGCACGCGCCATCGCGTGGCCGCTGGCGACTACCTCTATCACGAGGGTGACCCCAGCTACGACTTCTGGGTCGTCCTCGCCGGCGCCGTTGACGTCGTCGTGGACGACGCCGAGGACATCGTGATCACCACGCACCGTGCTGGGCAATTCCTGGGCGAGCTGAATCTGCTCACCGGGGTTCGGGCGTTCGTGTCGGCTCGGGTTGCTGAAGCGGGTGACGTGCTTGCGGTTCCGCCGGATCTCCTGCGGCGCGTTATCGCCACCGAACCGGACCTCGGAGACAAGATCCTCGCGGCGTTCATGGCGCGCCGCGCAGCCCTCCTCGCAGGGCCCGCCGTGTTCATTCGCGTTGTGGGTTCTCGTTTCTCGCCCGAGACCATGCACCTTCGTGAGTTCCTCACGCGGACGCGCCTGCCGCACCAATGGCTGGATCCTGACAGCGATTCAGAGGTCGACGCCATCGTGCGAGCCTTCGCTCTCGAGCCGTCGGACCTTCCGGTCGTCATCGCCACCGGCGAGGTGCTGCGGAGACCGACACCCGGGGAGCTCGCGTCGTATCTTGGGCTGACTCTCGACAGCCTGCCCGACCGCTCGTTCGATCTCGTCATCGTCGGTGGCGGTCCGGCGGGTCTCGCGGCCGCTGTATACGGCGCATCGGAGGGTCTGCACACCCTCGGCGTGGACATGATCGCGCCCGGCGGCCAGGCCGGCACGAGCTCGAGGATCGAGAATTACTTCGGGTTCACCACGGGGATATCCGGTACGGAGCTCACCCAGCGCGGGCTCGTGCAGGCAGAGAAGTTCGGCGCGAGCCTCAGCGCACCGTGCACAGCCGTCGCCCTGCGCGAGGAGGCCGGACACTTGATGGTGGAGCTGTCGGACGGAACCGTAGTCGCCGCGCGGGCAGTGATTGCAGCCACAGGAGCGAGGTACCGAAGGCTGCCGGTTGATCGTCTGCAGGAGTTCGAGGCCGACAGCGTCTTCTATGCTGCGACGGAGCTCGAGGCACGGCAGTGCGGAGGCAGCCCGGTTATGGTCGTCGGCGGCGGTAACTCCGCGGGTCAGGCGGCTGTGTTTCTCGCCGACAAAGGGAGTGCGGTCACGGTGGTCATCCGGACTGCTGACCTCAACGCCCGCATGTCGCGATACCTCGTCGATCGGGTGGTTCGCCATCCCCGCATCGACGTGATGACCAGCACGAACGTCGTCGGCCTCGAAGGCGCAGGCACGTTGCAGGCAGTTCGCGTTGACGGGCCGGATGGGGAGAGGCTCGTGCCGGCGGCGGCGCTGTTCTCGTTCATCGGTGCCGATCCGGAGACGTCGTGGCTGAACGGGTGCGCCGCGCTTGACGACCGTGGCTTCGTGCTCACGGATCGTGCGCTGACCGATGAGCAGCTGGATGAGAGCTGGAGCGCGCTCGGCCGGCGCCCGCTGCCGTTCGAGACCAGCCGCCCTGGGTTGTTCGCGGTGGGCGACGTTCGATCGGGTTCGATGAAGCGCGTCGCGGCCGCGGTCGGCGAGGGATCAGCAGCGGTCAGCGCCATCCACCAGTTCCTCGCGTTCGATCACCACTGATTTCGACGGCACGGCTCCTCGTCCACAACATCGTCGCGACGGCGGCGAGCGCGACCGTCGCCAGCCCCGACGCGGCGAGCGTCGCTGACGCGCCGAGGGCGCCGACCAGCGGACCGCCGAGTGCGGTGCCCAGAGGCGTTGAGAGCATCACGAGCGCGCTGCGAGCGGCGAGAACAGCGGGCAGGTTCGCCGTCGTGGTTGCGGACTGGAATTGCGAGTATGTGACCGGGACGAACGGACCATAGATCAACCCGCCGAGTCCAAAACACACCACCGTGACGCCGACGGGTGCGAACCCGAAGGGGATCAGGCATACGCCCCAACCGGCCACGATCCACAGCGTGATCCTGCGAACGTTCTGGCCGCGGAACCTGCCCACGATCAGCGTGGCGGCCAGCGCGCCGACACCGAACGCCGTCCAGTACGCGCCGAGCAGGGGGGCGCCCGCCCTGAGGTCATGGGCGACGTACACGGGCAGCGCCGCCTCCACCGGCCCGTAGAGGAAGAAGAAGACCCACGTCACCGCGGTCAGGATGAGCAGGTCGCGGCGCCGGCGCAGCAGCCGGAACCCGGACTCCGCGGCATCCGTGTCGACCGGCTGCGCGGCAGCTGACCCGCCGGTGTGCGTCCGCCAGGCCTGGATGCCGAGGAATGCGAAGGACGCCGCGTCCAGCGCGACCAGCCATCCCGGCCCGATCACGGCGATCAAACCCCCGGCGAGTGCGGGGCCGACGATCACGGCGAACGAAACCTGCGCGGTGGCGAGCGAGTTCACCGCGAGCCGGCCGTCCGCGCCGCCGAGCTCCGACAACATCGTGTATTCGCCGGCATTGCCCCAGGCGGCCATGAGCGACGAGCCGGCAAGCAGGAACACGTAGGCGAGGGGCGCCAGCGCGTCGAGCGACCACAGCAGCGCGATCCCGCCGAGGAAACCGGCCCGAAAGAGGCAGTGCACGAGCACGAGTGCACGGGCAGGCCGGCGCCGCACGATCCGGCCCAACGCGACGGCTCCGATCACGCCGGGCAGCGTGTAGGCGGCGAGCGCCACCCCCACGTACGCGCCCAGAGCGTGCGCCGGCGCAACCCGGATGGCGAGCCAGGCGATCGTCACCGTGCTCATCCCGTCGCCGAGCGACGAGATACCGAGCCCGGCCAGCAACCGACGCGTGCGGCGATCGCTCAGCAGGGTTAGATACACCATCGGGATCAAGCGCTTCATCTCCAAGCACGATCGCCCTCGCTCGGCACGGGCGATTGGCTCCTCTACTCCGACCATGCGACCTTTGACTGCGTCCTGGCCCCAGCCTTTGACGGTCAGCCTAGCGGCGAGCGGGGAACGGCGCTTCTCGATTCCTGATCGCGATTTCCTGGGACGTCACGCTGCGGCCGCGTCGTAGCGACAGTCCGGCACGGTCAGGGGGCCCGCGGCGCTGCAACCTAGGATGGACCCGAGATGCAGCCGCTGCGACAGACGGATCGACCACCGGTTGGGCCGATCCAGGCCGAAGCCCCGAATCAGGTTTCCGACGCCGGCCGAGCACTTGGTCTCGCCCTCGGCCTCCGAGCGGAGGAATGCTGCGATCTCTGCTATTCACGCGCCACGTCCTTTGGCTGGGCAGGGCGGGCCCCCGATCCCCAGTACACCGAGCGATCGCGGGGCGTCAACTGGCTCGCGACGGTGATGACCGCACGCTGGGTCGCCTACGGCGTTCCCGTCTCGGCGGAGGAGATGAGCTACATCGCCGAGCGAGGTGATCTTGCGGCATCGCTGCAGCAGTCAACGGTGAACATCACCCGTGCGTACCTGATCTGGCGAGACACGGTCTGCGAGGTCCTGCGCGATGAGTCCGAGCGGCTCCAGACACCTCGAGACATACTCAACGCCGCGCTTCGGGTGGTGCGAATCAGCTGCGACGCGAGCCTGGTCCAGGTGGCGCGAGCGTTCGACCGCCGGATGACAGAGCTGAGCAGCGAGCTCGCTACCGAGCGCGAGACGCTCTCATATCAAGCACTCCACGATCCCCTGACGGGGTTGCCGAACCGTGTGTTGCTCTACGACCGCATCTCGCAAGCCCTGCTGGCATCGAAACGAACAACACGACCGTTCGCGATTCTGGCGATTGACCTCGACGGCTTCAAGGCGGTCAACGACACGCTCGGCCACGACGGAGGCGACGTCGTCCTGCAGCAGGTTGCCGATCGCCTGGTCAAATCCGTCCGTGAATCGGATACCGTCGCGCGTCAGGGCGGCGATGAGTTCACGGTGCTTCTGTCGAGAATGGATGCCGGGACAGCCGCCGAGGTGGCTCGAAAGCTCGAGGTGAGGGTCAGCCAGGTCCTCGCGTACGACGGCAGAACCGTATCGGTCGGCGCCACGATCGGCGTCGCAACCTTTCCAACCGACGGCGACGATCTGCACACACTGCTGCGCTCCGCCGACCATGCTATGTACCGCCGTAAACGGGAGAAGGGGTCCCGCCAGCCGCGATAAATCCTTGCTCGAATCAGGATCACGCAGTTACTCGACGAGTCGCAGGACCTCACCCACGTACGAGGCGTTACCGGCATCGAAGTCGACCGTCGGATTGGGGTGATTACCGCTTTGAACGTCCCACCATGCGCAGTAGACGGAACCGGCATCCTGGATCGTCTGGTTGGTCGTGTAGCTGATCTCCTGGCCCGGAACGAAGATCCCCCCGATGAACAGGGTGTCGCTCTTACCGCCCCCTCCCTTTGAGCCGTTGGTGAGTACCACCGGCGGCGTCGAAGTTATCGGGACGCTAGGAGCCCAGATCACCGACTTATCGGCGGCGATGGTTGCACCAGGGCAAGCGCTCGGTAGCGGCGTTGCTCCGATCGTCGTGACGTCAGCGTCAGCGATCGAGTCGGGGGTCGCGAATCCGTACGATGTTATGTAGCTGCTGCCGCTCTTGTTGGTGGTCAACACAGACGATCCTGCTCCGAGCACCAGTGACACGCAGTCGATGTTGCCGCTCGAGAAATCAAGGTTCACCGCACAGCCGGGTGGCACGCCATAGACGCCGGCGCCCGTCGCCGAGGTGATTGTGCCACCGCACGGAAGCACACCCTGAGTGACGGTCGGCATCGCGACTGCCGGCGGGTTGCCTGGGGTAAGGACGCACAGCACGTTGCCCGTCGAGGTATCGGTTTGCGGCGTCGAGGGGGTTGGACAGCTGGCCGGCGATGCTAGCTGGGGGGCTGGCGCCTGCGCGGTGAGCGCTCCCTTGCCGGGACAAGTGGGAGGCGCTACGCCGTAGCTGGTGGGATCACTACCTACGGTGGGCGGCACAACGCCGAACACCACATGTCCCTGGGTGCCGCCGGCGACCTCGTAGACGCAGAGTCCGGACATGCCCGAGCTCTGCGGCGCGTAACCGTTGCCGACGAAGGCATCGCCGTAGATCGTCTCCTGCTGGTTTCCCGACTCCGCTTCGGTTCGGGCAAAGAACGTGAACGAGTACGGGGCCGGCGGGCCACTGTGGTACGCGATGGAGTGGGCGGCGATGGTCGACGTCGGGCTTCCGATGATGGTGCCAAACGCGTTGTGCACGCCCAGCGACAGGTCAACCTCGAAGTCGTGGACCGTGGCGTTGTTGGCGGCTCGGGCCGACCGCGGTGGAGTGCTCAGGGCAAAGGTGTAATTCCTGTAGGTGACGTTCTCGCAGTATCCCGAGCCACACGCCGTTGCCACCGACGCGCCGGTCCAGCCGGCGGGGAAGTTCTTGTTCTTCTGGATCGTCAACAGGGCGTCGGCGATCGCCTGCTGCTGCTGTGCTGCCGTCGGCTGCGTCCCGAGGTCCGTCGCACCCGCGAGCGCCGCGGCGTCGGTGACATTCTGAAAGGTGCGCTGGCTGAAGGTGTTCACGCCCACATCGACTGCGATTGCCGATGCGCCGATGATCACGATAGCCATGAGCGCCGCGAGAATCACGACCTGGCCCCGTTCGTTCGCTCGCCGTCTCCGGGTCATTCCATCAACTCCCGTTGGTCAAGGTGCACGGCTCAACCCGAGCCGTGACGGTGTCTGACATGGTCCGGTAGGCGCCACCGGGAGCACTTGCGAGCACGTTGTTGAGGATCGGGATGAAGATGGGCACGTTGACGGCCACCGTCACGGTGATATATCCGTCGCCAACCGATTTCGGCGGACAGCCCGTTCCAGTGCCCGGCGTGGTGCCTGGCGCGATCGTTGTGTTCACGGAGCTGAGCAACCCCTTGGCCTGCGACACGGCGGCGCATACCGGGTTGCCTGCGGCCGGACACGTCGCGCCGGGACCGACTGCGGTCGACGCCCCGCTCACCCTGTAGGCTGCGGAGCCGATCGGCGCTTCGCTTGCGACTCGTGCGGCTTCCTGCGCTGCGGTTGCCACGCTGATACCCCCATACACCAGCGCGCCGATCTGCGCGCCGCCCACGATCAACACGAGAAGCAGCGGGCCGATGAGCGCCAGCTCGACGAGGCTCTGCCCGGTGCCTCCGCGACGTCGTAGGCGTCGCGATCGATTCACTGTTCGCACGTTGCCTCCCCCTGTGCCGAGATGGTTCTCGTATTGGTGGACGCGTTGCCAACCAGGGCGCCAATAAAGGGGATATAGAGCGGCTGCTGGTAGGTGATCGCCACCTCGACGGTGTACCCCGGTGCGCACAAGCTCGTTGCCGCTCCCCCCGTCGTCGTCCCGACGCTGGTGCCCCCTGCGTTGAAGACCGTCACGACCGCCTGATTGGCGAGCGACGGTGAGATCCCATCAACACGCGCGTTGATGTATGCAGTGATTTTTGCCGTGGTGCAGGGCGTCCCGTCCGGCAGGGTCGTCGTGGTTGACGGTCCCGTGTTGCCACCGCAGATCGCTGCCGCTCTGGCGCTGTCCCGCACGGCCTGGCTGAGCTGGATCTCGTGGGTCACGACGACGCCGAGAACCACGGCGCCAAGGAGGAGCAGGAAGGCGGTCGGGCCCACGAGAGCGAACTCGACAGCTGACGTACCCCTGCTCCTCGAGTGCGCGCCACGCAGCGCTAAGGCACTAACCACCCCGCGAGCGGAAGGCCGCCTTCCGGGACGATCGATCGCCTGCCTGCAACTGTCACCAGGCTCTGAAGCACCCGTGCCGCCGGCGACCCTTCGATACAGATCCCTCAGGAGTAGGCGCACAGACAGGATGGCTGGCATGACAACGTCCCCCTTCACACCTAGAGAACGCCTCAGCTCCCTGAACTAACGACTGGCTCCCACATTGGTCCGTCATCGCTCTCGAGCTCGTCGCGCAGCCGGCCCTTTGCGGTCGCGAGCCGCGACGCGATGGTGCTCTCGGCCACGCCGAGCGAAGCAGCGATCTCTCTGTTTGTGTACCCGTGGACGTAGCGAAGCACGATCGCGGCCGCCTGGGCGGTCGGGAGACGGCGCACGGCGTCGAGCACGTCGGTTGCTTGCGTGGGATCGGGGGGCTGGACCTCTGCCGTGTGACCCAACCTTCGAACCGTCTCGCCCAGCGACCTGAGGCCTTCGCGGCGGCGGTAGGACATTGCGGTGTTGATGGCGATCCGCAGCAACCACGCTTCTGCCGGGGCGTCAGGTCGCCAGCGGGGCCATGCCTTGAAAGCGTGGACAAATGCCTCCTGGAGGCACTCCTCGGCAGCCGGCCGATCTGGAAGGAGGCCTACCAGCGTGCGGAGGACACGTTCATAGCTGGCGCGATAGAGACGGTCGAAGTCGTCCTGAGACCCGGCGCGGTAGCGAGGTGCATCCATGCTCGCCTCAACGTATGGCCGCGAATACGCGCGACATGGCCGCGTCGGCGTTTCGTGGCCAACCGGAAACCGCGCGGGAATAGGCCTTCCGAGAGGAACCGAGGCCGGAGGACCTCAGGTTGCCGCGAGGAGCTGTCGATGGAGCTCGCGACTTGCCGGGCTCGGCGAGACTCCAAGCTGATCGCGGAGGCAGTCGCAGAGCTGGCTGTAGACCGCGAGGGCGCTGCTGGCCCGTGATGGGCCGTTGTCGTCTGTGGTGCGGTCATGTGCGTCCTCCTGGGTTCAAGCGTCGTGATCGCTCGTTCTACGGCGGCGCGGTTGCAGGGACCTTGGCGAAACCTTGACGGAGCTCATCGGCTCCGCGCTCGGAAGGGGCTGCGGGACCGCTCTGGCAGAATCCTGTGGGTGAGCATCCTGTCCGCAGAAGGGTTTCGACCGTATCGGTGGGGCGTGCTCCTGGTGCTGCTGGGACTCTTCGCTGTCAACGACGTCGTGATCGGCGTGGGGCAGCTGATCGCACCCCACGCGGGGACAGTCGACTTTCGCGTCTACTTCGCGGCAGCGCAGGCGCTCGAGCATGGGAGGCCGCTCTACGCGAGCCCACCGCCGTGTTGCTTCAACGTCGCAGCCATGCGCGGCTACACGTATCCGCCGCTCTTTGCCTTTCTGCTGATCCCGCTCACGGCGCTTCCGATCGATGACGCCGGACGCGTCTGGCTCGTGATCAACTACGCCTCGCTGATTGCCCTGCTCGTGATTGGAGCGCGGATTGCGCGGCCACGCCTCTCGCTCGAGACGATCGGGTGGCTCGTGCTGATGATGCTCGCGAGTGCGTCGATTGGGGCGGCGATGTATGGGATCCAGGTCGATCCGCTGATCGTCCTCCTCGAAGCGGTCTTTGCATGGAGCATCGTGACCGACCGCCGGCTCGTGCTCGGTGGAGTGGCGCTCGCGCTCGCTGCGTGCATCAAGGTCTCGCCGCTGCTGATCGCGCCGGCGATCCTGCTGCTGCCGCCGCGGAGGGCGATACAGGCATTCGCCGGTCTCGCAGCCGGCCTCGCCGCGGGAACGCTGACGATGCTGGTGATCTCCCCACAAGCCGTCGCCTACGTCACACACGTGCTCCCCAGCTTCTCGGGTGGAGTCGTCAGCCCGTGGAACCGGTCGCTCCCCGGCGTCGTCCTGCGGATGCTCCGTTCACAGGGAGTGCACCCCGGCAGCGGACTGGGCACCGTCTTCCTCCTGGTCGAGATCGCCGCCCTGGCGACGACATGGTTCATGTGCTCGCGCGTCCCCGGAGCTTCCGGGCGGGTGCTCACGATCTCCGGCCTGCTCGCGGTGGTTCCCATATTCCAGGGAGTCACCTGGGACCACCACTTGACCGTGGAAATCCTGGTGCTCGTGCTGCTCGCGCCCCTGTTGCGGGCGGGTTCCCTGGCGTGGATGCTCGCCGTCGGCGGCGTGCTGCTCACCGGCGTCAATCAACAGATCATCGACGCCTCGCTCCGGTCACATGGTCTCGAGCCTCCACACGGAATCGCTCAGCTCTCACTTTTCGGTGCGGGCTCATCAATCGATCTGATCGGGATGCTCGCTACCCTGGCGGCAGTGCTCCTCTTGGCTCGGCTCCAGACGAGGGCTGCCTATAACCCCGCGGCGACGACTTCCGCGAGACGTCGGACGCCGTCACGGAGGGCAGTGCCGCTGACGTCTGCAGAGCTCGCTCCGACGTAGACGAGCAACTCGCCATTGGAAAACACGATGAAGGCGACGCCAGGGGTTGCCTCGCCCAACGCACTGTCGCCAACGCCCGGCACTGGAAAGGGCTGAAAGGGCGCGACCGGCTCGCCACGTGAGAAGAACGTTACGGCTTGAGCGACGGTCGAGGGTTCCTCGGCGTCCGAGCTTCGCTTGATTTGCACCTCCACGCTGTTGGCCTCGTTCCTGGCGTCGGCGAAGATGCAGGCGACAAACCCGGATCCGGTCTCAGCAGCGTTGTCTGCCTGAATCGACACCGCTGTGTCGCCGCTCATCCCGGCCGCGACGCGCTGGGTGAGGAAGGAGCACGGCGGCGGGAAGGCGGTGATCGACGGCGTCGACGAGGGTGCAATCCATGCGGTTCTGCCAGGCGAGATCGATCCGCATGCGGGTGTCGCGCCGGCGATGGCGATCAAGGAGAGGGCGGTGGCTCGACGCGCGCGAGCGATGGTGGCTCGACGCTACCGGTCAACCCGGCTCGTAACGCATGAGATGCGACGGCTTTCCCTCTGAGGCGGTGATGACCGCGATCCGTGCGGAGTCGGCGCTGTCGATAACCTCGTAGTGGATGCCACCAACGAGATGCAGCGTCGCGCTGCGGAGCTCCGGGCCGTCCTCGATCGCCGCAATTGCCTCGGTATTCACCCACACGGTGGTGTCTTGATTGCTGATGATCTTGATGAACTGCATGGCTGCCTCCTCATGTGCGAAACGGGAGCGGTGCCTCAGCGGCGACTGCGTCAGACCGGCTCCAACGTAGGGTAGTGGCTCCCGATATCACCAAGGCGTGACGGCCAGGGGCGGTGGGCAGCCCGTTGCCGCGAGGCAACACCCCGTTGGCGCGTCAGCGCCAGGCATCCGGGATTGGGTTGCGATCTTTCAGTCACGATTGGACAACGTGCGCTCAATCTCGCGAGCGACGAACTAGGGTGGCAACCGAGAGCGCCGGCCGCCGGATTCATGTGTCCGGGCTCCATTTAAGGTCGTACCGCTGGAGGCCATCTGATGGATGCAAGGTCCGCTCTTGCCGTGGAGACGCCGGTGCCGACCACCTCGCGGTGGATAGGGGTCGGCGAATCCGCAAGCGTCAATTCGCGTGAGGCCGGCCTGGCCGCTGCTACTGCCGCAATCCGAGGCGCCGACACCAGGCTGCTCATTGTCTTCGTGTCACCCGCCCACGACCTCCAGGCCATCCTTGCGGGGATCCGGTCGGTCGCGCCTGAGACGCCCCTGATTGGCTGTTCGACCGCGGGAGAGATCGCGACGGGCGGTCCGAGCGATGCTGGTCTCGTGGTCACCGCCATTGGTGGCGCCGGATTCGCGGTGGCGACAAGCCTCGCCCGCAATGCCTCGAGCGACCTGCGCAGCGCCGGGGCGGTTGCTGCAGCCTGTGCCGAGGACGGCCCGGAGGGTGAGCATCAGATCCTGCTCCTGCTGACCGACGGATTGGGCGGCGACCAGCAGGAGGTCGTGCGCGGCGCGTACAGCGTCGTGGGAGCGAGCGTGCCATTGGTGGGGGGATGTGCCGGCGACGACCTGGCGATGCGAAAGACCTTCCAGCTCTTCAACGATGAGGTGCTCGAGGACTCGGTGGTGGCAGCGTCGATCACCTCCGATGCGCCCCTGGGCATCGGCGTCCAGCACGGATGGGATCGCGTCGGGACGCCATTTCTGGTCACGGCGAGCAGCGGTACCCGTGTGCTCGCCCTCGACGATCGTCCTGCGCTGGACGTCTATCTCGAGCGCCTCGACGCCCCCGAGCATGTGCGTGCCGACCCGGCCGCCTTCACGCGTTTCGCGATGACCCACCCCTTCGGGTTGAGCCGGCGCAGCGGGGAGGAGGTGCGCTTCATTGCCGAGGCAAATTTCGAGGACCGATCGATCGGCTGCATCGCAGAGGTTCCCCAGGGCGGTCTGGCATGGATCATGGAGGGAGACGCCGATTCGGTGCTCGAGGCGACCAGCGCGGCATGCTCACAAGCGGTCGACGGCCTCAGTGGGCGTGCACCCCTTGGCATGCTCGCGTTTGACTGCATCGCCCGGCGCGGCGTTCTTGGGGACGTGGGAATTCGCTCGGAGGTCAAACGGATCGCTTCGTTCTCGAGCGGCGCACCGATTGCCGGCTTCTACACGTACGGAGAGATCGCGCGCACTCGCGGCGTCAACGGATTCCACAACCAAACCCTGGTGGTGCTGGCGTTCAGCTGATCGCATGACGAGGGTCGACATCGCTGCGCCACCCGTCAACTGGTCCACGCAACAGCTCGCTGAGTTCCTGGTTGCGGTCGCCAACAGCGTTGACGCACCGTCCGCCATGCTCTGCGCGATGCAGTGGGCGTCCGAGGTCCTCGAGGCCGAGGTGTCCGCGGTGGTGGCCCATGGCGCCGTCATCAAGATGATCGGGTTCCCCAGAGGCAACGTTCCGGTCGACGGGCTGCTGGCGGCCGTCGAGGATGCCACCTATCTGCTGCGTCTACCCGGTGTCGGGGAGTTGCGTTCCATGACGGTCCCGATCGAAGAGGTCGAGGGTCATCTGATCGTGGCTCGCTCGGGCCTCGAGGGATTCCAGCCCGACGAGATCGGGCTGCTTCGCGCAATGGGGCGGAGCCTCTCGATGACGCTGCGCACGCTGCGCATGCTCGACCAGGAGCGCACGTTGCGTGCCGAAGGCGAGGTTCGTGCCCAGGAGAATCTGCGGCTGCTGGCGATGCTTCAGGAGCGTCAAATCGCGCTGGAGCGGCTTGCAAGGATCCAGGCGTCGATCTCCCGTCGGGCGCCATTGCCGGAGGTGCTCGAGGCGGTGGTTGAAGGTGCAGCTGCGCTGCTCGGCGATGAGGTGGTGGGCCTCCGGCTTGTGGATCACGACGATCCCGGCCACATGACCATGGTGTCATCGCTCGGCGTTTCCCACGCGGTGCTCGCCGCCGCGATGCGAACGCCGGTGTCGAAGGGCGCGGGCGGTCTGGCAATCGTTGAGGACCGTGTGGTGGTGGTGGGCGACTACCAGAACACCGACCTGGCCATCGAGGAATTTGTCGGCGATCGGCTCCAGTGCGCGCTGGCGGCTCCCATTCACGAGGATGGGCGCGCCGTGGGCAGCATCACCGTGGCCACGCACCGCGCTGGTCGCGAGTACACCGATACCGATTGCGAGATGCTGGTTGCGCTCGCCGATCACGCCAGCATCGCGCTCAACGACGCCAAGGCCGTCGATCAGATGCGACACCTCGCGTACCACGATGCACTCACGGGGTTGCCGAACCGGCTGCTGTTCTTCGAGCATCTCTCACACGCCGTCGCCAACGCCGGGCGCACCGGTGCCGGACTTGCGGTCCTCTACCTCGATGTCGACCGGTTCAAGCTGGTCAACGACAGCTTGGGCCACACGGTCGGCGACCTCCTTCTCGAAGCCCTCGCCAAGCGCCTGCGCGCCTCCTTGCGCGCCTCCGACCTGGCCGCACGGTTGGGTGGCGACGAGTTCGCGGTGCTTGCCGAGAACATCTCGGCGGCGGGAGCCAAAACGCTTGCGGATGCGATCTGCGCGACGCTGAGCGACCCCTTCGAAATCGGCGGCCATCACCTCGCCGTCACTGCCAGCATCGGCATCACGGTCGACGAGGGCGGGCATGCCGATGCGGAATCACTGCTCCGCAACGCGGACCTGGCGATGTACCGCGCCAAGCTCGATGGTGTCGGCAAGCACATCTTCTATGAGCCGGGCATGCACGAGGTGGCGTCGACCCGCGCGAACCTCGAAGGGAGCCTGCGCCGCGCCGTCGACCGCTCACAATTCGAGGTGCATTACCAGCCGATCGTCTGGTTGGCCTCAGGCGAGGCGGTTGGTGTCGAGGCATTGGTGCGGTGGCGGCAGGAGGACGGGACGCTGGTCTCACCGGCGCAGTTCATTCCGATCGCCGAAGAGATGGGCCTGATCGTGCCGATTGGGAAGATGGTGATGCACGCCTCGATGCTGCAGGTGCGCGAGTGGCAGCAACAGCAACCGGGAGCCAAGGGATTGACTCTCAGCATCAATCTGTCGGCCCGCCAGCTCTACCAGCAAGATGTTGTTGCCGATGTCATGGAAGCGCTCGACGTCACCGACTTCGATCCCGCGCACCTGACCTTGGAGCTGACCGAAACAGCGTTGATGCACGACACCACGACCATGAGCGCTCGTGTGCGCGATCTGCGAGCGCTCGGGATTCGGATCGCGCTGGACGACTTCGGCACCGGCTATTCGTCGCTGAGCTATCTGCGCACGTTTCCCATCGACGTTCTCAAGGTCGACAAGTCATTTATCGATGACATCGCATCTGGCTCGGAAAAAGCCAATCTGGCGCGCGCGATCATCCAGTTGGGCAGGACGATGAACCTCGAGATCGTCGCCGAGGGGATCGAGCAGCCCGGACAGGTGACGGAATTGCTGCGACTGCACTGCATCCTGGGACAGGGGTTTCATTTCGCGAGGCCGCTGAGCGCCGAGGACCTGGGCGGCTATCTGGAGTCTCATCACGGGATGGACACGCCAAAGCCGACCGTCCTCGCCATGTGATCCTCGGGCGCTAGCCCTCGTCCGATTCCACCGGCGGAGTCGTCGATGCGCCTCGACCCCCGATGCGCGCTCCGGCAGCTGCGACGATGATGTCGACGCAGGCGTCCACAGGCAGCGCGGTGCTGTCGATGATCACGTGGTACAACCGCGGATCGTCCTGTTGCTGTCGATAGAAGAAGCTCGCGTACTGGTTCCGCGCGCCGTCGACGTCCCGTTGAGCGTCGTGGGCGGTCGCTGGGTCGGCACCGTCGGCGACCGCCTGAGCGATTCGGGCTTCGACCGGCCCGTCGAGACGCACGCACAGCACGTCGTCGCGGCCACCGAGGACAACCATGGCCGCGCGGCCGAGGATGACGGCCCCGGTGGTGTCCGCGACACTCCTGAGAACTCCCTCAGTCGCGGCACGGAAGACGTCAGGATCCTGAACCGGCAAAGGGGACACCCCTGGGGCGGTCGATACCGAACCAGCCGCGGCCAGAGCGCCGGCAAATCGCTCGCCGCGCGTCGGCGCGCGTTCGTCGACGTGGGTGGCGGATTCCTCTGAAAGGTGCAACTGGCGCGCGACTTCGAGCGGGATCGCCCGATCGAGGAACGTCAAACGCAATCGCGCGGCCACGGCCTGGGCGATGCGTTCGCCTCGAGCTCCGTATGACGCGGAAATGGTAACGCTCGCCATTCTTGGTCCTCAGAGGGTATACCCCCCACCATCCTTACAGGTGGTCTATCAGCTAGTGTGTGGACATGGAGGGTACCTTTGGCTATAGTGCCCTCTATCCCGTGGGAGCGGAAGCACCGCTCGAACCCGGGCGCAACAGGTCAGGTCTCAGCAAGGAGGACTTGAATCCGTGAAGACCACGCGCAGCCATGCCCTTCGGCTTGGGGTGGGTATCGCCACGGTGGCGACAGCCGTGTTGACGCCGCTCGTCGCCTCGGCGACGGTCACTCCCAACCTCTCGCCAAATGTGGGGTCGGCTCACATCCTGTGGACGGCGAATCACTACACCTCGGACGCCCAGACGGATCCGAATCAACTGATCTATCACGGCGGCACTGTCGAAACGAAACCCGCCGTCTACCTGGTCTTCTGGGGCCCGGAATGGGCGAACGGGTTCTCCTTCCCGGTGGGCGCGTACACCTACACGAATCGCACCGCGGAGACGTACCTCCGCGACTTCTTCGGCGGTGTCGGCGGCAGCCCGTGGGCGGGTGTGCAGACGCAGTACTGCGAAGGTGCCGCGATCGGTGCGGTGAACTGCAACGGCGCGCTCGGGGCGCAGTTTGTGCAGAACCCGTCGAGCATGCTGAAGGGAACGTGGGTGGACCCCACTGCGGTCCCGTCGCCAATTGTGACCACCGCGCTGGTTGAGAACACCACCAACGACCCGGTCGCCACCGAGGCACTTCGGGCCTCGCAGCACTTCGGCTACAACGTGAATGCGACCTACGTCATCCTCGCCCAGCCGGGAACCGTGGCAACGGCCTACGGGACCGTGTATTGCGCTTACCACAGCGAGACCGGCCACGCGCTCGGCGCTCGCGGCGTGCGTTACGCGTTCATGCCCTACGTCCCGGAACAGGGCTCGGGCTGCGGTGTCGACTCGGTGAATCAGAACGATGCCTTTGGCCATGGGTACTACGACAGTTACAGCATCGTCGCCGGGCATGAGTTCGCCGAGGCCGTGACCGACCCGGATAACTACAACGGGACCCAGGACGGCTGGAATGACGTCCAGAGCAACGAGGACGGCGATAAATGCGCCTGGACCGGTCTCCAGAACATCACCCTTCGAGGCCAGTTCTATGCGATCCAGCCGCTGTGGAGCAATGCGGCCGCGGGCGGGCAGGGGGCATGCGCGGTGAGTCTGGGGAGCTGACCCCGCGGTCCGAGAGGCGGAGCGCAGGGATTCGCTGTGGGGGCGGTCCCTGCGCCCCTACTTCTGAATCGTGAATTGATACCGGTGGCTCGCCGGACATCTCATCCACATGTCCAGGTCACGGTCCCCGATTCCGTCTGCCCGGAGACGGTGCCCGATCCGGCCAGACTGGTGAATGACGCGTTGCCGGATCCATCGCTGTTGATGGTCATGGTCGACCCAGTACCGGAGAAGTCGTCACCTTCGGTGGTGACACCTGCCGGCATCACATCCGAGTACGTGCCGGCGCCATGAAACATGCTGGTCGGCACGCTGAGCAGGAAATTGATGAGCTTGCCACCCACGGTTGTGGGCGCCCCTTCCTGAGGTCCGACACCGATGTTCCAGGCAAACGTGCTCTTGGCGAAGTCCGAGCACGAGTAGATCTGCCAGTCAGTGGTGCTGAACGAGCCCTGCACCGTGTCGGCGCCGGTGAAGTTCACCTGAAATGTGAGCTTGGCGTCCTTTCCGCCGCCGCTTCCGGCAGTGGGGGTACCGGTGCCGCCGTTGTTCGCCACGCTCGCTGTCGGAGTAGGTGGCGTGGTCGTGCTCGCGCTGCAGGCTGTGAGCACCAGGCCGAGCCCCGCCAGCAAGACCGTGCCGATGAAGGAGATCCGGGTCGTTCGAGCCACATCTGTGTTCATGGCCGCGAGGCTAGGCCGCCTGCCTTCGGGTTGTCTTAAGGTCGACTGAAGGCGCTGAGCCAGGTGTTTGGTCGCATGCGGATGCTGCATGCCGACAAGCTAGGTCGCGGCGTCTCGCGCCGAAACTGGGAAAACCCTACGCGCCGGCGTGGCAACCCTTGATCAGTCGGGCGTTCCGGAGCCGCGCCGAGCGCCTGGAGCTTCTGGATGAACCAACCCGTGAGTCAGCCTGAGAGTGGGTGACCGGTGACCAGCGAGAAGATGGCTGCGCCGATCGCAAGCAGTCCCAAGCCGATCAGGAGCGCTGCGCCGGTCGTCTGATTCCGGGTCGCGAATCCAGGATCCACCGGATGCTGCCATCGCTTGGGGAAGAGCTCCATGGCGTTGTTCCAGCGCGTGTACGCTCGGGCTCGGGTCCGAAAGAACACCAGGCCGGCGCTGATGCTGGCGAACCCGATCAGGATGTTCTCCCAGGCGCTCGAGCTCATCGCGAAACCACGTCCATCGTCGAGCGCTCACGCTACCACCGTCGAGATCCGGAGGCGCGTGTGCACCTGACCGGAAGGCGGGGCGATTGGAGGCGGTCCGCCCGGCGCCGGCGGAGGTCCCCAAATGTAGGCTGGTCGGAGTGGGCGCTCCGGACTTCCGCGTCAGGCAACTCGGCCCGAGGACGTGGCCGGACTTCGTGCGAGTCATGGAGAAGCACGACGGCGTCTGGGGAGGCTGCTGGTGCGTCGCCTTCCATTTGACGAATCACGATTTGAAGCGCTTGGCGACACCGACCAGGGCATTCAAGGAAAGCCTGGTTCGAGCGAATCGCTCTCACGCTGCCCTCGTCTATGACGGGCCAGATATCGTTGGGTGGTGTCAGTTCGGGCCTCTCGCGGAACTGCCCGGCAGGATGGGTGGTTTCGCCAGGTTGGCGTTGGATGAGCCCGACTGGCGGCTCACATGCTTCTTCGTCGATCGTGATCGGAGGCGCGAGGGCGTAGCGGGCGCAGCCCTGGCCGGCGCCGTGCAGCTGATCGCCACCAAGGGCGGCGGCACGGTGGATGGGTACCCGATCGCCCCCCGAGGAAAGCCCTATTCGAGTTCGTTCCTTTGGAGTGGCACCGAGTCCATGTTTCTCGCCGCGGGGTTCCGCCAGGTCGGTGCATTGGGCACGAGCAAGCTGGTCATGCGAAAGGTGGTGGGCAATCAGCCGGCAGGCGATGTCCTCATGGACACGACATGACGTACAGCGCCGATCCGCGCGTCGACGCCTACATCGATCCGCTGCCGCCCTGGCAGCGCAAGGTATGCCGTGAAGTGCGCGATCTTGTCCATTCCGTGGACCCGGAGGTGACCGAGACGATCAAGCGCAGCACCCAGCCGTACTTCGTCCTGCAGGGGAACATCTGCGCGCTTCTGGCGGCCAGGCATCACGTCAATGTCTTTCTCTATGACGGGGCGATCGTGCCCGATCCCAAGGGGATCATCACCGCAGGCCACGAGAACAAGACCGCGCGTACCGTCGCGATTCGAGAAGGCGAGACGTTGAATGCGTCTGCGCTCGGTGCGATGTTCAAACAGATCATCGCCAACAACCGCGCTGGCGGTTGGCGGAAGGTCAAGCGCGAAACCTGACGTCATTGCTCCGCTGAGAGCGATCAGACCCGGCGGAAGCGCATCTCCACGAATGAGTACAGGCCGTAGGCCGCAAGACCGGCGGTGACGATGAGCAGGAGCGCAGGTCCAAACGGCGCGTGCGCGACGGTGCGCAGGGTCTGATCGAGGCCCTTGGAGTCGGCGGGATTATCGGCAGCCGCCGCTTGAACGAGAAAGATCCCCACCAACACGAGTACGACACCCCCGGCACCGTTGCCTGCAACGCCAAGACCGGTGGCCCAACTTCGCGCGGCCGGGCTCATCTTCTCGGTGGCGAGACGCTTCTCGAACGTTCGAGCGAAGGCCCTCCAGATGACAACGAACCCACCGATGACAATGGCCACGCCAATGACAATCACGAGCGGCCGCCCGAAGGGAAGCGCCAGCAGCCGGGCTGTCACGCCTTGCTGTTGCTGGGTGCTCGACGAGGTCGATCGGCCCATCAGGACAAGGATCGTGCTCACACAGAGGGCGGCATACACCAATCCCATCGCGAACGCGCCGAGCCTCTGCGCCCACTCCTTGGCCTCGGAACCGGCACTCGTGTCATGGCCACCGAAGGCGGCGGCAGAAAAGCGCCAGCAGGCATATGCGGCGAATCCCACAGCCAGAGCGATGAGCAGCGCACCGCCAAACGGCTTGGACGCGACCTCCTCGAGGGCGCCGTGTTGATCCGCGCTCTGGCTCGTACCGCCGACGGCAATCTGAGCCGCGATCAACGCGATGATCAGGTAGGTGACGCCGCGAGCCGCGAGGCCCAAGCGTGCCATCACCTCCACCGCACGGCCGTTCCGCGCGGCGTGCGCCACAACCGCTGGCCCGCTCGAAAGCGATGCTCCGACAGGACGGTCCGACACCGGTCGATTGAGCTGCATCAGCACAGCGTAGGGGCTGGTACCTCGAGCGGCAAGCCGCCGCCTAAGCTATGGGGATGAACCGATTCATCGACGTCAGCCACCCGATCGTTGAAGGAATGGAGACGTACCGACCGCTGCCACCACCGACTGTTGAGGTGCTCAACGACTACGACGCATCTCGGTACGACGGCAAGGCGGAATTTCTCATCGCCTCACTTCACCTGTGCGGCAATACCGGGACATACGTCGACGCACCTCGGCATCGATTCCGCGGTGGAACCGACCTCGCCGGACTTCCGCTCGAGCGCATCGCAAACCTCGAGGTTGTGGTCATTGACGCGACCGACGCCGGTCGCGCGATTGGCCCGGATGCGCTCCCCGGAGGCGATCTCCGTGGCAAGGCACTGCTCGTTCGCACCGAATTCTCACGCCACTGGGGCACCGAGAGTTACTTCTCCGACAACCCCTTCTTGACCGCGGAGTCGTGCGAACGGTTGCTGGCGATCGGCGTGGTGTTCGTCGGCATCGACTCGTTGAACATCGACGATATCGCCGACATGGCGCGGCCGGCGCACACGACGCTGCTCCGCGCCGGCGTGCCGGTTTGCGAGCACATGACCAACCTGGCCGCCGTGCCATCTGGTGGTCGCCTTCACGCCGTGCCGATCGCGTGGGTCGGTGGCGGGACCTTCCCCGTGCGGGCGTATGTCATAGCCGACGAGTAGCGCGCCATACTGCATGAGCGACGCTTGCATCGGGCCGATCAACACCGCAACCGACCTGCCGGACGAGACATGCGGGGCGGAGGCGACCAAGATCCTGTTCTTCCCGCATCAGGCTGGTGTCGCATTCATGCCTTCGTGTGATCGACACCTGGAGAGCCTCGGTCGATGGGCGGGCACACGATTCGGTAATTGCTTCGCAGGCGGACCGATCGCGAAAAGCGCACGCACGATGGCCGAGGCGGCCGCGCAGTTCGGTCCCATCACGACCCCGCACGGTGGGGACTTCGGCTCGCTGATCGGGGTACCGTCTACGGCAAAACGATCTCGCGGTCCCAGGCGATCGCGGTAGGAACGATCTACCGCCACCAATGAACGCGCGCAGCCGCGACCGCCGCTTCGACGGGCTGCTTCAGGTTCTCCTCCAGGCGAACGAGGTTCTGCACCCACTCTCCGGCGATGACGACTGCCATCGCGCCACGGGTTGCCTCCTCATCACCTGCAGAGCGCTGCAGGCAATCGATTGCGGCGCGACGGAGTGACTCCGCCGACGGGAGTGGCGGACGGGACCCGCTGCTGCGGGTGCTGACCAGCCGGTCGCCAAGGTCATCAAATCCGGCGAGCAGCTTCCGAACCTGCGCTTCCACTGTGCTGGCGCCCTCAGGACAACTGCTGGCCCGATAACCGAGATCGGTGGCGACCACGACGAGCAGATCTGCCGCCAGCATGCCGTGACCCCCTGCTGAGACGAGACGCGCGGCCGCAGCGGGATTCAGGGGCTTGGACCCGCGCTCGTTGAGAAAGACGTCGAATGCCTCCGCGGCCCGGTCGCGTGCTCGCTCGGCATCGTCGCGTGTCCTGCCGACATCAGCGGTGTGGTCCTCCCCGAGGAGCAGGCCGAACGCGATCCCAAGATAGCTGCGGACGGCGCGGTAGAAGCTTGCGGTTGCTCGCGCCAGGTCGTGCCGGGCTCCCCGTGGCCAGAGCAGGACGCCGACCACGACGCTGATACCGGTCCCGACCGCAATGTCTTCGATGCGCACCAATCCCACCTGCCATCCGGCCGGCGAGATCAGGTTGAAGACGATGATGACCATAACTGTGAACGCGGCCTGACCCGCGACGAACCCGAGCGCACTGGCCGCGTAGGACGCGAGGAAGGTCGCAATCGGCATCGCAATCCACATGACGGCGAGATCCTTGCCGGCAACGCCCGCGATGACGCCGCCGACCGCGAAGCCGATGATGCTGCCGCCCAACGCCTGCACCGTGGTGCGCCCGGTGCCGAGCGCATTGGATCGCAGCACCGAGAGGGTGCCGAGGACCACCCAGAACGCGTGGTTGAGGCCAAGCGTTCTCGCCAGCAGCACCGAGAGCGCAAGCCCGACGGCAACCCGTGCGCTGCCATGCAGGACTGTCGAGCTCGGCTCCAGATGTGTGCGGATGGTTCGGAGGGTGCGGGTCCCGACACCCCGAGCCCCGCTGCCCCGCGGGATTCCCACCGGCAGCGACAGCGCATCGTCGGGTTCGCTACCCGCGGCGATCACCGCATTGGTGCCCAGCGCGATCGTGAGGTATGCGATGACGCGGAGGGTGTGGTCGACATCAAGTCCCTCGAGCACAGCGTCAGCGGCGCGTCCGTCGCGAAGCTCCTCGGCCGCCCAGCGATCCAGCGCCACCCGATGCGCGCGTCGTGCGGCCTCGAGCTTTCGGATTGCCGGCGGCGGGCCACCGGTGAGGACGGATGCATCCTGACGCAGAGTCTCGACCACCGCAGTCTCGAGCTCGTCGCCCTCACGGGTGCACGGACGGAGCGATGGTTGTTGTTCATGGAACGGCTGCTCGGCAACGTGGACAAGCTGCTCGAGCTGGGTCACGAGCTCGACGAAAGCACGGTCCTTGCGCGTTGGGCCGGAGGGCCGCATGCCGGTGCGTCTGTACTCGTTCTTCACGGCCGAAAGTGCGGCGTCGGCCGTCTGCTCGCGTTCAACGAGGGGCGCGCCGGCCGGACCCCCTCGCATGGCCGAGACAACATCGGCGACCGCGAGACACGCGTCTGCCGCTCGTCTTCGCAGCGACACATGCTCGAACCATGGCCAGAAGAAGACACCCGCAAGCGTCGACACAACCGCCGCGATCACCCACCCGGCCAGCCGGGTGGGAATCGCCGAAGCCGGTGCGGCGATCGACGCTGAGAGGACGAAGGCGAGGAGCAGCGCGGTCTGCGCAGCAGCGAGGTAGCCGCCGAAAACGCCGGAGAACGAGAGCGTGAAGCCGACCACAAGCATCACGATCGCGGCGGCTGCAGCACTGAATGACACCACGCTCCCGATCGCGACGAGCGCGGCGCCGGCGAGCGCGGTTGCGGCGTAGGCGACTGCGCGGCTGCGCCGGGGTCCGCCGAAGTCGGCCATGACGAGGAGCCCGAAACATCCGAAGACGGCGAAGGTGGCCACCTGCAGGTCGCGAATGACGAGCAGGGTCAGCGCGAACACCGCCGGAATGACCACAGCCGCGCGCGTGGCGCGATGCAGCGCCACCGCTGAGGTTCGCAGTCCCATCAGGCGCGCCTTGGACTTCAAGCCTAGGTACGCTAGCGCACCAAGCGACGGAGCCGGTGGCCGAACCTAGCGGCGGTCAGGCGACGGCATTCTCCGACGCCGGAAGATCGTCGTGTCGCACGGCCGAGGGGCCGAGGTCCTGCGCGCGCATCGGCTGGCTGATGTAGTACCCCTGGGCCAGATCGCAGCCGATTGAGGTGAGCAGGTTCAGGGCTTCGAGATCCTCGATCCCCTCGGCGACGACGCGCATGTTCAACTTGTGGCCCAGCGCGATGGTGGCGCGAACCAGGGCGACGTTTCGTTCCGTGTCCCCAGTGGCCAGGCGGGAGAGAAAACTCCTGTCGAGCTTCAACTCGCTGGCGGCCAGGCTCCCGAGGTACGCGAGCGAGGTGACGCCGGCGCCGAAGTCGTCGATCGAGACGCCGAGCCCGAGGTTGCGAAGCTGGGCGATGACCAGCTTGCACAGGTCGAAGTCTCTGATGATCGTGGTCTCGGTGATCTCGAGGATGAGCGAGGCAGGGGCGACATCGTGGCGCGCGAGTGCGGCCATGACCGATCCGCTGAAACCGGAATCGAGGAGATTGGTGGCGGACACGTTGACCGACACGGTCAACGGCTGCCCGCCGGCATGCCAGGCGGCGCACTGCTCCACGGCTCGCTCGAGAACCAGCGCGGTGAGCGACTGCATGAGCCCGGCTTCCTCGGCGAGCGGGATGAAATCCAGCGGCGGGATGAGGCCGAGACGCGGATGGGGCCAGCGCACCAGCGCCTCCATGGCCGACCGCTCACCGGTCACGAGGTCGATCTGAGGCTGGTAATACACGTCGAGATCCCCGGCGAGGATGGCATCGCGGAGCTCATCCACAAGGCGCAGCCGGTTGCCGTCGTCGTCGACCTCGCGCCGGTAGATCTCGTACGGCGCAGGGCCCACCTTGGCTCGGTACATGGCGAGATCGGCGCAGCGCAGCAGGCCGGTGCTGTCGGTCGCGTCGAATGGTGCGCTCGCGATGCCGATGCTGGCCCCGACACGCACGCTGAGCGTGTCGAGCTCGAAGGGCTGGTCGAGCTCGGCGATCAGCCGTTCGGCAACCGACGCTGCGTAGTCAGAGTCGGTATCCCAGATGAGGACGGCGAGCTCATCACCGCCGACCCGCACCAGGACGTCGCTGGCACGCAGCCGGCTGATGAGTCGCGGGCCAAGCTGCCTGAGCAGTGCGTCGCCGGCAGAGTGCCCGAATGAATCGTTGATCTCCTTGAAGTGGTCGAGGTCCACGTAGAGCAGCGACAGCCGCCGATCGACGGTCTCCGGGTCCGCATAGTCCGCGAAGAAGGCGTCGAGCAGGTTGAAGAGCTGACGCCGGTTGCCCAGCCCGGTCAACTCATCGGTGATCGCCTGCCGGTGCCGCTTCTCGGTCAGGAGTCGCAGGCTCCGCACCGACAGAGCGAGACGGATCCCGACCGTGATCAGCGTCCCGGTGGCCAGGCCGACGGCGACCGGTGTAACCGGGTGGATGGTGTCGGCGACGAGGATCGAGAGCCCGGCGCCGGCGCCGAGCCCCGGAAGCAGGAATCCCGGGGCCTCACCGACTGCCATCGGGCTCTTCCGCAGGGGGCGCACCCACACCGCGATCGAGATGAGCAGGATGGCGCACGGCCACCCGATGCTGTTGAAGATGGTCCCCACGTGGGAGGTGGCTCCCGAGCTCGCGAAGAGATTGAAGGTGTCGCCGACGGCGGTCAGGGCGATCGCGCCCGCGATCAGCAGCCACTGCGTCTTCTTCCGTCCGGGGATGATCGCGGTGCCGCCGACCGCTAGGATCAGCAGAAGGCCGTCGCCGATCGGATAGGCGAGGTCGGTTGCGACCGCCGAGGCATCGCCGCCAACCGAGTGCAGGACCGTGTTGAAGGCGAAGCATGCGCACAGCGCCGCAGCGCCCAGACCGGCCACGGCACCGTCGAGCCACGTGGTGGCGCCCAGCCGGTAGAGATGCTTGCGCGTCAGCAGCACCAGCGCGATGTAGACGATCGGGTAGAACCCCAGATAGAAAAGGTCGGCGAGTGACGGCACTGCCGGTGTCGCGCCACCGGCTGACTCGGAGGCGAGAACCGCGTCGCCGATGCTCCAGGAGAGGATCCCGAGGCCGAGCAACAGGGGGATGGTCTTTCGACGGGAGGTAACCGCTCGCCAGAGGCACAGGCAACTCGCGACGAACTCGAAGGTTGCCACCCCCCAGCCGTCGATGAGGTTTACCTGTTGCGACGGTCCGCGGATGAGGAGCGAGACGAAATAGACGGCGAGCACTGCCCCCAACGCCACGTAGACGCCACGTACCCAGGTTGGGGCGGGGTTTGCCTGCGCTCGCGCGGTCGCGGCTCGAAGCTGAGGATGAGCGATTGCCACGCGATGCAGCCTAGGGGCAGATCACGCAAACCTGTCCCAACACTCAGTGGTCCATTGGTTACAGAAGCGCACGATTCGATGGCCGCAGTTCGTCACACGCTCGTGATTGCGGCCGCTGGTCCCGTTCCCAACACTTTGCTCATGTTTGCGGCAGGCCACCCCGTGGGGCAGGACCGTTTCACGGAGACGCCAGTCCAGCGCATGCCCACGTCGGGTGTCCAGGGCACCAGCGGCCTGGGTCAGCTCTTCAACCTCGCTCAGGACATGCTGTGCGTTGCGGGTTTCGACGGCTATATGAAGGAGGTGAACCCAGCGTGGCAACGCACGCTCGGGTGGACGGCGGCGGAGTTGACCAGCCGGCCCTATGCGGAATTCATTCATCCCGCTCATCGAGGAGCGACGCCTTGCGCACCGGATGTCCTGATCGATGGGCAACACGTCACGCAGTACGAGAACCGGTTCCGAGCCCGCGATGGCTCGTTTCGGTGGCTCTCCTGGTTGGCGACCCAGAGCGTCGAGGATGGGGTGATCTATGCGGCTGCGCATGACATCACGAAAGCCAAGGGTCTCCGTCAGATGGCGGCGGCCCGAGGCGCGGTCACGCAGATCGCGGCCGACGCAGGCGACTGGGACGAGGCCGGCTGGCAGATCCTCAAGGCAGTCTGCGGCTGCCTCGGCTGGGAGGTCGGAGCACTCTGGCTGGTCGATGGCGACGAGCAGCAGCTGGTGTGGAAGCATGCCTATTTCGCCGCTGATGACCTTCGGGATCTGTTCGGACCCGAGATCCGTCGCGACCGGCGGCGAATCGGCGAATCGCTCGTCGGCCTTGCATGGGAACGAGACGAGCCGCTGATCAGCGAGGACGTGCTGAGCGACGAGCGCTTCGCGGCGCCAGCCCACGCGGCGCGTGCCGAGTTGGGAGCCGGCTTCGCGTTTCCCCTTCGCCACGCGGGCACGGTCATCGGTGTGATGGGGTTCGGCAGCCGTTACATCGAGCGCATGGATGACGATGTGCGCGGCGAGGCGATCGATCTGGCCGTACAGATCGAAGACGTGCTGGGCAACCTGGCCACCTCGCGGAAGATGTATTACATGGCCTTTCATGACGCGCTGACGGGCTTGCCGAACCTCGCGCTCTTTCGCGAGCGAGCCAATCAGGCGCTCCTGATGAGCAGGCGGCTGCGGACACCGCTGGGCATCGCGCTCGCCGACGTCGATCACTTCAAGAAAATCAACGACACCTACGGCCACGCCGCGGGCGACCACGTGCTCTGCCAGGTCGGCGCTCGCTTGATGGACTCACTGCGCGGCTCCGACACCGTGGCGCGGCTTGGTGGTGACGAGTTCGCGATCCTGTTCCCGGCAACGTCTTCCGACGGCATCGAACGTGCGATACGCAAGCTCCGCATGGCATTGGCGCGGGGACTGAGGCTCGGCGAGCTCGAGAAGATCCACGTGAGCGTGGGCTACGCGATCACCCCCAATGGTGAGGCCGGCCTCGACGACCTGCTCAAGATGGCCGACGAGGACATGTACCGTGAGAAACGTACTCGGTCGCGCGCGGGCGACAGAGCTCGCACGAAGGATGTCCCGGCCGACGTCATCCTGCGAGGACGGTCGATACCGTAGTCAGCCGGGCGCTGTCGAGAGCTGCAGGGTGTGCCGGTTAGCGGAAGCGGCGCGCGTCCTCCGCGGCATACCGGGTGACCACCGCGTCGGTGCCGGCTGCGCGCTCCACAAGGGCGGTCACCTCGTCGGCGATCCCAGCTGGAATGGCGCACGTGAGCGCGTGTGCTCCCATGCCGGTTCGAGCGCGGCTCAAGGCACAACCGACGCTCGCCGCGACCCGGCCGTGCTGGTGAGCGACCGCGATGATGTGACACTGTGGTTTGCCCTCGATCCGGAGCTCGGGGAGGGCATCGGTCATGACCATCAGCCCCTGTGCGTTGAGGCGCAGCAGGATGACGCTCGGGTCAACGGGCGTCGCCGCGAGCGGACCGTAGGCGATGGAGGCGGGACGGGTGGTGACCGCCGGGATGGATGGAAACGCCTCGGGGCTCACCCAGCCTGACTCGACGAGCGTCGCCACGTCGGTGTTGGTGGCGGCCTCCTCGAGGCTCAGCAGACCATGCGTGTAGCTGCCAACGCTGCAGTTGGCGTGGTCGGCCGGTGCCGTGGTGAAGGTGCGCTCAGTGGACAGCATCCAGAACACGCAGCCCGCGGCCACACGCCCGGTGCGGCCGTCCGGCGTCGGAGCCGGCATGGCGGCATCGAACGCCGGGATCGCCGCGCTCGGTGCATCGAGGAACGTGATCGCAATCGGGGCCGCGAGCGGGTGCAGGGCCTGGGTCAGCCTTTCGGCGAGCTCCGGCCACGATGTTCCGGAGGAGAGCGAGCTGGTCACGCGGGCATCATGCCTGAGAGATGCATGGCGGCCGCCTCAGGCTCCGAGCGCCACTCCTGCGCCGGCGAGCTGCGCCGTCGTCGGCTCGGCGCAACAGAACCACGGCTCGCTCAATCGAGGCGGGGCCACCCGCTCGGGTGGGAGTGGTTCGCCCGCGTCCGGCCAGGTCAACCCTGCCCCGGCGGCCGCCCGGGCGGTGAGGGCGCGGATCGCCGAATGGGTCGAACGCGGGGAGACTCCGGCGTCGGTGTCGGCGGCAACCAGCGCGGCGATGTCAGCGTGCAACGCATCCATCACCGGATCGGGATGCTGCCAGAGATGGCTAAAACCTTCAGGGTCATAGCCGAGCAGATGCTCGCGCATCTCGGGCAGCTCCAGCAGCAGCGACCCCGGGGGCACCAGGAGCCGGATGCTCAGCTGGACAGGGTCGACGCTGTCGATGAGGTCGTTGATGGCGATCATGTCGAGCAGATCGAGCTGATCACCGAGCGTGCTCCATGGGGTGAAGGGCAAAAGGGATGGCCGCAGCTCGATGCCCAATGCCCGGCAGATGCGAAGGGCGGTCAGGATGTCCTCGGCTGAGTGCCCCTTGTCGAGAAGGTCGAGAACACGCGCGCTGGTGGACTCGACCGCCGAAACGATGAAGAGCAGTCCCAGGTCACGCAGCTCGGCGATGACGTCGGGGTGCTCGAGAATGTGCTCCACCTTGGTGGTGATATCGAAGGTGAGCTCCGGACAGCGTGCTTGCACCGCGCGCGCGACAGCAAGCGCATGGGGCACCGCATTGAGGAAGTCGGGGTCGCCGAAGGTGAGGTGGCGCATCCCGTCATCCCAGAGCCGAGCGACGTCCTGGACGAGCACATCGCGCTGCCACACACGAATCCGCCCGTCGTACACCGCCGGGACTGGACAGTGGCGGCACCGATGCACGCAACCACGGGTTGCCTCGACGTAGCCGGTGAGCCGCTCCTCGCCGTTTACGCGAAGCCTCGTATAGCGATCGAGGGGCGGCAGAAGATCGCGGGCGGGCAAGGGGAACCGGAGCCGATCGAGCACGATCGTCCGCGCATCGGGGGTGCCGTCCGCGATGCGGACCAGTGCCTCTTCGTATTCCCCTCCGAGCAGCGCGTCAACAAGCCCCGGTTCGAGTCCCGGCCCGCAAAGGGGGGCGTAGAGACCGTAGAGCACGAGGCGCACCTGCGCGCCGCGGCGGGCGCGGACGGCTCGCGCGACGGGAACCGCCATCCGCATCGCCGTGTGCATCGGGACGGCGATGGCCACGAGCTCCGGCGCGTCGAGATCCGCCTCATCCAGCGCTTGGACCGAGAGATCGACGGCGCTGACGCCATGCCCCGCCGCACTGAGGAACGCGGCGGCCGAGGCGACGTGGAGGGGCTGATGGCCGAGCTCGTAGCACGAGACGAGCAGCACTCTCACCTGGTGTGATCCATACCTGCTGGTCATGATGGCACCGGCGGTTGGTGCCAAGCTCATGCGAGGAGGTTGAGGCAGTGTCCGGTTCAGAACACGAAGTGGGTGGGCTCCCCGCGGAAACCATCCTCGAGCGGCTGCAGAGCCTCCAGGGCTGGACGCTCGATGACGGGAGGCTGCTCAAGTCGTATCGGTTCCCGGACTTCGTCACCGCGGTCGGATTTGTCGACCGGATGACCGTCGTCGCGGAAGAACAGAACCACCACCCTGACCTCTCGATCACGTGGGGAAAGGTCACCGTGCATCTGCTGAGCCACGATGTCCGTGGCATCACCGGGCGCGACTTCCGGCTTGCCGCGGCCATCGATGCCATCTATGACGCGGGGAGTTCCGAGGAGCGATAGACCCATGAACGCCGTGCCTGCGTCAGGCCCCAAACCGTGACCGCGAGGTGCGTCGCATGACCGAGATGAGAACTGTAGCGACTGCCAGGTGCATGAGGATGAAGGTGACCTTGGTCGCCGTCGAGATCCCAGCGATTAGAGGGAGGCTGAGTGAGACGAGGACGGCGACAACCGCGATCGCGGTCCAGATCGAGCGAGCATGGGCGGTGCTGCGCTCCAGCCAGGCGAGCAGTCCCCAACCGGCGAGCGAACCAATCACGCTTGCGCCGATCACATAGTCGATCCCGACGCTCTGTGGAGCCGAAGCGCCGAATCGCACCAGGAGATGAACGCCAAGAAGTGGAACGGCGATCGCCCAGATCACGACAGCAGCCATCGCAGCGCCGGCGACTGCCATCGCGCGGATCCGTGTCGGGCGAGCCACGGTCGGGGCGGCAGATTCCATGGTGGTGGTCATGGCCATCGGGGTGCTCCTTGTTGGTCGTTTGACGTCCACCGCGTGGCCACCAGGGGTCGCTGCGCGGTAAACTTGGTTAGGCGTCTAAGGTTAGGCGCCTAACTATCGGAAAGTCAAGGGGTCGCCGATGAACTTTGGTCAGGCAGATGCACTCAACGAGGCCATCCGCGCGATCGGCATCCGTCATCGCGCCCTCTCGGTCGCCGCACTGGCTCCGTTCGGCATCCACCCGGGCCATAAGCTCATCCTTCTCGAGCTCGAGACCGCGGGACCGTGCACGCAGGCGCAGCTCGCCGCGGCCAGCGGGTACGAGCCACCCACCATCACCCTCAGTGTCCGGCAACTCGAGGAGGCGGGACTTGTCGTGCGCCATCCGTCGAGCACTGATCGCCGCGCCACCGTCGTCGAGTTGAGCGAGCAGGGACGCGCCCTGCTGCCAAAGCTGAAGGTGGCATGGCGACGAGTTGCGGAGCAGACGGTCGCCGGGCTCACGTCGACACAGGTCGACCGGCTCACCGAGACGCTGGCCGACCTGGCGTCGAGCTTGTCAGCGGTTGACGTCGCGGCCGCCGATATCCCGCGCTACGTCCCCACGAAGCGTTGATCTCCAGCCACGCAACTGGTTATTTGACGACCGCAACACCGGCTGCATTGATCACTTCCCACCTGGCGCCGAACGCATTGAGGTTCTCGCCGTTGGCCATGCCGGGTCCGGAGTCAGCAACAAAGAAGTACAACGGGTGACCGTGATAGGTGACCTGCATGCTGCCGTTCTGACGCTTGATCGTGCCCAGCAGGTTCTGGGACACACCGCCGGTTGCACGCGGGGCACTGGCCGTTGTAAGCGGCGGCCAGTTCTGCGCGCACGAACCATTGCAGTTCGACATCGTGCTGGTGTCGCCCAGGAACACGTACAGCGTGTTGCCGTTGGGTCCGACGAGAATCGGTCCGAGCGTTGCGACGCTGCGCAATGCGGTTGACGTACCGGTCGCCGGAGGTGCCGCGGTCGCCGTCGGCGTTGCGGTGGGCGCCGGCGGTGAAGGGGTCGCGACGGCGGTGGGCATTGGCGTTTGTGGTGCCGCGGTTGGCGTCGCGGGTGCGCCACCGAGTGTGCCGGCGGTAGACGATCCGCACGCAGCCAGCACGAGCAAACTGAAGGCTCCGGCCAACATGAGGAGATTTCGTTGCATTGATCCTTGCTCCGCGGTCATCGCCGCATATGGTCCGGCTCTTGAGTCGGTGTCGAACATCGATACGCGGTGCGGTTACGACCTCGCTCCTCCGGGTCGTCTTCCGTCAGTTGCCTGCGAACTCAGCGAACGGCGTCTGAACCGCTCCCGAGTCCCTCAAACTCGGCGTCATGAATTTCCAAACAACGCTCCTCGGCTGGCACGACTTCTACTCGATAACCGGTGCGGCGGCTGCAAGCCTCGTCGGACTGCTCTTCGTCGGTCTTTCGCTGCACCTTCGCGTTGTGGTGACGCGACCCGAGGTCGAGGGATTGGCCAGAGTCACGCTGATGGGGTTTTCTGTGACGTTGGTCGCCGCTCTCTTCATGGTCGTGCCACGAGGGAACGACGCCTCATCCGCAGGATGGGATCTTGTCGGCCTCGGCCTGGCGGCATGTGTCCTCATCACGCGCAGCGCCGTCTCGGGCATCCGCAGCGAGTCCCGAACGCTGAGCGTCCAACGTCTGTTCCTTCGATTCGGCTCGAGCGCGCTCTCGTTTCTGGGCGTTATCGCCGTCGGCGGTGTGCTTGTCGGCGGCGATTATCAGGATGGATTTGCGGCGCTGTCCGGGGTGGCGATCTTTCTGCTGCTCACGTCGCTGCGCAATTCCTGGGATCTGCTCGTGAGTGTCGGTGCAGCCATTCAGGTGCCCGCCAAGGCCTGACGAAGCCCTGGTAAGCTATTGACGTTAGCTTTTGGGCTATGTAGAATAGCCAATCATGCAAACACCAACCACGACCCCAGCAGCAGAAACCCGATATCTCAACCGACCCGGCGGCCGGGTCGCCTACGACGTCGAAGGCGAGGGTCCTCTCGTCGTTCTGATTCCGGGTATGGGCGACCTTCGCGCGACCTACCGGTTCCTGACCCCGGTCCTTCGGACCGCCGGGTATCGGGTCGCGGTCACCGACCTTCGTGGCCATGGCGACAGCGACACGACGTTCTCCGCCTACGGCGACGTCCAGACCACAGGCGACGTTCTCGCGATGATCCAGGAACTCGGCGGACCCGCGGTCATCGTCGGAAACTCGTTGGGTGCGGCCGTGGCCGTCCTGATCGCCGCAGACCACCCCGATCTGGTCAAAGGACTCGTCCTGGTCGGTCCCTTTGTCAGGAACGGCAAGCTGAGCGTCATCCAGCGCGTGATCAATCGAGTCGCGATGGCGCCGATCTGGGCGGCAAGCGTCTGGAAGGCCTACCTGCCGAAGCTCTACGCGGGCCAGCGTCCGGCTGACTTCGAGACCTATCGCGCCCAGGTGATCGCCGGCTTGCGTCGACCCGGCCACGCGAGGGCCTTCTCGCGAACGACCCACGCCAGTCACGACCCAGCCGAGGCGCGCCTCTGCGACGTCACCGCGCCGACGCTCGTGATCATGGGGGACCGGGACCCGGACTTTCCCGACCCAAAGGCCGAGGCGAGTTGGATCGCCGGCACCCTGCACGGCGAGGCCGTGATGGTGAGTGAGGCCGGCCATTACCCGCAGTCGCAGCAGCCCGATGCGACGTCGACCGCGGTGCTCGCCTTCCTCCGCTCAGTCGCCGCCCATGCCTAGAGCGGGGCTCACCGAGACCCGGGTTGTCGAGGAGGGGGCGCGGATTGCCGACGAGGTGGGGCTGTCGAGCCTCACCCTCGCGGCGGTCGCCGAGCGGCTGGGGGTCCGGCAGCCGTCGCTCTACAAGCACGTCGCCGGCACCGACGGGCTTCGGCGGAGTATCTCGATCCAGGCCAAGATCGAGCTTGCGGCGGTGCTGCGCCGCGCCACGGTTGGTCGCGCTCGTGGCGACGCCGTCGCCTCGATGGCGCTGGCGTATCGCGCCTGGGCAAAGGAACATCCGGGCCGATACGCCGCCGCGGAGCGCGCTCCGGTGCGAGGCGATGCCGACGACGAAGTTGCGAGCGCCGAGGCGGTGCAGGTCGCGTTCGATGTCATGGCCGGATACAACCTGCGTGACGACGACGCAGTCGACGCAATCAGGGGACTGCGTGCTGCACTCCACGGCTTCGTGAGCCTGGAGGGCGCCGGGGGCTTCGGGTTGCCAGTGGACATCGATCGCAGCTTCGACCGCCTCGTGGCCGGGCTCGCGAGAGCGTTCGCGGCCTGGAGCGACGACCCCGCCGGTACTGCCCAAGTCTGAAGGACCCGGTGTCGGAGCCGTCCTGGCGGCGACACGGGTTTAATCACGCGCATGTCCGAACGGCAGCTCCCCAAGTGGTCCGAGATCAAACCGCTGCTCCGTACCCGGCCCTTCGAGCTCAACGCGACCACGCGCCGACTTGCCAAGGCTGCCACCATCGCCGACCTCCGCAGCACGGCGAAGCGACGCGTTCCGCGCGCCGCGTTTGATTACACCGACGGAGCAGCCGAAGGGGAGATCAGCCTGCGCCGTGCTCGCCGGATGTTCCAGACGTTGGAATTCTCGCCGTCAGTGCTGCACGACGTGTCCGCTCCCGACACCAGCACAACAATCCTCGGGCGTCCAGCCACGGCACCGTTTTCCTTTGCACCAACCGGCTTCACGCGCTTGATGCACCACGAAGGCGAGCGTGCGGTGGTGCGGGTGGCTGAGCGCCACGGCATCGCCTACGCGCTCTCAACCATGGCAACAACGTCGATCGAAGATGTGGCAGCTGCCGGCCCGGCCGCGAGGAAATGGTTTCAGCTGTACGTGTGGAAGGACCGCGCTGCCGGCGAGGAGTTGCTGTCGCGGGCTCGGGCGGCAGGGTTCGAGGCGCTCATGCTGACCGTCGACGTTCCGGTCGCGGGGCATCGCCTCCGTGATGTTCGCAACGGGTTCTCGATACCGCCCACCCTCACCGTCAAGACGCTCGCCGACATCGCGATGCACCCGGCTTGGTGGGCCAACCTGCTTTCGACCCCGCCACTGAGGTTTGCGTCGCTCGACGGGTGGGACCGCACCATCGCTGAGCTGATCGATGAGCTCTTCGATCCGACGATGACCATGGCGGATCTCGAGTGGTTGCGCCACAGCTGGGACGGCCCGTTGATCATCAAGGGCATCCAGTCCGTGGCGGAGGCGACCAGGATGGCGGAAGCGGGTGCGGACGCGATCGTCCTGTCAAACCACGGAGGGCGGCAGCTCGATCGAGCGCCGGTGCCGCTGAGCCTCGTCGCCGAGGCGGTCGACACGGTCGGAGATCGATCTGAGATCTGGATGGATACGGGGGTGATGAGTGGTGCCGACATCATTGCGGCGGTCGCCCTCGGCGCGCGGAACGTGCTGGTCGGCCGCGCATACCTGTACGGGCTCATGGCCGGAGGGGAGGCGGGAGTCGAGCGTGCGACCGCCATTCTCCTGCGCGAGATGCGCCGGACCATGCAGCTTCTCGGCGTCCGCACCATCGGAGAGCTCGATCGCCACCACGTGAAGCTCAACCCTGGGTAGGTCTGGGCCTGCCAGGAATGTCGGAGCTCGCGAACACGCGACCAGCGTCGATCGCGAGAGCGTCAGGATCGCGCGACGGGAGGATCCGGCAGTGCGTCGAGGAAATCCTGCGATGGCACGAAGAACAACGTGCCCGTGACCGCGGTGGAGAAGTCGAGAATCCGGTCGTAGTTGCCCGGCGGGTCACCGATGAACATGTTGGTGAGCAGCCGCTCGGTGACGCGCGGCGTGCTGGCATAGGCGATGTAGTAGGTACCGAACTCGCGGCGACCGAGATTGCCGAACGGAATGTTGTCGCGCAGGATCTTGAGCTCCGCGCCGTCAGGGCCGGTGATCACGTTGAGCGCCACATGTGAGTTGCTCGGCTTGACGTTGTCGGGCAGCTCGATGTCCGAGAGCTTGGTGCGCCCGACCACCCGCTCCTGCGCTTCGACCGGCAGAGCGTTCCAGGTGTCGAGGTCGTGCACGTACTTCTGAACGACGACATAGCTCCCCCCGGCGAAACCGGCGTCGAAGCCGCCGATGATCACCGCGTCGTGTGCAACCCGCCCAGTCGGGTTCTCGGTGCCATCAACAAACCCGAGGAGGTCGCGCTCGTCGAAATATTTGAATCCATGGACCTCGTCGACGACCGTGACAGTGCCGCGCAGCCGCTCCATGATCTGTCCGGCGAGCTCGAAGCAGAGATCCATCTGCGTGGCTCGGATGTGAAAGAGCAGATCACCCGGGGTGGAGACGGCGCGGTGCTTGTCCCCGACGATTGCCGGGAATGGATGCAACTCCGCTGGGCGCGGTCCGCTGAAGAGACGGTCCCATGCGTCGGATCCGACGCCGGCGACACAGGTGAGCTCGCCGTCCGGGAGGCGGAAGCCGACGGCTCGTTGCAGGCCGGCGCAATCGCTCAGCAGCTCGCGCGCTGTCGCCTCACCGCCGGCGTCGATGGTCACCACGAGAAAGATCGCCGCGCCGGTCAGCGGGCTGAGCACCGGTTGAGCGAGCGCGCCCATCTGGGGGTCGGGGGATCCTGGCAAGGCTTCCTCCTCGCAAGGCTTCCTGCTTCTCGAGCGCAGGCTGATCGTGGAGGAAGTGTAGGGCGCGGCGATGGAGGAGGAGCCGCCCGAAGGCGGCTCCTCGCACCAATGCGGTCAGATCAACGTGGGCAGGGGTTGCTCGCCAGGTTGTTCTGGTAGTCCTCGTATGACGCGGACGAGCCGCCTCCTACGCTTGTGTATGTCACCTTCAGCAACTGCCCGTACTGATGGTGTGCGCCGTAGTCGTTGGTGCTGAAGCCCGGGTAGTTCTGTCCGACGGTCCAGGCGCATCCGCCAAGGGCCGTACCCGTGGTGTAGTACGGGTAGAACTGGGCCGGGGTGCCGTCGTCAGTCGGCGGAATGATCGTGCAACCGGCGCCGGTGCTGTTGTTGCACGTCCCCAGGTCACCTTCGATCGCGGGAAGGTCGGTGTTGAATCCGACCGACGCATAGTTTGTGTGGTACCCGGCTCCGGTGAGCGGGCTGGTGAAGATGAAGTCCGTCGGGCGCGACGAGCTTCCGTTCGGCCAGTCCGAAAGGTACGAGGGCCCGTCGTATCCAACGTTGGATCCTTCGCACCCGCCGATCTTGATCAGCGACGATGCCGAAGCGGGCCAGCAGCCGACGTCATCGTAGTCCCAGATCTCCGTGTTGCTACCCACACCTTCGTTGCCGGCGCAGGACGCGTTCGTCGTGTCCACCTTGCTGCAGTAGTCGAAATGCCCGATCTCAGTGTCGAACGCGACGTTGTACGTTGCCGCTGCCCAGGGAACAGTGGTCTCGGTGCTGGAGGTGGCGTACATCGGGTGGAAGTCGTAGGGGATGTTCTTGCACTGGGTGGAGGGGCTGGGTGCGAACTTCACCTGGCCGAAGCCGTTGGCCGCGCTCGCGGTCATCGACCCCGAGGTGCCTGTGGTGGTGTCCTTCACGACCGCCTGCAGGCCGTGCGTCGTGTCATGGAGCTGCACGGTGAAGCTGTCGCCCTGGTTGAGGTACTCGACCTTGTGCGGATCGGGGGTTCCGGACGCGAGCGCCTGGAACTGGACAGGGTTCGGCGGGCCCTGAGGCTTGCCGCTGTGGGTGAGATAGGCGAAGTTCACATACTCCTCACCAACAGTGCTCTCGCACGTCGAGTTGAGCTGCTGTCCGGTCACCGGGTTCAGCGCGAGGCTGTCGATGGTGAGTGCGACGCACCACCGAGTCCCGGAGCAGCTGAAACCGTTCCACTGCTGCACGTATCCGGGCGGATAGAACTGCAACTCCATGTAGGCGGCCCCCGGGTGGTAAGGGCTCTTCGCGGGGTTGACGATGTTCACGTTGCTGTCGGGCACGCAGGTGTTGACCAGCTCAGGATATGACTGCGTGTCGCACATCGCCATGCCAAACCAGAACGCCGGAGCATACTGGAAGGTGTAGTTGTGCTTGCCGGGGACATTGGTCGGCGACGGCTCGGTCGGCAGGGTACCGCTGTATGCCATCTCGTTTCCGGAGCCGTTCTTGTTGGAGTAGAAGAGCACGCTCGGCTCGTCGTGACCGACGTAGTGACCGAAGACGGCTTCCGAGTCACGCACCTCGGTGCAGATGAACCGGTTGGTATTACTGCAGTCGATGTGAGTGGGTGCCTTGGCTGCCGAAGATGAGGCAGACGAGGTCAGTCCCCCGCCTGCCAGCGCCGCGGGTACGGCCAAAGCCGCCACGAAGAGCGAGGCTGAATATCTCCTTCGCGGACCCATTGAGTCCTCCTCGAGTGGAGGTTTTTGGACGGACCGAAAGCCAGCCCCCCTCAGGAGACGTCCACTCCTGCCGCACCTGAGCGTTCGCAGGCTAGCAGTCCGGTACCAACGGTGGCAACACCGCCGCGCCGCGTGTGCGGATCAATGCAAACATCAGCCTTCGCGGCCGCGAATCTGAATGCGACCCCGCACTTTGCGCGTCGTGAGCTGTGGCTGTGGAAACGTTGCCGGGCCGCCGAGCACAGCGCCATCGCTGAGCCGGAAACGCGATCCGTGCCACGGGCACACCACCTCGCCGTCTTCGACTGTGCCTTCGTTGAGCGGGCCGCCGGCGTGCGTGCAGGTGTTTTCGAGTGCGCACACCTTGCCGGCGACGCGAGTCAGCAGGACCTTGCGTGCGTCGACGTCAACGGCGGTCAGCGCTCCCTCGGTCACATCCGAGTCGGCGGCGACATCGGTCCACTCGCCCGGACCCGAAAGCGACGCCGCGTGGTTGACCATGAGCGCGCGATCCAGCACCAGGTCGCCGCCGAGGTACGCCGCTGTCCCTCCAACCGCGAGCCCCGCGACCGACAGCAATCGTCCGCGCGCTCTCCGGCCGCTCAGTCGCGCCGTGAGCGAGCCGAGCTGCAGCGCCAGAGCCACTGCGTTTGCGAGTCCATGGACCAGCGCCAGTCGCCGTTCACGCCCGTACGTGACCGACCAGTCAGCGGTGCCGGTCGCCGCGGTCGCACCCGCTGCGACGCATCCGGCGGCGGTCAGCATCGTGGCGCCCCGCCTATCGCCGATCAGGTCGAGCACGGGCACGCTGCTCCACATCCCGAGGGGCAGATCGCTCAATGCCGGGTGCAGGGCGTGGCCAAAAAGGCGGCCATGGAGGAGGTCCATGAGCTTCTCGCGCTTGGTGATCGGAGCGAGCGCATTGACAAGCCACTCGCTCAAGCTCTCGAGGCCGGGAAGGTCCTCGATCGCCGCCATGATCTGGGCGTACGGGGGCTGCGTTGCAGCCGGTGGCCTGGTCGCTGTCATGACACCTGCTCGCCTCACGGCGCTGATCGAGTATTGCCGTCGCAGAAAGCCTACATTCCGTGTACCGGAGGGCGTGACGGCTCATTTGGATCGACCGTAATGATAGGCTGACTATCACGAAGTGTGATCCATTTCCTATCGGGGGTGCAACGTGATGCCGGTCAAAGCATGGTCGCCGAAACGAGGGCGCCAGTACGAGCACATCAAGGAGGGCCTGGAATCCCGAGGCCGCGATGAGGACACAGCCGAGGAGATAGCTGCCCGCACTGTGAACAAGGAGCGCGCCCGCGCCGGCGAGTCACAGGAGGCAAGCCGCACGTCCATCGAGGACATCTCGTCCGGGCGGCGCGGCGGGTTGCGGTCTCACACCGGTCCGGGCGGCCGGACGTACGCGCAGCTTCGCAATGAGGCGAGCGACCGCAACATCAAGGGTCGGTCGAAGATGAACAAGGAGCAGCTGGAGCGCGCGCTGCAACGCTGACCTCTCGGCCTCTCCTCGTCGACGGCGGTCAGCCGCGCCGGGCTCGTGCCACACTCGCGCCGATGAACGCGCGGAACCGGCTGCTGATATGCCTCGCGGCTGGGATCATCGCTTTCATCGTCGCGTACCTGCTGGTTGAGTGGCAGGTGGCGGTCCTCGTCGGCTGGGATGTCACCTCATCGGCGTTCATCGCGATCGTCTATCTCAGCATCCACGGGAAGGATGCCGCCGCAACCAAGCGAGCCGCCGTCAGCGAAGACGATTCCCGTGCTGCGTCAGAGGCGATCCTCGTGGGCGCGAACATCGCGAGCCTGGTGAGCGTTGCTTTCGCCCTCGTCGCCGCGGGCGCCACGCATGGCGCTGTCAAAGCCGCGATCACCACGCTCGTGGTGGTCAGCGTCGTGCTTTCGTGGGCGGCTGTTCACGTCGTGTTCATGTTGCGATACGCCCGCCTGTACTACGCCCACAACGGAGGCATCGATTGGCACTCCGATGCCCCGCCGGACTTCAAGGATTTTCTCTACGTCGCGCTGACGATCGGGATGACGTTTCAGGTCTCTGACACCGACCTGAACTCGAAGGCGATACGCATGACCGCGATACGCCATGCGCTGCTGTCGTACCTGTTCGGGGTTGTCGTCATCTCGAGCACGATCAACGTCATCGCAACCCTGCTGAGCAAGTAACAGGCCGACGGGTTACTCGGAGGGCGGGGTGCTGGCACGTCCCGAACCTCGGGTGCTGGCTCCATGGACGTGCTCGCCGGACGCCGATATGGTGGCGCACATGGTGCAGGTGTCCGCGACCGCTGATCCGGTGGTCACCCATCCGCCTCGCGTATCCCCTCAGTCGCCGAGCCATGGCCGGTCGCCCAACAACGGTGCGACACCCAGGCCAATCGAGCGCCATCAGGCGATCGTCGTCGGCGCCGGTTCGGCCGGTCTGGCAGCAGCGGTTGCCCTGCAGGGCCGCGGATTCGAGACAGTCGTCCTCGAAAAGGGCGATGGAGTGGGCTCGAGCTGGCGCTCGCGCTACGCCGAGCTGCGCCTCAACTCCTGGCGGCCGATGTCGAAGCTCCAAGGTCGTGGTATGCCGCGGAGCTACGGGCGTTATCCAAGCCGGAACGACGTGGTCGCGTACCTCGAGTCATTTGCGCGAGGTCATGGGCTCTCCGTGCGGTTCGGAACCGACGTCCTTGCCGTCCAACGCGACGGCGACCGCTGGCGAATCGAGACGTCGACGCGCTCGATGCGCTGCCGGTATCTCGTCATCGCCACCGGGTGGGACACGGTTCCCGACATGCCGTCATGGCCGGGCGCCGGCGGGTACCAGAAGGAGCTCGTGCACTCATCGCAGTTCGCGAACGCGACCGCGTATGCGCAGCTAGACGTCTTGGTGGTGGGCGCGGGCAACTCGGGGTTCGACATTGCGAGTCACCTGGTCAGGGTAGGGGCGCGGGTCACGATGTCAATGCGGACACCACCGAACATTGCGGCACGAGATCTCAAGGGCATCCCCGGGCAGCCGCTGCTCGTCTACCTCGCCGATCATCTGCCCGAGAAGCTGGCCGATGCGATATTTCGCATGTCGCAACGCTTGACGTTCGGCGATTTGCGCTCTTACGGCATTCCACGCGCGCCTGTCGGCGTGTACGCCAACCATCGACAGCACGGGCGCAGCCCCGCAATTGATGACGGGTTTGTCAGCGCGATCAAGGGTGGAACGGCACGTGTGGTCGGACCGGTGGAGCGATTCGACGGCGATGAGGTCGTGCTCGCCGATGGCGCTCGTCTGCATCCTGACTCGGTGATCTGCGCGACCGGGTATCGAAGGGGCCTCGAATCGTTGGTCGGACATCTCGGTGTGCTCGGCGACGATGGTGTGCCCATTCATCACTCGGGCGCTCCCGAACACCCGCGTGCGCCGCGCCTGTACTTCTGCGGCATGTGGGCGCCGTTCAGCGGTCAGATCCGGATCGGCCCGATCCATGCACGGCGCATCGCACGGGCGGCTGCCGTCGACAGGAGAATGCGCTACCGAGTGTTCTCCGGCGCCTGAATCGCGCATCGGGGCGCCGCAACCGAAGGTCCGGCAGTATCATCGAACGCATGTTCGCCTGGCTCGACGATCTGACCGATGCTCAGCGCCGCGCAGCGACCCACGATGGCGGCCCGCTGCGGATCCTCGCCGGTGCCGGAACCGGGAAGACCACCACGCTCGCGGCCCGCGTCGCATGGTTGCTGGCCACTGGAGCGCCGCCCGAACGGCTGCTCCTCCTGACGTTCACGCGACGTGCTGCGCGTCAGATGCTCGGGCGTGCGGCATCGCTGACGGCCGCTGCGGGACTCGACCGGGCCTCCGGCTCGCCTGCCGGCCGGGTATCCGGCGGCACCTTTCATGCGATCGCACATCGAACGCTGCGCCGGTACGCGGCCGCCCTCGGGATTCCCCAGGGATTCTCGGTCCTGGACGCTGCCGACGCTGCTGACG
>JBAQGL010000169.1:0-2575 GCA_049287785.1 Candidatus Dormiibacterota bacterium | reverse complement strand
GGACTGATCCGTAGACCGGGAGGCCGCTGGCCCGCGCCAGCTGCTGCAGGCGTGGATCCTCGCTGACGATCGAGGTGCGGCGGCCCGACTGGTTGCTGAATTGGGCGAGCAGCCGCACGTTGAGCGGGGTCAGAAGCGCTCGGCTCGAGGCCGGCACCACCAGCCCGACATCCGGGTCGGCGGACGCGCGAACCCGGTCGATGAGATCAGCGATCTCGTCGTCGGTCTTGGCGATCACAACAGCCGGCATCGGCGCCTATACCTTCATCGTCTTCAAAACGCGGCGCATGAGTCCTCCCAGGGGCTCGTCCGCGTCATCTTCCAGCGTCACGGCGTGTCGCGCAAGCCCCATCGGGGTGACATCCTGGCTGCCGACCAGGAGACCGGTCGTGTCATACACACCGGTCACGTCGCCCGGTCCGAGGACCTTGACGGTCGGCGGGCGCGTGAACGGGACCGTGTCCGACCAGTCGAGGATGCGAAGTTGCTCGGCGACCTCGGGGAGCGCGGACCCTCCACCGGCGAGGCAGATTGACCCCGGGAGCGGATCCGGACCGGCGAGCTCCTCGAGCGTCAGGGCCACGCCCTGGGCGAGAACTTCAGCGGTCGGCGTCAGCGCGCGGCGAGCCATGGCGCTCTGCTCAGCCGCGAGATGGCCCTCGGAGTGGGCGACCTTGAAGCGCTCGGCTTCGTCGAGGTCCATCGAGAGCTCGGTCGCGAGACGCTTGGTGAACGAGCGTCCGCCGAGCGCGAACATCCGCGTGGCCTCAATGCCGCCTCGCCGGACGACGGCGATGTCGGTCGTCCCGCCGCCGACGTCGACGAAGATGGCGCCCAGCTCGCTCGACTCCGCCGAGGCGCAGCCCCGGGCCAGCGCATACGGCTCGGCGACCGTGGCAACGAGCTCGAGGTCGAGCTCCTGGGCGATCGCCTGCAGCGCTCCAATATGGGTGAGCGGTGCGAACGTGTTGAACACCGTGATCTCGACGACGTGGCCCTGGAAGTCCACGGGGTTGCTCACCGCGTAGCCGTCGATGCGCACCGACGTGATCGTGCTGTGGACCAGCTTCACGTTGACCTCCTGGACGCCGAGGTCGTGCGACATCTGGCGGACGGCTTCGCGGAGCGCGCGTCGCTGCACCGCCTGCAGCGCGGTGGCGAGGTCGGCCTGGGTGATGCGGGCCTGCGGTTGCGGCCGCGGCATGGTCATGGTGGTGCTGAAGCCGCGCACCTGCTCGCCGGCGATGCCGATGACCGCCTGGCCCGGGATGGTCTCGCACATGTCCTCGGCTTCGGTCAGCGCACGGTCACAGTTGTCGATGACCGCCTGGAGGTCGGCGACGGCGCCCGCTTGCATGTGCGACTGCGCCTGGCGCACCTTGCCGACGCCGAGCACGATGCCCTTGTCGTTCTCGCGCTTGACGATCAGCGCCTTGACGAACTCGGTCCCGATGTCGAGGACGGTGAAGTGGCTCTGGAACTCTTCGCGCCGCTTGAGCAGGGCGAACTTTCGCTTGGGCATCAGGCCGCGTGCCCCATCGTCTCGGTGATCGCGGCGCGCAGCAGCGACACCGCCGCCTCGCGTTTCGCCGGGTCACCGACCTTGCCACGCCCCAGGTCGGGACGTCCGCCGCCCTTGCCGCCGGTGATCTCCGCGGCCCCGGTCACGAGCGTTCCGGCGTGAAGCCCCGCCTCGAGCGCCCGGCCGCCCACCTTGACGACGAGCGTTGCAGGACCGAGCACCGCGGCGACGCCGTCACCCTGGAGGCGGTCGGCCAGGAGCCGATCACCGGCCTGGGAGACGCCTTCCGCGTCCACATCGCCATCGAGCAGCAGGTGCGCAAAGGGAACGCCTCCGGCATCCTCGACGATCGCGGCATCGGTGGCCACGCTCGCCGGCGCGGCCTGGCGTGCCTGGGTCACCTCCCGGCTGAGCTTGCGAACCTGGTCCTGGAGGGCCGCCACTCGTTCCGGAACCTCTTCCGGACGCGTCTTGAGCGCCCGGGCGGTGGTCACCAGCGCTGTTCCGAGACGCCGCCAGCGCTCCTCCGCGCTCTCACCGGACACCATCTCGATGCGACGGATGCCCTGACCGATGCTGCTCTCCGAGACGAGAATCGCCGCTCCCAGGTCGCCGCTTCGGGTGACGTGCGTGCCGCCACAGAGCTCCCGCGACCAGCCCCCGAAATCGACCACCCGGACATCCGGCGAGTACGCCTCGTCGATGAGCGCTATCGCGCCGCTGGCGCGCGCATCCGCAAGGGGCATGAGCGCCACAGTGCGCTCAAGGTTGCGCCGGATGCCGTCGTTGACGCGATGCTCGATATCGGTGAGCTCATCGGCGGTGAGCGCCCTCGGGAATGAGAAGTCGAAGGTCGCGTGCTCCGGGCCCACGAACGATCCGCGCTGAACGACGCCGTCGCCGAGGACCTCGCGAAGGGCGCGGTTGAGCAGATGGGTGGCGCTGTGATGGCGCGCGATCCGGCCGCGCCGCTCGGCGTCGACCGCTGCGTGGACGGCCTGGCCGGGCCGGAGCTCCCCCGCTTGCACGAGCACGTCGTGCGCTCGCGCATCG
>JBAQGL010000168.1:0-2931 GCA_049287785.1 Candidatus Dormiibacterota bacterium | reverse complement strand
CTTGAGTGGAGGGCGCAACTCAGTCCTCGGGCAGTGTGACCGTGTGGCCCGGTTGCCTCAGCAACCCCGGCGGGCACAATCAGGTCATGACGTCGACGACGAGGCGGCCGGCGCGGACAGCGGGGTCGGCATCGGCAAGCTCACGGGCTCGTGCGAGTGATCCGGTTCGATAGAAGGTGAGGCCACGCAGCGACTCGTCCGGCTGATCCATCACCGGTCCGCTGGTGGCGATATCGCCCGAGGCGCGGAGCGACGCGTGGTACTCGAGGTGCTCGCGCTGGATTCGGTCCATGGTCTCCTCGTCGTATCCCGGGGCGTCCGGGGGACGGCGAAGGATCGCGAGCTCGAAGGACTCCAGCTCCATGGTCATCTCCTCGGACGGCGATGGGTCCGATATCTGTCGTCTGCGGCCTTTGGGCCGGGGGTGTAATAGACTGCGGCCCGATCCGCCAACTCCCTGGAGGGGCTTCGATGGCACAGGCCATCCTGCTGATCGGCACCCGCAAGGGGCTGATGATCGCGCGCAGCACCAATGATCGCCAGACCTGGGCTGTCGACGACTTCCAGTTTCTCAATCAGGAGGTCTACTCCGTGGCGCTTGACACGCGCCGGGATCCTCCGCGGATCTTGGCCGGGGTCGGGACCGGCCACTGGGGACCGCTGCTCACGTATTCGGACGATCTCGGCAAGTCGTGGACAGAGCCCGAGGTGCCGCCGATCGGCTTTCCTGAGGGAACGGACGCATCGGTCGCGCGCGTCTGGCAGATTCAGCCTGGGACAGATCTGCAGCCGGATGTCGTCTACGCGGGCGTCGAGCCGCACGCACTCTTCCGATCGGATGACGGCGGGCAGAGCTTTTCGCTGGTCGAGGGCTTGTGGAACCATCCGCACCGGCCAAGCTGGGTCCCCGGCGGTGGCGGTGCCTGCCTTCACACCGTCCTCCCACATCCGACCGACCCTGACGACCTTCTGGTGGCGATGTCGGCCGCGGGCGTCTACCGGACCCGCGACGGTGGCGCCAGCTGGCACCCGGCCAATCGAGGAATCCAGGCGGCGTTCCTCCCTGAGGATCAGCGTTTTCCCGAGTTCGGGCAGTGCGTCCACAAGGTGGCATTCCACCCTGACCAGCCGCAGCGCCTCTTCGCTCAGAACCATTTCGGCGTGTATCGCAGTGAGGACCGCGGCGATTCCTGGATGCCGATCGAATCCGGCCTGCCGAGCAACTTCGGCTTTGCGATGGTTGCCCATCCACATCGACCCGATACGCTCTACTCGTTTCCGCTCCAGGCTGATGCGGAACGGTTTCCTCCGGAGGCCAGGCTGCGCGTGTACCGGACCGAGAACGCCGGCGCGACATGGGAGCCGTGCTCGAAGGGACTGCCTGCCGATCCCTACTATGCAGCGGTGCTTCGCGACGCGATGGTCGCCGATCGCGGAAACCCGGCCGGGGTCTATTTCGGCACCAGGCTTGGTGAGGTGTATGCCAGCCGGGACGATGGCGATTCCTGGTCGCTGATCGCCAGCCACCTTCCCGACATCCTTTCCGTGCGAGTGGCCGAGGTCGCGTGAGCTCGCGGCTCCTGCTGCCGGCAGCGCTTCGCCGTTACGCCGGCGAGGAAGGCGAGGTCGAGATTCGCGGGGGCACCCTCGGTGAGGCACTCGACGACCTTGCCGTGCGGCTCCCCCAGCTCGAGCGCCGCCTGCGAGACGAGCAGGGACAGCTCCGGCCCCACGTTCTCATGTTCGTCGACGGGGTCGGGGTCAGGAGTGGCTCGCCGATGGAGACCCCTATCGGCGACGGTGCGGAGGTGTTCGTCGCCCCCGCGGTGTCGGGCGGACGCGGCTAAGCGGTCAGGCGGACGCAGCTAAGCGGTCAGGCCCCGGCGCGCTGGGCGATCAGGCGCCGGCGGGCTGGAGCCAGCGATGGGCCCATTTGCCCAGCGCCCCGAGAGCCTCGTTGAGGTCCCGACCCGCCTCGGTGAGCGTGTATTCGACCCCGACCGGCGGCCCCGGAAGCACATGCCGCGAGACCAGCCCAGCCGTCTCGAGTTCGCGAAGGCGGTCTGCGCACAGGCGCTCCGACATGCCGGGAACCGCGCTGACCAGCGAGTGGAAGCGCACCGGGCCGCGCAGCAGGATGCTCAGGATCGCCCCGGTCCAGCGTTTGCCGATCAATTCGATCGCCTGGTGGTACACCGCGCAGACGCGAGCGGGGTCGTGGTCAGGATCGGCCAGTGTCGTTGCTGTCAAGTCGGGCGCGAGTGCCATGGCGAAATCATACCTCGGCCACGCACCCTTGACATGGTTACTTATTATCTGTAAGCTGCTGGTATTACGTCAGTACGCCTGGACCGCCGGGTACCTGCCCTTATCAGATCTTTCCTCAGGAGTTGCTCCCTATGAACACTGGCCTGCTCATCCTTCGCCTCTTCGTCGGCCTCGCACTTGGCGCCCATGGCGTTCAGAAGCTCTTCGGCTGGTGGGGCGGCTCGGGTGTCGCCGTGCTTCGGCAGCATATGACCCACATGCGGCTCCGCCCGGCATCCCTCTGGGTCGCCGGAGCGATCGGCACCGAGATCGGCGGCGGGCTGCTTCTCGCTGCCGGGTTGCTGAGCCCCCTGGGCTCGGTCGGCGTCGGAGCGGCGATGCTCATGGCAATCGTTCTCGTCCACCGCGGCAAGGGCTTCTTCGCCCAGGGCGGCGGGCTTGAATCACCACTGCTCTACCTGATCCCGGCCGCAGCGCTCGGCATCAGCGGCCCCGGTTCCTACTCGCTCGACTCGCTCTTCGGGATCACGCTCCCGGAGCCGGTCACCGGAATCGTCGCCGCCGCGCTGGCCGTCGGCGGAGTGGCAGTCGCGATGGCGGGGCGCTCGCCGGTCGTCGAGCAGCCGGCCGCACAACTCGCTGCGTGACGCTGCGGGGCTGGCT
>JBAQGL010000167.1:0-6806 GCA_049287785.1 Candidatus Dormiibacterota bacterium | reverse complement strand
GCGGGAACCATACCCGGCGCTGCGCTATACGGCCGTGGTCGAGGACGGCGATCGCACCGCCGTGTACTACGAGATCGGCTGTGAGGATGGCAGCCACGAGCTTCGCCGGGAGTGGTTCCCGCGCCTCGGGGCAACCCCCGGTCGCGGTGTCCGACAATGAGCCCGTGGCTTTCGACGAGGACCTGGCCGGTCGCATCCGCGAGCTGATAGGCGGCGAGAAAGCGCTGAGCGAGCAGCGCATGTTCGGCGGCCTCGCCTTCCTAATCGGCGGCAACATGGCGATCAGCGCGAGCGGTCAGGGTGGCCTGCTGGTCCGCGTCGATCCGGGCAGGAGCGACACGCTGGCCGGCGAGCCCCACGTCGAGGTCGCGATCATGCGCGGGCGCGCCATGCCGGGCTGGCTGCGGGTCGAAGCCGAGCGCGTGAAGACCAAGGCACAGCTGCGGCGCTGGGTGGACGAGGGTGTCGCGTACGCGCGATCGCTTCCGGGGAAGCCGCTCAACCCCCGATGACGCGGGCGGCCGAGGAGACGAACCGGCGGCTGCTTCGCGCGCGCGACGCGATGGACCTCACCTACGGCCGCTCGCTCGACATCCCAACGCTTGCACGCATCGCGTGCGTGTCCGAATCCCATTTCATCCGCGAATTCCGTGCGACGTTCGGTGAGACTCCGCATCGCTACCTGCAACGCCGTCGCGTCGAGCGGGCGCTCTATCTGCTGCGCTGCACCGATCGAAGCATCACCGATATCTGCTTCGACGTCGGGTTCGCAAGTCTCGGCACGTTCAGCAAGACGTTTCGTCTCATCGTCGGCGATTCACCATCGGAGTATCGCCGCCGGGGCGAGGTGATCACGGTGCCGACATGCTTCGCGATGGCATGGACGAGACCGAGCAGTTTTGGAGAAGACGGCCACGGGATGACCGGATAGCGTTGGGCCACCATCAACCGCGACAACGCAAAGGGAACACCGACATGCTCAGCAGCCTTCGCATCTCGCAGATCTACGTGCTCGACCAGGACCAGGCAGTCGACTTCTACGTCGGTACGCTGGGTCTGGAGATCAACACCGACCAGGATCTCGGTTTCATGCGATTCCTCACCGTCAGCGTCCCGGGTGAGCCCGACCACCAGATCCTCCTGGAGAAGCCGGGACCACCGGCGATGGACCCTGCGACCGCGGAGGAGGTCCGCTCGCTCCTGACCAAAGGTCGGACCGGCGGCCACCTCTTCTTCACCACACCGGACGCGCGCAAGACGTACCAGGACCTTTTGGCCAAAGGTGTCGAATTCACGCAGGAGCCGACCGAACAACCCTACGGCATCGACTTCGGCCTGCGGGATCCGTTCGGCAACCACATCCGCGTTGCGCAGATGGCGCCCCCGGCGTCATAGCGTTCGAGCGACGCGATTCTGCGTCAGGGACCGCTGCCCGCATCGATGTGGCGGCAGCGGTCCCCCTTCGCCTCAGTCCCAGACGGGGGATGGACGGTCGGTGACGACGCCATCCCCCGCAACCACCATGAACCGGTTGAAGCGGCGCGCAAACCATCGGTCGTGGGTCACCGCGATCACCGTCCCTTCGAACGCATCCAGACCGTGTTCGAGCGCGTCTGCCGAATGCACGTCGAGGTTGTCGGTCGGTTCGTCGAGCAGCAGGAGGGTCGCACCGCCGATTTCGAGCAGCAGGATGAGAAACCGCGCCTGCTGGCCGCCGCTCAGCGTCGCGAAATCCTGGTCACCGTGGCTCACCAGCTCATAGCGGTCGAGCGCGCGCATCGCGCCGGCGCGGTCGCGACCATGCTGATGCAGTGTGTAGACGAGCGTCCTGCCACGCAACTCCGGGTGCTCGTGGGTCTGCTTGAAGTGCCCGGGGGTCACTCGGGCGCCGAGAACGAATCGGCCCTCGTGCGCGATCTCCTCGCCGGCGAACAGCCGGAGGAGATGGCTCTTGCCGGTGCCGTTGTTGCCGAGCATCGCGATCCGCTCGCCGAATGACACCTCGAGATCGAACGGCTGCACCAGACCGGGGATCGCAAGCTGATCGCATGTCAGCACGCGAATGCCGGTGCGACCGCCGCGCAGCCGGATGCGGACGTCCTGGCGTCGTGGTCGCTCGGCCGGTGGGCCGGCCTCCTCGAACTTGCGGAGTCGCGTGACCGCCGCCTGCAGGCGGCTCGCCATGGCATCGCTCATCGTGGCCTGGATGCGCATCCGGCGTACCAGGTCCTTGAGGTGGTCGTGCTCCTCCTCCCAACGCCGGTGCAGCTCGTCGAGCCGTCCCAGACGTGCTTCGCGTGCCTCCGAATAGTCGGCGAAACCGCCGCCGTGCACCCAGGCGCCGTGGCCCTCGAGGGTGACCACCCGATTCGCGGTCTCGGCCAGCACCTGGCGGTCGTGGCTGACATAGAGCACGGTCTTGCTGGTGGCGCGCAGCGCTTTCTCAAGCTCTCGCTTGGCGGCGACGTCGAGGTAGTTGTCGGGTTCGTCGAGCAGGAGCACCTCCTCGTCGCCGCGCAGCAGGACCTCGAGCGCGAGCCGCTTCTGCTCCCCACCGCTCAGCGTGGCCACGAGCCGGTCTCGGACCGCCTCGAACGGCTCGCCGATGCTGCTCTCGCAGCACACGTTCCAGGTCACCTCGGCCTCGTAGCCGCCGGCAGATGACCAGTCGGCCACCGCCTGCGCATAGGTGATTGCGACGTCGGCATTGTCCGGCTGGTCGGCGAGCGCGCGTTCGGCGGCGTTCAGCGTCGCGCCGGCAACACGGATGGGCTTGGGGGCCAGACCCAGCAGGAAGTCCCGAACCGTTGTCGCACCGCCGGCGCTGCCGATGAACTGGCGCATCACGCCGATGCCGCCGCTGTTGCTGATCGTCCCGGACTCCGGCCTGATATCACCGGCGATGAGCCGCAGCAGCGTCGTCTTGCCCGTGCCATTCGCGCCGACCAGCGCGACCTTGCTCCCCTCGCCAACGCGAAAGCTCACGTCGTGAAAGAGCTGGTCGCCGCCGATCGAGTAGCTCAACTCGCTGACGTCGATGAATCCCATGGCGGAGCGACGATGGCACAACGCGTCTCGTGGAGCGGGGAGTTTAGGCTGAGACCTCGCCGCCATCAAGGCCGGAAACACCACCCGGGAGAACCATGAGCACCGCACAACTCGACCAGCCGATCCGTGACGCGCTCGACCGTGGCGGCAGGATCGACATCACCACCAAGGGTCGCAAGACGGGCGAGCCGCACCGCATCGAGATCGTCTTCCACAACGTCGGAGGACGGCTCTACATCAGTGGCATGCCAGGGTTCAAGCGGAGCTACATCGCCAACCTCGCGGCGGATCCGCATTTCACCTTCCACCTCAAGGACGGCGTGAGCGCCGACCTCGCCGCAACGGCGCGCATCATCACCGATGAAACCGAGCGCCGCGCGGTGCTGATCCCCATCGCCCACAGCTGGAAGCGCGACGACATCGACGTCATGGTTGAGTCGAGTCCGCTGTTCGAGGTGACGATCGACGGCCGCGCCGCCTGACCAATGGGCAAGCTGATCTACGCGACGATCGCGTCCCTGGACGGCTACATTGCCGACAAGGACGGGGATTTCGACTGGGCCGAGCCCGACAAGGAGGTCTTCCGGTTCGTCAACGAGCTCGAGCGACCGATCGGGACCTACCTGTACGGGCGGCGCATGTACGAGGTCATGGTCTTCTGGGAGACGGTCGGCGCCGTGGCGGGCCAGCCGTCGTATGTCACCGAGTTCGCGGAGCTGTGGAGGGCGGCCGAGAAGATCGTCTACTCGAGATCGCTTGCTGCGGTCTCCAGCATCCGGACCCGGATCGAGCCGGAGTTCGACCCGGTCGACGTCCGGGCCCTGAAAGCCACGGCGGGGAGGGACCTCACCGTCGGCGGGGCGCATCTTGCCGCCGAGGCCATCAAAGCGGGTCTCGTCGACGAGTTCCAGCTGTTCGTCGCGCCGGTCATCGTCGGCGGTGGGACCCGGTCACTCCCCGACGACGTGCGGGTCGGACTGGAGCTGGTGGACGAACGCCGCTTCGCCAAAGGATTCGTCTATCTCCAGTACCGGGTCACCAGGTGACGCCTGATCGCTTCCTCAGGGGTCCGTGTGGCGAACCTGAGCATGCGCTTCTGCGAAGTCCCAGATCGGCGTCAACAGCTGTTCGGGAGTCTCCAGCTGCGGCATGTGCCCGGTGTCGGTGAGCATGACGAACGTCGCCCCGGGAATGGCCGCCGCGTAGGCGCGACCGTAATCGGAGTCGACGATCCGGTCGCTGTAGCCCCAGATGACCAGCGTTGGGACTGCAACGCGCTGCAGGCGTCCGCGGAGGGTCGGATCGCCCATCGTCGCGCCGCCGTAGACAGCCAGGGTGGCACGGTTCCCCGCCATGGTGGCTCGCTGTGCGTCGGACATCGTCGTCGGGTCGATCCGGAAACGGTCGGAGTCGTGGTAGCTGAACTCGGCGACCTGGTCGAGGGTCAGCGAGAAGAAATCGACGATGGGATGGCCCTCGACCTCGATCCCGGCGGCGTCGACAAGCACAAGACTGCCGATCCGCGGCGAACCCAGCAGCGCGAGCTCCGAAGCGATCCAACCGCCGACCGAGTTGCCGATCACGGTGACGTCCTTGAGCTCCAGCCGGTCGAGCAGCGCGGCGTAGACACGTGCGAGGCCGGCCATGCTGTCGAGGGTGTCGGGGCGCGGAGTCGCGCTGAACCCCGGGTGCGTCGGCGCGATCACCCGCGCGCCTCGGCTGGTCAACAGGGTCGCGAACGATGCGACCGCTTGCGGTCCTGCGCCTCCGTGCAGGATGAGATATGCGTGGCCGGTGCCGCTGTCGGAGGCGGTGACTTCGACTGGCCCGATGCCGTCCGCAATCAGGCTGTAGGTGGTTTCGTTGCTCATCGGGAGGACCTCCAGATCCGCACTCGCTGCCGGCGTGCCGAAAGCCTATCCATCAAGGTCCTCAGCGAGCCGGGAGGTGAGGGAGGCTTGGGCTGACGCTGAGAGCGAAGTCTGGGCCAGAGGGCCCCTGGTCCCGCACAGGAGGATCAGCTCGGACGGTCGTCCGCGAACGAGAGCTGCCAGCCGGGAATCAGCGTCGGGTCCTCCTCGCGCGAGAACCAACCCGCATGCACCTCGCGGCGCCTTACCAACGACCCGTCAGTCGGTCGCCTCGCCGCAGGTGCCGTTGGCGATAACCCCGGTCATCGACGACGCGAGGTCGGACGCCGCCAGGACCGCGAGGTTGGCGATCTCGTGTAGCCGCGGCATGTGCTTGAGGAGGGTGCGCTCGGCCATGCGTGCCTCGAACGCGTCGCGGGAGATGCCCTCGAGCTCGGCGAGCGCGGAGAGGGCGCGGTCGACTCCAGGCGCGTCGGGCGACCCGGCCGATCGGATGCACACTGCGCGCACCCCCTCGGGACCGTAGTCGGTGGCGATCTGACGGCAGAGCGCCTCGATGGCACCCCCGGCGACTGAGAAACTGCCCTGGTGGGGAAGGGGACGCCGACTATTGCTGGCGGTCAGCCCAAGAACGACGCCGGTGTGGCGCATCGCCATCCGTCGCGCCGCTCCGACACCGGTGAGGTAGTTGGTGCGCATCCCGTCGGCGATGCCCACGACGAACTCTTCCACTGGGATGTCGTGAAGCGGTTCGCCGAGGCTGTAGGCGACGCTGATCACGTTGAACGAGATGTCGATGCCTCCATGTTCGGCGACGACCCTGTCGAGGTGGGACTCCACCCGGCTCTCGACGAGCGCATCGACCTGGGCGGCCTCAGCGCTGAGACCTTGCTCGGTGAGTGACTTGACGACGCGCTCGAGTGACGACTGCGTGCGCCCCGCAAGGATGACGTGGGCCCCCTGCTCGGCGAACGCCTGGGCAACTGCGCCGCCGATGGCGCCGCCACCTCCGTACACGACCGCGGTATTGCCATCCAGCAGCATGTCGGATCCTCCGATCAACCTAGCCGCCGCCCAATCTCCCCAGCAAAGTCTGGAAAGTAATGGACGATATCGTCCAGCGAAAACCGGGACATGATCGAGGTTGCCGGCTCACGCATGAGAAGGAACTCGAAGCACGCGCGAACCAAAGTGGCGTCATCAACCCAAGCGGGAACGAACCGCCCACGTCCTGAAATGTCGATCTGGTGCTGGGTCGTGGGGGCGCCGTGGATTGAGTCGTCGTGGATGGTGACCGACACGGCGTTGCCGCTTTTGGACCCGACTTCGATTGTGGGCACGGTGGCGGATTGTGGCACGGAGCCCAGGGCGGCTTGGCTGGCTAATTGAGTTCTGATTCGGGCGGCTTGAGCGTGGACAAGTTCACGCACGGGTGAGGCGCGGAGGCAGGCGCTGATGTCACTCGGCGCAGCGTTCCCCCGGTAGCGTGAATAAGCGGGCTTCTACCCGGCGGCAGCGTTCCACCGGCGACGTGAGTGTGCAAGGACACGTTCGTACTCGGCGTCAGCGTTCCACCGGCAGCGTGAATAGCCGGGTTCTACCCGGCGGCGGCGTTCCCCGGGGGGCGGATCCAGGAGCGATGGCCGCGGGCGGGCGGGATCGCCAGCAATCGTCCCTCCTCGACCCGGGCGAGTTGCCAGCCACCCTCGTGAACCATCCAGTGGTGGCGGTAGCAAAGGAGGACGAGATTCGGCACCTCGGTCGCGCCATCGTGGCCCCAATGCACGAAGTGGTGGGCGTTGGTGAAGGCCACCGGACGGTCGCAGCCGGGCCACTCGCAGCCCCCGGCCCGGACCCGCAGCGCCGCCCGCGCCGCCGGACCGGGGA
>JBAQGL010000166.1:0-5418 GCA_049287785.1 Candidatus Dormiibacterota bacterium | reverse complement strand
GGTTCGGCGTATGGGGGGGATACGGCGACGCGCCTGGTCTGACTCGGACGGTGCCGCTGATCGCGATGCCGCAGCGGAAGATGGCCCTGCTACGCGGCCCGCTGGGTGCGGCGGGGTCGGCATTCTCGCGGCTGGGGTGGCCCGACGGCGCGAGCCTGTGGTGGCCTGACGACCACAGCTGGTGTGTCGCGACCGACATCGATCTGATGAGCACCTATGTCGGCGGCAGCGCCGAGTGCATCGGTGCTGTCCTGGCCGACAATCGACTGGAGGCGTACCAGGTCAGCGTCGATCAGACCGTCGATTGGCGGAGCGACACGGTCAACCCGACCCCCGAACCGTAGGCCCTTACGAATCCAGCGCAGCGACCAACTCCTCCTGGAGATATCCCAGCGCGATGAGGACGCCGTACTCCGGCTTCTGCCTGGTCGCGTCGGTCGCCGTGTCCTCCCAGCCGTCACCCTCGATCCCGAGGATCTCGCCCGCGGCGACGCGAAGGTGATTGAAGGCCCGCAGCCAGGCCAGCGTCTGCGCCTCGGTGAGCGGGAGCGTGTCCTCGCCGGCGCTGAGCGCGTTGCGCACCATCGTGAGGTCGACCTCGCGGCCCTTCTCGATGTCGGGCCGCACCCAGCGGTCGTACTCGGCCTGGAGCTTGGCGTCGTCATACGCGCGCGGCGCCGACGCCAGGGGTGCGGCGAGACGGGGGCTCAGCGAATCGATGATCCCGATCAGCGCCTCACGTTCGCGCTTGTCGACCTTCACCTGGATCCGCCCGCGGCGACGGAGCACCTGGGCCATTCGCCGCGCCTTCCGGCGTCTCAGGGACGACCCAGGGTCGCCTGGAGTCCAAAGGAGTGGAGCTGCGCGACCGAGACCTCGGCCTGCTCGCGCGGCTGGGTCGCGACCACCGCGCGCCCCTCGTTGTGCACCTGGAGCATCAGCTTGGTGGCCGTCGCGTGGTCGTAGCCGAACAAGCGGCGCAGGACCAGCACCACATACGACATGAGGGTGATCGGATCATTCCAGACCATCACGTTCCAGCCGAACTCTCGCTGGTCGCGCTCCTCGCGCCCGGGGGCTTTCGCCGGGGCCGGCGCCTTGGTCGTCGCCGGCGCGGAGGTGGTCGCCATGGCAGCTAGCGTAGCTCAGGTCCCGCCGTCAGCACCACCGCCAACGGTTCCCATCCGCCCCCTCCTCGAGCTGCCCGGTGACGGGGCTCCCGAAGGAGCGACGTCGCTCAGACTGCGCGGAAGTCGACGACGCCGGCCCACGCGGACGGAGTCCGGGAGGGCTGGGCTGCAGGAGCCGTTGTCGGGGTGGTCACTCCGTCGAGCACCGCTTGCAGTGGCAGCTCGCAGTTGTGGCACACAATCCAGATGGGACCCGGCTCGCTGACACGCCTTTCGAGACGATGTCGCTCGCCGCATTCCTCGCAGGTGATGGTCACTCGCATTTCGTGGCGCAGCGTCGCACGGCGGTTGCGACGCCTCGCTGATGGCACTGTCGCGGCGGCGCCAACGGTGTGCAACGAATCGGCGAAAGAGGATCAATCTGCCTCGGGTGATACACTCGGCGAGATCGTGATGGCATCGGTGCAAACGCGCCATTCAAGCCCCAGACACGATCATTTGAAGGCGAAAGCCACGCGACCCTGACCGGCGAGAGAGATTGTCTGAAGGCAGGAGTACGAGCAAAGGAGTGCATTGACCCCGACGACGGCCCAGGAGCCCGAGACGCTCACCATGGAGGACCTCCTGCGGGAGGACCAGAATTCGATCAGGGCCCTGGCCCACGGTGACATCGTCGATGGTGTCGTCGTCCGTGTCGATCCCGACGAGGTCCTCGTCGACATCGGCGCGAAGAGCGAGGGAATCATCTCCAACCGCGAGCTGTCGGCACGCGGCGAGACCCCCGTCACGCTCAACTCCGGTGACCAGGTCAAGGTCTACATCATCCAGCCCGAGGATGAGCACGGCAACGTCGTCCTCAGCCTGCGCAAGGCACGCGCCGAAGGCATCTGGCAGGCCGTTGCAGAGAAGGAGTCCGAGGGCGAGATCCTCGACGCCGAGGTGCGCGAGCAGAACAAGGGCGGACTGATCGTCAACATCATGGGCCTGCGCGGATTCCTGCCCAGCAGCCAGGTGGCGCGCCAGTTCAGCGGCAACCTCATGGAGCTGGTCGGCACCAAGATCCCGGTCAAGATCCTCGAGGTCAACCGCAAGCGCAACCGGCTCATCGTGTCGCAGCGCGCGGCCCAGGATGAGGATCGCGCGCGCCAGCGCGAGGAGCTCTTCGAGAAGCTCAAGGTCGGCGATGTCATCACCGGCAAGGTGAGCGGCGTCACCTCCTACGGCGCCTTCGTCAACCTCGGTGGCGCCGACGGCCTCATCCACATCAGCGAGCTGTCGTGGGATCGCATCAACAACGTCAGCGATGTGCTGACCGTCGGCGATGAGGTGTCCGTCAAGGTCATCAAGCTCGACCCCGAGCTGTCGCGCATCAGCCTCTCGCTGCGCCAGATGTCACAGGATCCCTGGGACACCATCGAGCAGCAGTTCCCGCCCGGCAAGGCGGTGCCCGGCATCGTCACCAAGACGAAGAAGTACGGCGCGTTCCTGCAGATTGCGGACGGTGTCGAGGGCCTGCTCCACATCAGCGAACTGTCGTGGGATCACGTCGAACGCACCGAAGATGTCCTCAAGGTCGGCGAGGAGGTCGAGGTCATGGTGCTCAGCGCGGACAAGGTCCGGCGTCGCATCAGCCTCTCGCTGCGCCAGCTGCACGGCGGCGGTCCGACCGGCGAGGGCGACGAGATCACGCCACCGTCATATGACTACCCCGAAGATGACGACGACGAGAGCGACACCGTGGTCACGGCGGTGACGCCGATGGGCGCCGCGCTCACCGACGCCGGCGTCGAGGGCACCACCCGCGCATCCGTTGAGCATGCGGTCGCGGCCGGCACCGCCAGCGCTGAGGAGATTGCCGCCGACAACGCGCTGGCCGACGACGCGGCCGCGGACGACGCCGTCAGTGACGACGCCAGTGACGACGAAGCGGCCGCCGACGAGGAGGCCGAGGTCGACGCCGATACTGAGGATCACGACGACGACGTCGAGTCCGAGCTGGAAGCCGAGGTCGAGGAAGCCGCGGAGTCTGCCGAGTCCGGCGACGAGACGGCGGCAGCGACAGCCGCGGCCGATGCGGCCACGGACGCCGCGCTGGAACCCCCGGCGAACGGGGCCGCCCCGGGCGCCGATATCGAGGCTGCAGAACCGAAAGCGTAGGGCGCCGTCACCGGGACGGTGACGCCGACGGTTGTGCGCAGCGACGAGGCCGTTTCGACGGAGCTACCAGCCCGTATTCGCAAAGTTGCTTAGCTGTCCGCCAACCCGGGTAGTATGAGGGGCGTTACAGCAGTGCCCGGGGTCTGACCCTTTCCATCCACGGGGGGGCCGGAAGGGCAATGGAGGCGGTTTTGTACCCGTTCGAGCGCTTCACCGAAAGGGCGAAGAAGGTGCTCACGCTTGCCCAGGAAGAGGCTGAGCGTTCGCACCACTCGTACATCGGCACAGAGCACCTGCTGCTGGGGTTGCTCCGTGAAGGAGAGGGACTTGCGGCCAAGGTCCTCAACAATCTTGGTGTCGAGATAAACAAGGTCCGCAGCACGATCGAGTCGGTGCTCGGTCGCAACGAGCGGATCATCATCCAGCAGATCATTCCGACGTCGCGCGTCAAGAAGGTCATCGAGATCTCCTTTGAAGAGGCGCGCCGGATGGGCAACAACTATGTGGGCACCGAACATCTTCTGCTCGGGCTGCTCATCGAGGGCGAGGGCATCGCCGCTCACGTCCTCGAGGACCTCGGCGCCAACCTCGAGAAGGTTCGCGGCGAGATCGACAAGCTGCTCCACGAGTCGGGCATCGACGAGGAGTCGAAGGAGGCGCAGAAGAAGCCCTCCAAGACGCCGCTGCTCGACCAGTTCTGCCGCGACCTCACCGACCTGGCGATCAAGAACTCGCTCGACCCGGTGATCGGGCGCGCCATGGAGATCGAGCGCGTCGTGCAGATCCTCAGCCGGCGCACCAAGAACAACCCGGCACTCATCGGTGAGCCCGGCGTCGGCAAGACCGCCATCGCGGAAGGACTCGCGCAGCAGATCATCCTCGGCAACATTCCCGAGTCGTTGATGGGCAAGCGCGTGCTCACGCTCGACATGGGCGCGCTGGTCGCGGGCACCAAGTACCGCGGCGAGTTCGAGGAGCGTCTCAAGAAGATCCTTGACGAGATCCGCGCATCGCGCGAGGTGATCCTCTTCATCGACGAGCTGCACACGCTGGTCGGCGCAGGCGCCGCGGAAGGTGCCATCGACGCGGCCAACATTCTCAAGCCCGCGCTTGCGCGCGGTGAGATTCAGTGCATCGGCGCGACCACGCTCAACGAGTACCGCAAGTACATCGAGAAGGACGCAGCGCTCGAGCGCCGTTTCCAGCCGGTGTTCGTCGACGAGCCGTCACTCGCCGAGACCATCGAGATCCTGCACGGCATCCGTCCGCTGTACGAGAAGCACCATCGCGTGAAGATCACCGACGACGCGCTCAAGGCCGCCGCCGAGCTGTCGGTGCGGTACGTCAGCGACCGCTCGCTGCCGGACAAGGCGATCGACCTTATCGATGAGGCGAGCGCACGCGTGCGCATGAAGCTCACCACCACGCCGGAAGAGCTGCGCTCGATGCAGCGCGAGATTCGCGAGCTGCAGACGCAGAAGGAAGAGGCGATCGCGGCGCAGGACTACGAGACCGCCGCCAATTTCCGTGACAAGGAAAAGAAGCTCAAGGACAAGTACGTCTCCCAGGAGACCAAGTGGCGTGACGAGCTCGGTGCGACCGTCCCGGACGTGACCGAGGAGCACATCGCCGAGATCATCTCGTCGTGGACCGGCGTCCCGGTCTCGCGCCTGGTGGAGGAGGAGACCTCACGCCTGCTGCGCATGGAGGAGGAGATCCACAAGCGCCTCATCGGCCAGGACGATGCGGTGAAGGTCATCTCACAGGCGGTGCGCCGTGCACGCGCCGGACTCAAGGATGCCAAGCGGCCGATCGGATCGTTCATGTTCCTCGGCCCGACCGGTGTCGGCAAGACCGAGCTGTCGCGTGCGCTCGCGGCCTTCCTGTTCGACAACGAGGACGCGATCATCCGGCTCGACATGAGCGAGTTCATGGAGCGCCACTCGACGGCGCGGCTGGTCGGATCGCCGCCAGGCTACGTCGGGTACGACGAGGGCGGGCAGCTCACCGAGGCGGTGCGCCGTCGCCCCTATTCCGTGGTGCTCTTCGACGAGATCGAGAAGGCGCACCCCGAGGTCTTCAACATGCTGTTGCAGATCCTCGAGGACGGCCGGCTCAGCGACGCCAAGGG
>JBAQGL010000165.1:0-6407 GCA_049287785.1 Candidatus Dormiibacterota bacterium | reverse complement strand
GTGCAGTACGACGATGAGACCGGGCAGATGCTCACGGGCACCATGCTCGACTACCTCGTCCCGACGATGGCCGAGATGCCGCACTTCGAGCTGGATCGCACGGTGACGCCAAGCCCGACCAATGAGCTGGGCGTCAAGGGCATCGGTGAAGCCGGCACGATCGCGTCGAGCATCGCGGTGATCAATGCGATCACTGATGCGCTGACGCCCTTCGGCATCAAGCACGTGGAGATGCCCGCCCGTCCGGATCGTCTCTGGTCGATGATCAAGGAGGCACGCGCATGATCACCGCCGCATTCGAGTACGCTCGCCCGGGCTCGGTTGACGAAGCCCAATCGCTGCTCAACAAGTACGGTGCTGACGCCAAGGTCATCGCCGGCGGACAGAGCCTGATCCCGCTGATGCGCCTGCGCCTGAGCCAGCCGACCGCCCTCATCGACATCCAGGCGATTCCAGGACTCAAGGACGTGCGACGCGACAATGGCAGCGTTGAGATCGGGGCGCTGGTGCGCCACGTGGACATCCAGCGCAACGCGACCCTGCGCGAGACGCTGCCGATGCTCGTGGAGATGGCCAACGACGTTGGTGACAACCAGGTGCGCAATCTTGGAACCATCGGCGGGGTCGTCGCACACGGTGATGCGGCGGGCGACTACAACGCTCTCGCGTTGATGCTCGACGCCGAGATCGTGACCAACAAGCGCCGCCACCAGGCACGCGACTTCTTCCGCGATATCTTCACCACCGCGCTCGAGCACGACGAGGTGGTGACCGCTGTGCGCTTTCCAGTGTCGACGGGGCGATTCGCGTACACCAAGTTCCGCCGCCGGCTGTACGACTGGGCCATCGCCGGCGTCGCGGTGCAGGAGACGGGTTCGACCTGGCGGGTGGGCTACGTGAACCTCGCGACGACGCCGCGCCGGGGCGTCGCGGTGGAGCGAGCCCTCGCCTCTGGAGCGTCCGCGGCGGACGCAGCGGCGGAGAGCGGATCGGACATCGATCCGACCGGCGACGTGCGCGCCACCGCCGAGTACAAGCGGCATCTCACCCAGGTGCTCACCGTGAGGACGTTGCAGAAGGCGACAATGGCCGCTTGAAGCGGATCAGTCATTGGATCGGTGGCCAGGTCGTCGCGGGAACCTCCGGCACGCGGGGCCCCGTCTTCAACCCGGCCACCGGCGAACAGACCGCCGACGTCGACCTCGCCTCCGCGGCGGAGGTCGACGCCGCCGTCGAAACCGCGGCGGGGGCGTTCCGCGAGTGGCGCGCGGCGTCGCTGTCGCAGCGGACGACGATCCTGTTCGCCTTCCGGGAGCTGCTCGATCGGCATCGAGACGACCTCGCCGCCATCATCACGTCCGAGCATGGCAAGGTGCTGTCGGACGCCAAGGGTGAGGTGGCCCGGGGCATCGAGAACGTCGAGTTCGCGTGCGGCGTTCCCCATCTGCTCAAGGGAGGCTTTTCGGAACAACCGTCGCGCGGGGTCGACGTGTACTCGATCCGGCAACCGCTCGGCGTGGTGGCCGGCATCACGCCCTTCAACTTCCCCGCGATGGTGCCAATGTGGATGTTCGCCAACGCGATCGCCTGCGGGAACACCTTCATCCTGAAGCCGAGCGAGAAGGACCCGTCGCCGTCGTTGTTCTTCGCCGATCTCTGGCGTCAGGCCGGCTTGCCCGACGGCGTGTTCTCGGTGGTGCAGGGCGCGCGCGAGGCGGTCGATCGCCTGCTCGACCATCCCGAGGTCGCGGCTCTCTCGTTTGTGGGATCGACGCCGGTCGCGAGGCACATCTACGAGACGGGGACGCGCAACGGCAAGCGCGTGCAGGCCCTGGGCGGTGCCAAGAACCACATGGTCGTTCTGCCCGACGCGGACATCGAAGCCGCTGCGGATGCAGCCGTGTCGGCGGGCTACGGCTCGGCCGGCGAGCGCTGCATGGCGATCTCCACAGTGGTCGCCGTGGGTGACGTCGGAGAACGCCTGGTCGCGGCGATCGCGGCACGGATCCCGGCGGTGAAGGTCGGCGCGGGTAACGACCCAACGTCCGAGATGGGGCCGCTGGTGACCCGCGAGCACCGCGACAAGGTGGCCACGTATCTCGAGGACCAGGCGCTCGGCGGTGCCCGGCTCGTGGTCGACGGCCGCGGCAATACCCCCGACGGCGACGGCTTCTTCCTCGGCCCGTCGCTGGTGGATCGTGTGCACCCCGGTTCCAAGGTGTACGACGATGAGATCTTCGGTCCCGTTCTCTCAGTCGTGCGCGTCGATACGTACGACGAGGCCATCCGCCTCGTTAATGACAATCAATACGGAAACGGCGTGGCCATCTTTACGCGCGACGGAGGCGCGGCGCGCAAGTTCCAGTTCGAGGTCCAGGTCGGGATGGTCGGCGTCAACGTGCCGATCCCGGTGCCGGTCGCGTACTACAGCTTTGGCGGCTGGAAGGCATCGCTGTTCGGCGACACGCACATGTACGGCCCGGACGGGATTCATTTCTACACGCGCACCAAGGTCGTGACCTCCCGGTGGCCCGAGCCCGGACCGGGTCGGGTCGACCTCGCGTTTCCCAGCAACAACACCTGAGCGTGTCGCAGGCGCCCTGCTAGGCTTCAGCGACGATGACGGAATGGACTGGCGTGCGCGACAAACGTGTGCTGATCACCGGCGCCACGCGCGGGATCGGCCTCGCGGCTGCTCAGGCGCTGGCCCGGCGCGGTGCCCGGCTGGCGATTGTCGCGAGAGATGACGCTCGCGGTGCGGAAGCCGTCAAGAGCATCGAGGGCGAGGGCGGTTCGAAGGTCGACGTCCTCCATGCCGAGCTCAGCTCGCAGGGATCGGTCCGCGCGCTCGCAGCTGAGGCGCTCGCGCGCTACCGACGCATCGATGTGCTGATCAACAACGCGGGCGCGACGTTCACAACACGGCAGCTGACCGTCGACGGTATCGAGCGCACCTGGGCGCTCAACCATCTCGCACCTTTCCTGCTGACCACGCTGCTGCTCGACCGGCTCAAGGAGTCGGCTCCCGCTCGCATCATCACCACGTCGTCCGACGCGCACAAGGGAAAACTCATTCCCTTCGACGACCTGAATGCCGAGCGCTCATGGAAGGGCCGCGGCTTCACGCGGTATGGTGAAAGCAAGCTGGCGAACATCATGTTCACCCGGGAGCTTGCACGCCGCCTCGATGGAACCGGGGTCACCGCGTACACCTTCCATCCGGGCCTCGTGGCCACCGGGTTCAACCGCAACAACGGCGCGCTGATGAGCGCCGCGATGACGATCATCGCCCCGTTTGCGCGCAGCCCGAGGAAGGCCGCGCAAACCCTGGTGTGGCTTGCCGATTCCCCGGAGGTGTCCAAGCAGAGCGGCGGCTACTACGAGGACCGGGCGCTTGCCGTCTCGAGCCGCCAGGCGCAGGATCCGGCACTCGCGCGGCGGCTGTGGGAGATCAGCGAGGAGCAGGTGCGCCCGAAGACCGCCGCAGGGATGGCGACCGGCTGATCAGTGTCCGCCGATACGCCGGAACCACGGCTTGCGGCGCCAGGCCAGCTCATTCGAGAGGGTCTCGTTGCGAATGAGCTCGCTGTGCAGCACGGTGACGAGCTCGCGCTCGCGCCACACCGCCTCACGCTGGTCGACACCGCGCTGGGCGTGCTCGTCAATGGCGCGAGAGCGCCACATGTCGACCTCGCTGGTCAGCGCCGCCAGCTGAGCGTCACGTTCCTGGACGCCCTCGCGGAGCTGAATGATGTCGACGAGGTTGTCCATCGCGAGCAGACGCAGCGCGCGGACGGTATCCGGGCTGTACGGCTCGTCGACGGACTCCGTCTGGAAGAGCGCCTCGGCCAGCCGCTGCTCGCTGCGACCCACAAGATGGAGCGTCGGGACGTCATCCTCGACCTCGAGCGGTGGGGGCTCGGGCGCGGGTGTGGGGTTCAGCGGAATCCCGATGGTCCCTGCGGGCAGGACTCGAACGGCCATGACGGGCGACCTCCTGGGGAGACGTGGAGTGAAACGACGAGAGTTCGCTTCGGGAAGGCTACACCGGATGCAGCCTGAGTGGCCGCCACACTAGGCTTCCGACATGCCTGAGAACGACCTCGACGCCTACTGCGCCGCCAACCAGCAGCGCCACGTGGACGAGCTCATCGAGTTCCTCCGCATCCCGAGCATCTCGGCGGATCCCGCCCACGCGGCCGACGTCCGCCGCAACGCCGAATACCTCGCCGCCGCGGCCCGCACCGCCGGCTTTCAGCGTGCGGAGATCATCGAGACGGCAGGCCACCCGGCGGTCTACGCCGAGCGAATCGTCGATCCGAAGCTGCCCACGGCGCTCATCTACGGCCACCACGACGTGCAGCCCGTTGACCCCCTCGGCGAGTGGCAGACGTCGCCGTTCGAGCCGGAGGTTCGCGACGGCAATCTCTACGGGCGCGGGGCGGTCGACGACAAGGGTCAGGTGTGGATGCACCTCAAGGGCGTCGAGTCGGTGCTGGCGGTTCGTGGCGAGCTCCCGCTCAACCTGAAGCTGATCGTGGAAGGGGAGGAGGAATCGGGGTCCGTCCACTTCGAGGACATCGTCGAGGCCGAGCAGGAGCGGCTTCGGGCGGACATCCTGGTGGTGTCGGACACGTCGATCGTCGCTCCGGGCATTCCCTCGCTCTGCACCGGGCTGCGCGGCCTCGCCGGCGTCGAGGTACACGTCCAGGGACCGGCGCTCGATCTGCATTCGGGGCGCTTCGGGGGCGCCGTCGCCAATCCCGTCGCGGCGCTGGCGGAGATCCTGGCCTCGCTGCACGACCCGGTCACCCGGCGTATCACCGTCCCCGGCTTCTACGACGACGTTCGCGAACCCTCGCCCGAGGAGCGCCAGCTCTTCGCAAGCGTCCCGTACAGCGCCGACGAGTTCCGGGCCGAGGCCGGCGACGTGCCCGCAACGGTCGGTGAGGCGGGATGGACCGACCGCGAACGACTCTGGGCGCGTCCAACCCTCGAGTTCAACGGGATCTGGGGCGGCTATTCGGGCCCCGGCCAAAAGACGATCATCCCGGCCAGCGCCGGGGCCAAGATCACCTGCCGGCTGGTCCCCAACCAGGATCCCGAGCGAATCGCAGGCCTGGTGCGCGACGCGGTGCTCGCGGCTGCTCCCGTCGGCGTCACCGTCACGGCCGAACCCAAGGGGGGAGGCCGGCCTGTGGTCACGTCCATCGATCATCCCGCTGTGCGGGCAGCGTCGCGCGCCATGGAGAACGTCTTCGGCATCACGCCGGCGCTGACGCGCGAGGGCGGGTCGATCCCGCCGGTGGAATCGTTCGCGCGCATCATGGGCTTGCAGGCGGTGCTCGTCGGCCTCGGCCTGCCCGATGACCAGATCCATGCGCCGAACGAAAAGTTCACCCTCGACATGTACTTCAAGGGCATCCGCGTGCTCGGCCGTCTCTGGGATGAGCTGGCCGTGGCGCTGAGGACAGCATGACCAGGATCGAGTCGATCACCGGGCTCGAGATCCTGGACTCACGCGGCAATCCGACCCTCGAGTGCGTCGTCACGCTCAACGACAGTTCACAGGGACGAGCCCGGGTGCCGAGCGGCGCGAGCACTGGCGTGCACGAAGCCGTCGAGTTGCGTGACGGAGATCCCGCGCGTTTCGGTGGCAAGGGAGTGCTCAAGGCGCTGGCCAACATCGAGGCGGTGATCGGACCCGAGCTGATCGGATTCGACGCCGGCGATCAGCCGGCGCTCGACGCGAAGCTCTGTGATCTTGACGGCACCCCGAACAAAGCCAAGCTGGGCGCCAACGCGATCCTCGCGGTGAGCCTTGCCGCGAGCAACGCGGCCGCCGCTGCGAGCGCAGTCCCGCTGTATCGCCAGCTCGGCGGCGATGGGGCTCATCTGCTTCCGGTGCCGCTGTTCAACGTGCTCAACGGCGGTGCCCACGCCCAGACGCGCGTCGATTTTCAGGAGTTCATGATCCTGCCGATCGGACTGCCGACCTTCCGGGAAGCGCTGCGTGCGGGCGCCGAGTGCTTTCACGCGCTCCGCAAGATCCTGCACGAGCGAGGTCTGGGCACAGGGCAGGGTGATGAGGGCGGCTATGCCCCCGATCTCGACCACAACGAGGCCGCCATGGAGTTGTTGATAGAGGCGATCGGCGCCGCCGGCTACGCGCCCGGGCGTGACATCGCCATCGGGCTAGATCCGGCGACATCCGAGCTCTACAAGGACGGCCACTACGAGTTGCGTGGCGAGGGAATCACCCTCGATGCAGCCGGCCTCGTCGATCGCTGGGAAAGCTGGGTCGACAAGTATCCGATCGTCTCTCTCGAGGACGGCATGGCGGAGGACGATTGGGATGGCTGGAAGCTGCTGACCGATCGGCTGGGTGGACGCGTGCAGCTGGTGGG
>JBAQGL010000164.1:0-5867 GCA_049287785.1 Candidatus Dormiibacterota bacterium | reverse complement strand
GCACGGTTGCCTTCCAGTTCACCTGGCTGCCACTGGTCATGGCGGCGGCGGCGCTGGCGCTGCTCGTCCTGTTGGTGGCTCGCGCTGCGCGTCGCGGGCGTGGTGATCGCCGGCGTGGTGGCGCTGTTACTGCTCCAGCCCCAGCCCTTCCCCGCCAATGGCCTGGAGCTGTTGGGGCTGCTGCTGGGGCCGATACTGCTGCTGCCGCGGAACGGCGAGCCAACCGAAGGTGCGACGCGGGGGCGCCAACTGCTGGCCACACTGACCGTCCTGGAGTCACTTCAGGTTTACCCGATCAGCGGCGATCAGGTCTCGTTTTCGCTGTTCCCCGCTCTTCTGGCGGGGGTCGTGATTGCGAGCGACCTGGCACCGGACCTGAACGCCGCCCTCAGGCCCCGGCTGGGCCAGGTGATCACGGTGGCGGCGGCGCTGCTGCTGATCGGCCCACTCTCGCTCGGTATCACCTCGTGGCAGGCGTGGAGCCAGGCCCCGTCGCTGAGGCTCAGGGGGGCGTCACTGATCCACCGTCCGGCGGACGACAACCGCCCGATCGAACAGGTGGTCGCGGCGGCTGAGCGCAGCGGCTGCCGATCGCTGGTCACCTACCCGGGCATGCTGAGCTTCTATCTCTGGAGCTCACTGCCGCCGCCACCCGGTGTGGAGCTGGTCGACGGCACCTGGTGGACCCTCGACCCTTATCGCGAGCCCGCTGAGCACGGGCTGTCCCAGCTGCACGATGCCTGTCTGATCCGCAATCCCGGCAATGAGATCTTCTGGTCGGAACTGGGCCTCGGCCCGTCCGATTCCAGCTTCACCGCCTTCCTGGCGAGCCACTTCCGGCAGCTGGCGGTGTACGGCGGCTATCAGCTGTGGCTGCGCTCGTGACCGGCAGGCACCAAGGTCGACTCAAGATCTGCCTTGCCGGCCAACGCACTTGCAGGTCGCTTCTCGATGATGTGATCGACCATCCCGTATGTCAGCGCCTGCTCAGCGGTCATGTGGTAGTCACGCTCGATATCGCGCCCGATCTGCTCTGAGTCCCGTCCCGTGTGACGGTGGTACAGCTCGATGAGCAGCGCGCGCTGGCGAAGAATTTCGCGCGCGTGCACGTCGAGATCCGTTGCCTGGCCCTGCATGCCCTGCGCCCACGGTTGGTGGATGACCACCAGCGAGTTGGGCAGCGCCAGCCTGTGTCCCGGCGCTCCGGCGGAGAGGAGGAGCGACGCGCCGCTTGCCGCCATCCCAAGGCAGGTCGTCTCCACGAGCGGGCGCACGTACTGCATCGCGTCATACATCGCCAGCGCCGCGGTCATGGAACCACCCGGGCTGTTGATGTAGAGGTGGACGTCACGCTCGGGATCCTCGCCCTCGAGGAACAGCAGTTGTGCCGTGACCAGGTTGGCGAGGTCATCATCGATGACACCGCCGACGAAGATGATCCGGTCGCGCAGCAGGCGCGAGTAGATGTCGTACGAGCGCTCACCGCGTGTCGTGCTTTCGACGACGGTTGGGACCAGGGTCATCGCGAGCCCTCCGCTGTTGGTGGAACGAAGCCGATGCGGCGGCGGGTCGGCTCCGCCTGGTTCATGGCAATGAAGGCGCCGAACTGGGCGACGGTCCGTAGCGACGCGGCGTCGAGCCCCGAGGTCACCGCGCGGAGCTGGCGCCGTGGGTCGGACGGCCACGTGGGCTCCTCCTGCGGGGACGCACTGAGCCGGCGGCCGAGGTCGGCGTACACAGCGCCGATGGGAACCGCGAGCGCGTACGTGATCGCGATCAGCAGGTCCGCGGAGACGTCCTTGAGCCCCCGCTCGACCTCGGACAGGTAGGCGGGCGAGCATCCGGCCTCGCCGGCGATCTCGCCAAGCCGGCGTCCCTGGCCTTCACGGTGTCCGCGAAGGATGGCACCCAGCTCGCGCCGGATCTCATCAGCGGTTACGCTCAGAGCAGAATGCACAACGCTCAGAGCATATCACCGGCAGGGCGCGCAGGCGCACGGTCACGTTGATCGGCGGGGTCGCGGGTATTCTTTGCGTCACCGATGGCCACCCTCCTGTCCGTGAACCTCGGCACCGCAAAGGCGACTCGGCACGCGGACGCCGGCGTCACCGGGATCGACAAACGCCCTTCGAGCGACCCTGTGGAACTTCGGGATCCGGGTCCTCAGCTCGGCTTCAGCGGCGTCAAAGGTGACGCCATCTGCGACGCGAGCTCGCATGGCGGTACCGACCAGGCGGTGTACGCGTTTGCGCGAGAGGAGCTGGACCACTGGCAGGCGGAGCTCGGCCGCCCGCTCGGCAACGGGGTCTTCGGCGAGAACCTGACCACCAACGGCCTCGACATCAACGGGGCGCTCGTCGGCGAGCGCTGGCAGGTCGGGGACGACTGCGTCCTCGAGGTGACCTCCCCGCGCATCCCGTGCCGGACCTTTGCGGGCTGGCTCGAGGAGCAGTTGTGGGTCAAGCGCTTCACGGATCGCGGCACGCCCGGAGCCTATCTGCGGGTGATCGTGCCCGGTCGTGTCGCCGGCGGGGATCCGATCACCGTCATCCATCGCCCCGACCACGAGGTGACGATCGCGATGATGTTCCGAGCGCTCACCAAGGAGAAGCTCCTGCAGCCTCAGCTGGCGGCGGCGGGAGACGCTCTCCCGCAGCGCCTGAGGAAGCGCACGCTCGTCTGAGTCCCGCCCGGTTCCGGCGCACGCTGCGGCGGCGGTGGCGTTGGTGACAAAACAGACGGAAAGATGTCCCGAACTCGGGATACCATTCGGCGCAGCCCTTCATGTTCAAACTGCCCCGCTCCGCCCGCTTCGTTCTGGTCGTGCTGGTCGCCGGTGTCGCGGTTGGAACGCTGGCAACGACGCAGCGCCTTCCGGTGGCTCCCGCCGGCGTCTCGGCAGCGGCTCAGGCGAGAACGACCCCGACGCCGGGCCCGACCCTCGGCATCCAGGTGGCAAGCGCCAATCTCAGCTTCACGATGCCGGAGACGATGCCGGCCGGGGCTCCGCCGATACGCGCCCGCGCCGGAATCCTCGTCGATCTGGACACCGGCAAAATCCTCTGGGCGAAGGAACCCGACATCGAACTCGCCCCCGCCAGCCTCACCAAGGTGCTCACGGCCCTGGTGGCGCTCGAGAACTTCAGCCCTGACCAGGCGGTGACGGTCACGCCAGACGCCTTGGGCCAGTCGAGTGCCGACACGCTCATGCATTTGAAGGCAGGCCAGACGCTCACCGTCACCGAGCTGCTCGAGGGCATGCTGCTGCAGAGCGGCGACGACGCCGCCAGCGCGATTGCGGTCGACACGGTTGGCGAGGCCTCTTTCGTTGCGGCGATGAACGCGCAGGTCGTCGCTCTTGGTCTTCATGCCTCGCACTTCTCGGCGACCGCCGGCCTCGACGACCCGCATCTGTACTCGTCCGCCTACGACCTCGCTGTCATTGCGGCATATACCTACGAACATTTCCCGCTGTTCGACCAGATCGTCGGGAGCCGGGCCGTCAACCTGCCGGCCAGTGCCGAGCACCCGGCGTTTCACCTCCACAACCTGGACGCGCTGCTGCAGGCGTATCCGGCCGCGGTTGGGATCAAGCCAGGGTGGACCGGCAACGCCGGTGCCTGCCTCATCGGGATGGCGGTCCGCGGCGGGCATCGCCTGCTCGCGGTGCTCCTGAGCGCGAACTACCCGGCACGTCTGGAGAGCCGGCTGTTCGACTGGGGCTTCCAGCTTGATGGGCTGCCGCCGCTGCTCCCGCCTGCGCCGTCGCCCTCACCAGCGCACCACTGACGCGCCCGTCAGCACTGCACGCATATGTCACACGCGAGAGACGCGGTGCAGCGTGTACCTCAGGGACAACTCCACGGCCCCATAACGCTGAGCGTGGGACCAGGTGGGACAGTTTGGCCGTTGGAGGCTTGGACGCCAACGGAGGAGGCTTGGAGGATGGCGTTCACGTTTCCTGACCGTCCGTCGCCGCCGGTAACGTTTACAACCCCGCCGACCGACTCCCAGAAAGTGCCGGTCGTGGACTGAAGGAGGGCAACCTTTGGCACGTCATTCCTCCCGAGCGCAAACTGCCACGGGACCAGGGAGTACATGCCCGGACCCGTGTAGAAGCCAGCGTTGAGTTCGATGTAGAGGACGACTACCTGGGTGCCCCCAGCGAAGCGCAGCACAGCGTCAAAAACGCCACCGCTGAAGCTGATCGAGCATGTTGAAGTCTTGTCTGGCGCCGCCGCGACGCAGGTGTTGATTGCACCAGTCAGTCCCAGCCCGTTAGACGCACAAACGAGCGGAGTTGGTGTTGGACGCGGTGTGATGTTGGGTGGGGTCGGCTGTGGTGGCGCGACGTGGGGACGGATACCCGACGTGACCAGCCATGACACGGCGCCGAACACGACGACAAAGCCTCCCAGCCACGCTAAGAGCTTGGATCGACTTGGCTGGCCTGATGTGCCCATGTGCAGTAACGCGAGTGTGAGGCCGGACAGCCCGGCTGCGACCGGCCTCAGCACATGGCGCTTTCATTCCCTCTCCTGAAGGGACGTGGGCCCGACGATAGCCAGACGGTGGTGCACCTACCTGAGGATGTGCTGAGAGGGCGCTGAGCTGAACGGCGTGCAGCGGGGCGCCTATGTGATCGCGAACGCGGCCGCCATCGACCCCTGCCATGGGGCTGACGTGATCAACCGCAGATTGGGGAGCTTGGCGATGCAGCTGACGCTCCACGGATACATCGGTGACGGGATGGACTGCGCACCCATGAAGATGATGCTCGCGCCCGTCAGCCCGGCCTCGTGTTGAATCGCCGCCGCGGCAGCGGCCGGGTCGGTGCACGCCTTGCTGACCGTGATGTCCAGAGGAAGGGTCAGCGCTCCGTACTCGAAGCCGTTGGGCACCATCGGCGTCAGATCCGTGAGCCCCGCCATCCACATCCCCGCGTCGTTGCCGCTGTTGGTCATGACCACCGTCGTGCTCGGGTATGTGTCCGTCAATGTCTGCAACACCGTGAGATCGGCCGGAGTGACCAGCGAGCGTGTGGCCACCGCGTGCCGGTAAACCCCGAGTTCGTATGACGCGCCGACCACCACACAGACGACGGCGATAACCCCCAGGGCAAGCACACCGGCCTCGACCCGATGCGGGCCCACGCGAAATCGAGCGGCGAGACGGGCGGGAATCTCAGCGCGGACCGCGAACAGCACCCAGGCGACGAGCACCGCCGCCGCGGTGATCGCCATCGCCGGGATCCAGGGCCGCAATGCCGTCAATGGATCGTAGAGGCCGAGCGGGAAGGTGTAGACCGCGTACTGGCCGATGAGATAGGTCCATAAACGGCCGAGCGAATGGCGCACAAGCAACGCAATGCCGGCGGCGAGAACGCCGGCCACGGTCGCACCGATCTGCAACTGCCGCGTCCGCGACAGCGAGCGCATCACGCTGATGATCGCGAGGAACCCGGCGCCGAGCACCAGCGGAATCAACCAGTATTGATAGCCGAGGATGCGATCCTGCTCGGCCCATGGAAAGATGAGTCGCCAGAGTTTCGCAAGCTTGTGCCAGTAGAAGGCGTCCACCATGAACGCGACCAGCAGCACCTGGGCGACGAGCACCCAGAGCATGCGGCGCTGGACGATCAGCGCCACGACGCCGATGAAATAGAGCGCGAAAACGATCGGACTGATCAGATCGGTCTGCGCAATCGAGGCGAGGATCACATGGAGGTGTATCGGTTCGCTCGTGCCTGAGATGATGGCCGACGACGGCTGGGTGGCCGCGGGTGGGGGTACGTGGGGTGTTCGCGTCAGCAGAGTCACGATGACCGCTCCGGCCAGCACCGCTCCTGCCGCGATGCCCATCCGAAT
>JBAQGL010000163.1:0-4620 GCA_049287785.1 Candidatus Dormiibacterota bacterium | reverse complement strand
GAGACGGCCCGCCTCCGCACACACCCTTCCCTCTCTCAACGCGACCGCGTGCCCGCGGCAGCACATGCCCCTTCCCTCGCGACGCCACTGCGCCGCTAAGCTCGGCGGGTGGTTATCCGTGAGCCGGCGTTGTGGCGCGATATCCCTGTCCGCGGCGAGATCCTCGACGCGTCGGCGAGCGAGCTGAGCGGCCTCGATGCGTTGCGGCGCGTCCGTGCGCAACCACCGATGGGACGGCTCACCGGGCTCACGTTCGACGGCGCGGACGCGGGGACGGCCGCGTTCAGCCTGCCGATTTCGCGATGGTTCGAGTGGTCGCACGGCACAGTGCTCGGTGGCATCATCGCGCTCGCGGCGGATGCCGCTTTGGGTTGCGCGCTGCAGTCGCTGCAGCCGCCGCACACCCAGTACACAACCGCGGAGATGTCGATGACCTACCTGCGTCCCGCACGAGTCGGATCGGTCATCACGGCCAAGGGGCGCGCCATCCACAGCGGGCGCACGATGGGCATGTCGGCAGGCCAGGTGATGGATGCGGACGGTCGGCTGGTCGCGTATACGACGTCGCGCATGCGGATCTTCAGGGAACCCGCTGCGGGGGCACCCTCGCGGGGCGGCACCGCCCCGCCACCTGCTCCGTCGAACGAGCCCGCCGCGATGGAAGAGGGACCTGATCCGTATCTCCGACCGGTGTCAGGCGAACGGATCGACGAGAGCGAGTTTCTAAAGCGCAGCGGGGTGGAGATCCTCCATGCACAGATACGCGGAGAACTGCCCCTGCCGCCGCTGCATCATCTCCTCGGGATCGTGCCGATCGAGGCAACGCTCGGCGCGGCCTCCTGCTCGATGCCCGTGACCGGCTGGCTCGCCACGCCGTTCGGGTGGCCGCAGGGAGGATTCATCGTGCTGCTTGCGGATCTCGCGCTTGCCCTCGCGACGCAGACGACCCTTGCCGCGGGCGAAGGAATGGCCTCGGTGGACATCAAGGTGAATTTCCTGCGCCCGGTGGCCGCCGACGGCAGCCGGCTCGAAGCGCGGGCCAAGGTGGTCCATCGGGGAAGGACCTTGACCATTGGGACTGCGGAGGTGCTCGGCGCCGACGGCCGGCCGGTGGCGCTCGCCACTGGCTCGGCCGCCCTGCTCGGCCCCTGACCTCAGGCGATCTCGCGTTCGCCGCCGCCGACACGAGGCCGGCGCGCGTCCGGACCCAGAACTCGTACGCCGAGATCGCGTGCGATCTGCCGGCCGTCAGGACTGCCCCAGCCGCTGGCGAGGTCCCAGCCACGCCCGGCGCGGTACGGGCCGCCGGTATCGCCGGATGTCACATCGTTGAATCCCCGTCCGCGCCGGGCGTACAGGGCGTTGTGCGGCAGCCCGATGCGGTGCCCCAGCTGCGCGGACACCAGCGTCCAGAGCGCCGTGTACATCGGTGCAACCGCGCTCGTCCCCCCGGTTGAGCGGAGGCGTCGCAACGCGACGACGTTCCAGCCGGTCAGAGGGTCCGCGTTACCGGAACCATCGGGGAGACCCCGGCCCAGTCCGCCGCCATCGGCTGACCGCGGCCTGATTCCGAGAGCCGCCTGGTACGCCGGGACCGGGAACACGGTGCTCACGCCGCTCCCGGCCGCGCCGGCTCCTCGCGAAAGCTCGTTCCACACCGTCTCGGTCCGAATCCGGCCTCGGGCCGCGAGCAGCGTCGTGCCGCCGCACGCCCACATATGCGGACTCGATGCGGGGAACTCGGGGTGCTGATATCCGTCGACCTCGTCGTTGGTCGAACCGGCATCACCGGCTGCGGCGCTGAAGGTCACGCCGTGCAGGGCACCGGTTGCGAACGCCGCGTCGAGCCCGCGCATCCCCTGCGTCGACCAGTGATCTTCAGGCGCCCCCCACGAGATCGAGACCGCAGCCGGGTGGCGGATGGCGTCGCTGGCGGCCGTTGCCGCCGCATCGATGAAGCCGCGCTCGTTGTTAGGCGCGTTGTAGCTGACGATGGTGAGATGCGCTTTGGGAGCCATCGCGGCCACCATCGCGCCGATGACCTGGTAGTCGAGCGCGACTTCGACGTCGGCGCCGTTCGGGTCCGGCGTCGGCGTGGCGCCGTCCAGCCACACGTTGGTGATGTCCGGCGCGGGGAGGCCGAGGCGCGCGAACGACGCGGCCAGGTCGAAGGGATGCACGACCCCGCCGAGCTCGACCATCGCGGCCACCAGCTCGACGCCTTCGCCGCCGTTAGCGAGCCGGGGGAAGTCGTAGAGCGCGGCGAGCTGCGGCGGGTCATAGGCGAACACCGCCGATCGGCCGTCGTCGAGCGTGCGGACGTGTGAACGCGCCAGCGGGCGATCATCGAGCCCGTAGACGCCCTCGACGACGCCGTCAAGGTGAGCCGGAAGCCGCACCGGGCCCTGGTGACCGCGATACTCGACGCTGCGGCCGTCGGGGCGCTGCCACGCAAAGCGCTCGAGGTCGACCTCGAATGCGCGAGCGAGCTGCTCGGTGCGTCCGCGGAGCATCACCCTGCGTGTCGCCGCGTCCTCACCGGTGACCTGCAGGCCGACCGATGTCGCCCAGCGCACCACGCGATCCCTGTCTGCTATGTCGAAACCATGACGTGCGGTCAGCTGAGCGATGTCGAGATGACGGGCGCTCGGGTCGGGAAGCGTCTGCAGCCACGCGAGGCTCTGCGCCGTCGTCGGACCGCTTCGGCGCTCGCGCAGCATGAGCGTCACGCCGGCATCGGCATGCAGCTCAGCGTCGTCGAGCTTGCGGAGATGTCTGTGGCCGGGATGCGTCCCCCCGGCGGGATGGTATGCGCTGCCGCGCAGCGGAACAGAGTCGGGCATGGTCGCCCCCTCTCGAGGCCGTCGGGCGGACGCCGCCGTTGCGACGGCGCTGCATCCCGACGCGGAGCCGCCCATCATCGAGTGACGAAGCGGACATCACCTGGACGTCCCGGCTACGCGGTCGATGCGGTCAGACGGACGTGCGCGTCCGCCCAATGGCGTCGATGGCGCCGTGATTCTCGAGTGAGGAGAGATCGCCGAGATCAGTGCCCAGGTACACGGAGCGCACCACGCGGCGGAGCACCTTCGCGTTCCGCGTTTTGGGCAGTTCTGTCACGATCTCGACGGCATGGGGTGCGAGCGCCTTGCCGAGATCATCGGCCACGCGCCGCGCGAGCGCCGCGCGCAGCTCCGGCGAGTCGGTCACACCGGGCTTGAGCACCACGAACACAACCAGCGCCTCGCCCTTGACCGGATCCGGGACACCGATCGCGGCCGCCTCCGCAACCGCCGCATGGGCCACCAGCGCGGACTCCACCTCGGCCGGTCCGAGGCGTTTGCCGGCGACCTTGATGGTGTCGTCGCTCCGTCCCCGCACATACCAGAGCCCATCCGCATCGACCTCCACCCAGTCGCCGTGCACCCAGACATCGGGCCAGCGCGACCAGTAGGTGTCGAGATAGCGCTCGCGATCGCGCCAGAATCCGCGCGTCATCCCGGGCCAGGGCGCGCGGATCACCAGCTCTCCAACGCGGCCGCGAACACTCCGGCCATCCTCGTCGACGACGTCGGCAGCCATGCCGGGACACGGCCCGGCAAACGCGCACGGCTGGAGCGGGGTGAGCATGTTGCCGGCGAGGATGCCGCCGGATATCTCGGTGCCGCCCGAGTAGTTGATCACCGGCAGCCTGCCGCCACCGATCTTTCGCTGGTACCACAGCCACGGGTCGGTATTCCACGGCTCGCCGGTCGACCCGAGCACGCGAAGCGACGAAAGATTGTGTGCGGCGACCGGTTCGTCGCCATGGCGCATCAGCGCTCGAATCACCGTCGGTGCGATCCCCAGGACCGACACGCGATGCCGCTCGACCACCGACCACAGGCGATCCGGTCCGGGATGATCCGGCACACCGTCGAAGAGCACGAGCGTGGCGCCGATGCTCAGGGCGCCGCAGATGGCCCATGGCCCCATCATCCAGCCGATATCGGTGAACCACAGGAGGCGGTCGTGCTCGCCGATGTCGAAGCAGTGCGCCATGTCCTGCATCGCCTTCAGGGGGAAGCCGCCATGGACGTGCACAGTTCCCTTGGGACGGCCGGTCGTCCCGCTCGTGTAGATGATCATGAACGTCGAATCGGCGTCGGTGTCGGCCACGGCCGGCCCTGCGCTCCACCCATCCGGCATCGCCTCGAAGAGCACGTCGCGACCCGACCGCATCGGTGCGCTCGCGTCACCGAGCTGGGGCACCACCAGGATGTGCTCGAGTGACGGGAGCTGCTCCGCGGCCTCATCGGCGACCGCCTTCATCGCGATGGCGCGGCCACGCCGTGTGAATCCGTCAACAACGACCAGAACCTTGGCGTCGCAGTCGAGCAGCCGGGACACGATCGCTCCTGCGCCGTAGCCGCTGAACAGCGGCACCACGATGGCTCCGAGCCACGCGCAGGCGAGGAAGAGTGACACCGTCTCGGGGATCATCGGCAGGCACAGGCCGACGCTGTCGCCGGCACCGACCCCGAGGCGCGAGAGCGTCTCGGCCGCGTATGCGGTCTGGCGGTGGAGGTCGGCATAGCTCCACTCGCCGGTGCTGCCGTCGTCGCCCTCCCACACCACCGC
>JBAQGL010000162.1:0-10397 GCA_049287785.1 Candidatus Dormiibacterota bacterium | reverse complement strand
TTCGAGCGCATCGCCGCCGAGGCGCTCGAGAGCATCCCGGCGGCGCTCCGCGCGCAGATGGACGCCGACAACCTGCTCATCACCATCCAGCAGGACGCGACCGAGGACGATCGGGGCGGGGGAATCGACGAGCGTGTGCTCGGTTATTTCCAGGGCAGCACCGAGTCGACGTTCAGCGCGACCGGGTATCCGAAACGGATCGTGCTGCTCCAGCATCCCATCGAACGCTGGTCTCGGACTCGTGAGGAGCTCGTCGACCAGGTGCACGACACCGTGCTCCACGAGGTGGCCCACTACTTCGGTATGAACCACAAAGACATCGACCAGACTCGACTGCACCACTGAGGAGCGGCGATGCCCGATGAACCAGGACCCAACCAGCATGACGATCGATCCGGTGTGATCACCAAAGAGAGCCCGCTGTCCGTCGAGGACACGGTGGCGCGCCTCCTCGCACTGGTGACATCGAAAGGCATGAAGGTGTTCGCGGTGATCGACCACAGCGGAGCGGCCGCCGGCGTAGGACTCACGTTGCGGGATACCAAAGTTGTGATCTTCGGCTCACCGCAGGCGGGAACGCCGGTGATGCAGGCCGCACCGCTCGCCGCCCTCGACCTGCCCCTCAAGGTCCTCGTCTGGGCGGACGGGAGCCAGACCAAGGTCAGCTACACAGCTCCGAGCGCCCTCGCGGGCCGCTATGCGGTGAGACCGGAGCTGGCCGCGAAACTCGCGGGAATCGACGCCCTGACCGATGCCGTCGTGACGCTGTAAAGAGACCAGCGCTGGGATTGCGGTGCCGTTCCGGGATTGTTCGTAGGCACCGACCCTCCGGAATGTCGTCGCTCGCGCTTGTAGCCTGATGCTGTCGACGGCAGCCGGTGCCGGCTCCGCGATCGTCATGAGGCAGGTAGTGAGTCGAGGCAGTGACACGGGGCGTTTCCCGCCAGGAGACGGCCACTTCTGGCTGAGCGGTACGGCTGCGGTCCTCTTGACGCTCGCGGTCGTCGCCGCCGTCTTAGGACTCCATGACTGGTCGACCCAGAGTGAAAGGTCCGCGCAATCGATCGGCGCTCTTCGCACCGCGATCGCCGTCGAACAGGAAGGGGCCCTCGACTCCCCGCGTTTGACTGCGAGCCGTCAGCGACAGGCGGATGCCGCCCTTATGCTCGTTGAAGCGACGGAGACGTCGACCGCTCAGCGCAGTGTGATCGTCGGGATGACCGGCCTCTACCAGTTGGCGGTCTCCTATGAGATTTCCGCCCTGCTCGGAGGAAACGTGCTGGCTGCCGGCACCATGAATGTCGCGCTTGGCGATCCGGCCTTCACGGCACTCGACGGCAAGCTCGCGACGATCAGCCAGGCGGAAGCATCAACTGCGGCACGCGGTGTGACGGCTGCCTTCGTCGCCTCGATCGGCATTGTCATCGGATCGGGTGTCGTCATCCTGCTCTACGCGGAGGTCGCGCGCCGCCGACGCGCTGCAATCGCTGCGCAGGTGGCGACGTCTGCGGCCTTGGCATCAGAGGCGCGCGTCACCTCGACACGCGAGGAGACATTCAGATCGCTGTTCGACGAGAACCCGCAGGCGATGCTGGTGACCAGGTTGCCGGCAGTCACCACCGAGGACGGCAACCTGACCTTTCTTGCCGTCAACAATGCGGCGATTGCCATGTACGGGTACAGCCGTGCCGAGTTTCTCGAACTCACCCTCGCGGAGATACGCCCAACCGAGGATCGCGCGCTTCTGCGTACCAACCTGCATGCGATGCGGGGAGGACGCACGCATTTCGACGGCATCCGGCACGAAGTCAAAAATGGCGGCGTGATCGACGTCGAGATCGACACACGCGAAATGATCTTCGACGGCGAGCCTGCGATGATCGTTTGCGCGAGCGATGTCACCGACCGTGCTCGCCTGCAGCGCGAGCTCGAGCACCAGGCATTTCACGATGCGCTGACCGGGTTGCCGAATCGTTCGCTCTTCGAAGATCGTCTTGAACACGCTCACCAGCGTCTCGCTCGCGGCACCGGCTGCTACGCGGTCCTCATGCTGGATCTCGACAACTTCAAGACGGTGAACGACGGCCTCGGTCACGCCGCCGGCGACGCGCTCCTGCTCGACGTGTCGCGCCGGCTGTCCTCGGGAATCCGGGCGGGCGACACCGCCGCGCGTCTCGGTGGCGACGAATTTGCGCTCCTTCTGGAGGATCTCGCGGATCCCGCCGCGGCTTCGCGTGCGGCGGAGGGCATCCGCGCGCTCCTCCGCTCACCCTTTGTCGTCGCCGGACGATCCCTGTCCATCAGCGCAACCATCGGTGTGGCCACGTCATCGGGCGGCGGGGCAGCCACCGACGTCGTCCGCAACGCGGATGCGGCGCTGTATGTCGGAAAGGCTGACGGCAAGGATCGTCATTCGGTCTTTTCCGAGGACATGCATGCAACCGCCATCGAGCGGCTCACCCTGGAGCAGGATCTTCGGGCCGGTATCGGCCGGGGTGAGCTCGTCCTCAGGTACCAACCCAAGGTGGATGCGCGAACCGGTTACCTGGCGGGCGTCGAGGCACTCGTCCGGTGGAATCATCCCCTGCGTGGATTGATCGCACCCGATCAATTCATCCCCATCGCGGAGCAGAGCGGGCTCATCAACGACCTCGATACCTGGGTACTGTCGGCCGCGTGCCGGCAGGCTCAAGCCTGGGCCACGTCTGCGGTCGGCGCCGTGCCGGTGGCGGTGAATGTCTCGGGACGGAACCTGGTGAGCTGCGGGCTCGTCGATCGCGTGCTCGCCGCGCTCGAGCAGACGGGTCTGGACCCGGGGCTGCTCGAGCTCGAGGTCACCGAGAGCGCCGCGATCCCCCAGCAGGGCGAGGCGCTCGACCTGCTGCAGGGCATCCGCGACCTGGGCGTGCGCATCGCGATCGACGACTTCGGCACCGGGTATTCGGTGCTCAGCCGCCTGCAGGGTTTCCCCGTGGACACGCTCAAGATCGACCTGTCATTCGTGCGCTCGATCGTCTCCGAGCATGTCAGCGCACCGATCATCGACGCGATGATCGCGATGGGGCTCAGCCTCGGCCTGAAGATCGTGGCCGAGGGGGTTGAGAACGAGGTGCAGCGCGCGTACCTGATGAAGCGCCATTGCACCGAGCTTCAGGGCTATCTGATCAGCCGTCCGATCACGCCGGAGGAGCTGGTGGCACAATTCCGCCCGGCGGCGGCGATGGTCGCGGTCGCTTAACGGATCACGCTCCCGAGGCCTCGAGCGATCGGCGGAAATGGCGCTTCTTCGCGGCGTACATGGCGGCGTCCGCCCGTCCGGTGACGGTGGCGAGGGACTCGCCCTCGCGCGCCGTCGCGGCGCCGAAGGACAGCTGCAATGCGGACACCTCGGTCGCCTGGATCCGGCGGTTGGCCGCGCGGACGCGGGAGAGATAGCGCCCGGCACCGTGGTCGTCAGTTTCGGGCATGAGTATCAGAAACTCGTCACCGCCGACCCGGGCGATGCGATCCGACCCTCGAGCGTGCCGGCGAAGGAGGTTGGCGGCAGCTCGTATCAAACGATCGCCGGCCTCGTGACCGTAGCGGTCGTTGACAGCCTTGAGATTGTCGAGATCTGCGCTCACGATCGTCACCGAGCGCGCGTATCGACCCCGCCGGGCTTCCTCCGCCGCGACATGCTCGTCCCACGCAGCGCGGTTCTCCAGCCCGGTGAGAGGATCGATGCGCGCCTGAAGTGCGAAACGGTCGCGGTCGGCAGCGAGCTCTTCGCGTGACATCGCCTGTACGAGGAGCGATTCGGCGACGTCGGCGAGCGAGTATCCGATGCGCTGGCAGAGGTTGGTGAAGCCGCGCGCCCGGGTCGCCGCGTGAGCGACCACGAGCACCCCAAAGGGTTTTGGACGGCCGATCGGCACGGCAAAACGCGCGACCAGCCCCTGGTCGCGTCCGAGTGCATCGCCGGCCGATGGTTCCAGCTCGAGCTCGACGAATGCACCCTGCTCGGCGCGTTCGAACAAGGTGATGAGCGTGCCCCGGATCGCGGCGACATCGAGCTGCTGTGACCAGTTCCGGGTCACCACCTCCGCGACCAGCGTGCCGTTGTAATGGAGCAGCACCGCGCCCACCTCGCAGGAAAGCGGTTCGGCGGCCTTGCCTGCGATGTGCCTCGCGGTCTCAACCACCAGCTCGGGTCGATACTCGACGAGGTCGCGTATCGCATGCACCACCTCGAGCTCATCGGCGAGCAGCTTCGCAGGAGACACCTTCTGGACCGCTGCGACAAGGTGCGCCGCGGCCGGGACCAGCACGGCATCGGGGTCGGGCAGGGGTTCGTCGCCGCCGAACACGACGAGGTGCTCGCCGCCGACCGGAACCAGGGCGGCGTGCCTCGCCCAGTAGGGGCCGATGACCCGAACAGGCTCGCGGGCGCCGTCAACCCGCGCCGGGCGGCTGGACCCGTGAACGCGGGTCGCGAGCGGCTCGTCCTCGAAGGTGAGATCGACGATCCCGCTCCATCCGGCACCGCGTCCGCTCCCACCGACAAGACTGAGCCCGCCCGGCGAGATCTGAAAGATCAGCGTGTCTTCGGACATGCGCGGAGATGCGTCCCTTCTTGCGTCCATCGTTCCTTCGGCTCCCCTGCGCGAGATGCACTCGCGGGCCCGAGTCTCACATATTGGTACGGACGTCGGAGGATGAAGGATCGACCTCGCCGCTCACGCGGGCCGTTCGCCTTCGGCGCGTGGCTCGATGTCAAAGGCGACGTGAACGACGCCGTGGTCGATGGATCGACTTTCGCGTCCAACCGCCGCGACCTCGAAGATCCGGAGCATTCGCCGGTTGTCCATGAGCGTGTCCGCACTGAAGCGATGGATGCCCTGGGAGGCGGCGTAGGTCGCGAGATGCCCGAGGAGGAGTGTCGCCAGCCCGCGACCCTGGTGCGCGTCGGCGACCGCGAACGCGACCTCGGCCTCGTCACCGCTCGCAAGCCGATCGTAGCGTCCGACGGCGATCATCTCGTCGCCGACGAATGCGACGAATGCCATGCGGTCGTGATGGTCGACCGCGGTGAAGTGGGCGACCTCGGAGGCGGTCAGCGACGATCGAGGACCGAAGAAGCGGCAGTAGACGCTCTCTTTGGACTGGTGCGCGAAGAACGCGCGATGCGCAGCCGCATCGCCGGGCGTGATGGGACGTATCCGCACGGAGCCGCCGTCGGCGAGCACCGCGTCGATCGCTGAAACCGGCGGAGCGTTGGGCATTGTGTTCATGGCATACCGGTGGCATTCATCGTGGATCCGCCCCCTCCGCGTGGCCAGAGGACAAGGTCACGAGAGCGCGGGCCGATCGACCGAAGGCGGGCCGACCGGTCGTGAGACGAACAACGCCGAGTCGGGACCAACGGCGGTCGCCACTGATGCCAAAGGCCCCTGGTCTGCGCGTCGGCACGAGGGCTACGTTCATCAGCACCAGGCAACGCGACTCAGGAGGCAATGATGAAAGCCGCAGTCGTTCGCGATTTCCGTCAACCACTCGTCATCGAGGATCGTCCCGTCCCGACACCGGGCCACGGTGAGATCGTCGTCCGCATCGAGGCGTCGGGCCTCTGCCACACCGACATCCACGCAGCGCGTGGCGACTGGCCCGTCAAACCGTCCCTCCCGTTTGTGCCGGGCCATGAGGGCGTCGGAATCGTGACGCGCGTCGGAGCCGGGGTGACCCGCGTCACGGAAGGGGATCGCGTCGCGCTTCCATGGCTCGGTTACGCCTGCGGCACCTGCGAATTCTGCGTGTCCGGGTGGGAGACGCTCTGCTTGCAGCAGGTGAACACCGGGTACGGGATGGACGGCGCCTACAGCGAGTATGCCAAGGCGTTCGCAGCGTACGTCGGCATTGTTCCCGCAGGTCTCGACCCATTCGACGCGGCGCCACTGGCGTGTGCCGGCGTCACCACGTACAAAGCGGTGAAGGCCTCGGGCGCGCGGTCGTCAGACCTGGTCGCGGTCTTCGGCGTCGGCGGCCTGGGACACCTGGCGGTGCAGTACGCGAAGATCGCCGGTGCCACGGTCGTTGCTGTCGACCTCACGGACGACAAGCTCGCGATGGCGAAGCAACTCGGAGCGGATTACACGGTCAACGCCGCCCGGGAGGATCCGGCTCAGGCGATACGGCAACTCGGGGGCGCTGACGCCGCGATCGCACTGGCGGTAGCCCCGCGTGCATTCGAGCAGGCATTCGCATCGCTGCGGCGCAAGGGAACGCTGGTCTTCGTCGCGCTGCCGGCCGACAATGCGGTGCGCATCCCCATCTTTGAGACGGTGCTCAACGGCATCACCATCATCGGCTCGATCGTCGGCACCCGCAAGGATCTCGATGAGGTGTACGAGCTCCACGCGCGCGGACGCACCCGCGTCATCCGCGAGACGCGCACGCTCGAGACCGTGAATCAATCCATACAGGACGTCCTCGACGGCAGCGTCACCGGACGTATCGTCTTCGACCTCAGGGACGGGGCTGCTGCGGCACCGCTCGAGCGTCAGCTGGCGGCGGCTGGAGCGTAGCCGGGGCCTCGATCCCGGTGACTGCCAGGATCTCCGCCTCGCCGAGCGTGTCGTGCTCGAGCAACGCGTGGACAAGCGCATCGAGCTTGTCGCGATTGCTCGTGAGCAACGCGACAGCCTGGCGGAGACACTCCTGGCAGATGCGTCGCACCTCCTCGTCGATGAGCGCGGCGGTCTCCTCGCTGTAGGGGCGTGACAGTGACAGGGGCTGACCCGGGCCGTCCTCATCCGCGAGGCTCAGCACGCCGACCTTCGCGCTCATGCCCCATTTCACGACCATCTGGCGCGCGACCGCGGTGACCTGGCGCAGATCGCTCTCCGCCCCTGTGGTGACGATTCCATAGACGAGCTCCTCGGCCGCGCGCCCGCCGAGCGCACCGGTGATCCGTCCACGGAGGTAGTCCTCCCCGTAGCTGAAGCGATCGTCGACGGGGCTCTGCACGGTGACGCCGAGCGCCTGCCCGCGCGGAATGATGGACACGCGGCGGACCGGGTCAGCCCCTGGCTGAAGCAGCCCGAGCAAGGCGTGGCCGGATTCGTGGTATGCGATCTTCTCGCGATCGAGCGCGGTCAACGAGAGCTTGCGTTCCGAACCCAGCTCGACCTTCTCGAGCGCGTCGGAGAAGTCCTCCTGCGCGACGGTTGTCGCGTCGCGGCGGGCTGCGGCAAGGGCCGCCTCGTTGGCGAGGTTGCGCAGGTCCGCGCCAACCATCCCGGCGGTGAGCGAGGCGATCAGGTCGAGGTTGACGTCCGGGCCGAGCGGGATGTGTCGAGTGTGGATGCGGAGGATCTCGAGCCGCCCACGCCGGTCCGGGAACGGCACCGTGACCCGGCGGTCGAACCGACCCGGGCGGAGCAGGGCTGCGTCGAGCACGTCGGCGCGGTTGGTGGCCGCGAGCACGATCACACCTGTGTGCGTATCGAAGCCGTCCATCTCGGTCAGGACCTGGTTCAGGGTCTGCTCCTGCTCCTCGTTGCCACCGAGTCGAGCGCCGGTCGAGCGCGAGCGTCCGATGGCGTCCAGCTCGTCGATGAAGACGATTGCTGGTTGCGCGGCGCGCGCCTTCTGGAAGAGGTCGCGCACACGGGCGGCGCCGACTCCCACGATCGCCTCGATGAACTCCGATGCGGAGATCGAGAAGAACGGCACCCCTGCCTCCCCGGCGACTGCGCGGGCCAGCAGCGTCTTGCCCGTGCCCGGGGCTCCGATCAGCAGCACCCCCTTCGGGATCGTGCCGCCGAGGCGCTGATACTTCTCCGGTTTCTTCAGAAAGTCGACGATCTCGACGAGCTCCGCCTTGACCTCGTCGATCCCCGCAACGTCAGCGAACGTGGTGTCGGGTCGCTCGGCGTTGTACAGTCGCGCGCCGCTCTGGCCGAACCGTCCGAGGATGCCGCCGGCGCCACCTCCGCCGAGCGCCGCGGCACTCCGGCGCATCAGGTAGATGAAGCCGAAGACGATCAGCAGCGTCGGTCCGAACCAGAGGAGCAGCGTCTCCCAGAAGGGCGTGGGAGGATTGGGTGGCTCCGCCAGGATGCTGACCTTGTTCTTGAGCAGCGTTGCCTCGAGGTTGTCGCTGGCGAATGACGGACGCTGGGTCAGGAAATTCTTCGCGCTGGGTTGGCCGGACCCCGCGCTGACAGGAGTCTTGGTCGTCCCGGTGATGGAGTCACCGGTCGCGGTGATGTTGACGACGTTCCCGCCGTTGACCTCGTCGAGGAAGAGGTTGTACGGAATGGTCACCGAGGCAGGCTGGCTCGCCGATTGGATGATGCTGCTGACGATGATGTTGAGCAGGAGCAGTCCGAAGATGAACACCCAGAAGCGCCGCCAGCGCATTGGGTTGTATCCGACCACGTTGGAACCCTGAGGAGCTCCGGGTGCAGGCCTCCGTGGACCGGGGGTTGCGGTCGCCATAGCTGCAGCTTAGTGGCCGCACTCGGCCACGCATCGCTGCCGGCCGGTCGTCAGGCCGCGACTAGAGCCGCCCGTCGGGGATGACGTGGATCGCAGCCTCCTCGGCAGAGTCATCGTCGTCGTCCTCGACGGAGTCGGTCGGGTCCGGCTCCCCGGCCGTCAGCGCGATGTCGTCGTCGCCGTCCTCGGGTGCCTGCAACGCACCGGCCTCGGGCTCCTGCTCGAGCGTGGTCCGATCGGGCTCCTCTTCGCGGAGGCGCTCATCGAGGGTGTCGCGCCGGTATTCGTCGACGTCGTGCAGGCGTCCCGCCAGGGATTCGTCGCGCTTGGCTGGGTCGTCCTCGTCGCCGGTCACCTCGGCGGGATCCGGCTCAGCGCTGCCCAGCGGCGCGTCCGAGTCGGCGGGGGCGTCGTTCCAGGGCAGGTCTTCGGGATGCTCGGTCATACCCTCATGATGGATGAAGGGTCCGCGTGAACGCGACCTTCCGCCGCGATACGCAAGAGGAGGCATTCCGATGACCAGCGCCGAGTTGCTTGCGGACTCATTCGCGAGGATCCGCGAGGTCGTTCATCATGTGCTCGCCGGTCTGACCCGGGAGCAACTCACAGCCCGCGTCGACAGCGATGCGAACTCGATCGGCTGGCTGATCTGGCATCTCACGCGCATTCAGGACGACCACGTCGCGGGTGTCGCCGAGACCGAGCAGGTCTGGATGTCGGAGGGCTGGGTCGATCGATTCAACCTGCCGCTCGAGCCTTCGGACCACGGCTACGGGCACAGCTCGGAGCAGGTGGCGATGGTGGTGGTCGACGCCGATCTGCTTCGCCAGTATTACGACGCCGTCCACGACGCGACCCTCGCGTTCGTCGCCGGCCTGACCGACGCCGATCTCGACCGGGTCGTCGACGACCGCTGGGATCCGCCGGTGACCCTGGGCGTCCGGCTTGTGAGCGTCATCCACGATGACGTGACCCACACCGGGCAGGCCGCGTTCATCCGCGGGATCCTCGAGCGGGGGTAGGGGCCGGGGTCCTGTCCGACCCAGGCTCAAGCTCGGTCACGGCTCCGGCTTCAACGCCGGCTATTCGCCTCCGCCGGGTGGCGTCCGACCGCTCAACCCGCGACCGGGCGTCCGCCCGGCTGGTCGCTGTCGGCCGGTTGGGCGTAGAGGCTCTCGATCTCCGCCGCGAAACGTTCTGCGACAACCTTGCGGCGCACCTTGAAGGTCGGGGTCAGCTCGACGCCGACCGAGAATTCCCTCGGGAGCAGCACCCACCGTCTCACCTTCTCGACGTTGGCGAGGTGGGTGTTCACCGATTCCACACGCCGCTGTATCTCGTCGAGCAGGGTAGGGTGGTGCAGCAGCTCATCGAGGTTCGCCGGGACACCGTGACGGTGCGCGAAGTCCTGGAGTCCTGACGCATCCAGCGTGAGCAGCGCGGCGATGTACGGTCGCCGGTCCCCGATCACGACAGGATTCGCGATCAACTCGCTGCGCAACGCGTCCTCGATGTTCGAAGGGGACACGTTCTTCCCGCCGGCGGTGATGATCAGGTCCTTCTTGCGATCGGTGATCCGAAGGTATCCGTCGTCGTCGAGCTCACCGATGTCGCCCGTGTGCAACCAGCCGTCGACCAGAGTCTCCGCAGTCGCCCCTGGGTCCTTGTAGTAGCCGGCAAAGAGCACGTCGCCACGCATCAGGATCTCGCCGTCATCCGCGAGGCGCAGCTCCACTCCTGGAACGACCTGTCCGACCGTCCCGAGGCGCGCATGACCACGCCGGTTGACCGCGGTCACGGTCATGTTCTCGCTCATCCCGTACCCCTCGAGGACCTCGAGCCCGAGTGCGTGGAAGAATCGCAGCACCTGCACGGATATCGGGGCCGCCCCGGTGATGAGCGTGTGCGCCTGGTCGAGG
>JBAQGL010000161.1:0-1971 GCA_049287785.1 Candidatus Dormiibacterota bacterium | reverse complement strand
GGGTGTGCCAGCGGTGCCGCTCGCGCCGCCGGGGCGATGCGGCAGCGCGTCGCAGAGATCGGCCGGCTGCCGCGCAGCGAGCCGCGACCCCGGGTCGCGTGCATCGAGTGGACGGACCCGCTGATGGTCGGCGGTCACTGGGTGCCTGAGATGGTCCGGATTGCCGGCGGGGTCGATGTCCTCGGTGTCGAGGGAGCCCCATCGCGCTACGTCTCGTGGGAGGAGGTGATCGACGCGCAACCCGAGGTGATGATCCTCATGCCCTGCGGCTACGACCTCCCGAGGACGCTGGAGCTCGTTCCCGAGGTCACGTCACGCCCCGGGTTCGATGACCTGCCATGCGCGCGTTCGGGTCGCGTGCTCGCGGTGGACGGGTCCTCGTATTTCAGCCGACCCGGTCCTCGGGTCGTTCACGGTCTCGAGATTCTCGCCGCGGCGATCCGCGCCGACCCGGCCGGCCGCGCGCCCTTCGGCGCTGCCTATTGGAACCAGCCGGCGACGTCGAGGACGGCGTTGATATCCCCCGCGCCGTTGTAAAGGCTGACGTCGCCGTTGTTCGTGGAGGGGGTCGTCGATAACCCGACTATCGCAAGGTTGGCAATTACCTGATGCGCGCTCGGATTCAGATCGGACGTGCCGGATCGCGCCTTATCGCTGGGATACAGGATGAACACCGTGTTGGCTGTCCCCGCGACGCCGGTCAGGTTGGCCACCATGGCGGCCGGCTCCACGGAATGCTGATCATCGGCGGGAACGGCGATGGCCCCGGCGATGCCGATCAGCTTGGTGATCGTCGGGGTGAGCCCCGGGGCAGGCAGGGAGCAGGTGTAACCGGACGTTGGGCGGGTGTCGCACACCCGGGTCGGCGGAATGGAGTAGAAGAGCACGCCCGCCGGGGCCGTCGAGGAGCCAAACCACCCGTTGACGTCGGTGATGAAGTTGATGCTCCCGACGGGGCTGAACAGGCACACGTCCTGGTTGGGTCCAAGCTTCGAGATCACCCGGATTGCCAGGGCAATCCCTGCGGAGGGATTCAGGTTCGAGAAGGCCGGCGAGGCGGTCGGGCACAAGTGATTCGCCAGCGCCGGTGCCACCGCGAGGAGCGTCGGCAGCGTCCCATTGGTACCCGTCAGATTGAAAACCGCAGCAGCGGCTGTGCCGGGGGTCGAGGGAATTGACGGCGTGCCCACTGGGGCGCCATGGGGAAGCCCGGACAGCACGACGTCGCGCCACTTCCCGGCCAGGAGCGGATTGTTGACCGTGCCGGCGCACTCCGTTCCCATATTGGCCCGCGAATCGCATATGCGCAGCGGCGGGATGCTGTGGAACTCACCGGCATGTGATCCGCCCCCAGGCGGGGACGAGAAATAGCCCTCGACGTCGACGATCACGTCGGCACTCCCTAGCGCGTTGTACAGGGTGATCGCGCCGGCCGGCACGGTCCCGCCCGCCTGGCTCAGTTGCACGATCACGAGGTTGGACTCGACGGTGTTCCCCGCGAGGTTGATGTTCGACGCGACAGGTCGGCCGGTACCCGCTGGGTAGGCTGTCACCAAAGTGATCCCGCTGCTGTGATCGATCGCGGTTACGTTGACGACCACCGCCTGCGCGCCTGTCGGCACCGGTCCGGCCGGTTGCGTGATCTGCGCCGTGACAATGCCGTTGGCGCCCAGCGTGTGGTTGGTTCCCATGTCGCACTGGTTCTGCACGATTCCACCACCAGGAGGCCGCGTGTCACACGCTCGGTAGGGAGTAACCGCCGTGTATGCGCCCGGAGGCACGAAGGTGTACTTGTCCACAGCGACGGCAAGGCTCCTGCCAAGGGTGGTCATCACCTCGACATCGACTGTGCCGGCCGAATTCGCGGGAGTGTAGATGGCCAGCTGTCCGGGGCCCACCACGATGAAACAACCGGCCGACGAAGTCGGGCAAGGGTACGAGTTGGACGACGGCACATCGACGGATCCAAAG